>JAAYAT010000150.1 GCA_012719225.1 Verrucomicrobiaceae bacterium
CGTATCTCACTCGTGGGATGGTCGTTCCGAAAATTCGGAAGTCGTATCTCACTCGTGGAATGGTCGTTCCGAAAATTCGGAAGTCGTATCTCACTCGTGGGATGGCCCATGCTACGTCCCGCCCATCACGCAACAGGGTGGGATGGGGCGCATGACCCTGTCGCGTGGCCCCGCTCGGCGGCCATTCGTGACCCGAGCGGACGACAGGCTTCAAGGATTCGAATCAGGAAAATCAATCAAGTCGAAACGGGATCGGGCTCGCCATCGCCGGCGTGTTTGAGCTGGGGTGGGAAGCAGCGCTCCCGGGTCGATCCCAGAGACAGCAGGATCAGGATAACAAGGAGGACGAAGATGTGAACGGCGCTGGATGCCAGAAGAGTGTCCGAAACATTTTGCGCCATCTTGGGTGCTCTTTGCAAAAACCCGACGAGCTGATAAATCGCTAACCCAAGCAAGGACACGGTTGCCACGACGGAGACCGGATAGGCGGCCCGGATTCGGAAGAGGAGACCCAGTCCTGAGCCGCACGCAATCAGCGTGAGAACCAAGTACGCGCAGAAGCTCGCCCGGTTGGATGTCTCGGAGAGCCCTGCAAGAGTAGCCGGACTCAGTGCATGGGTGATCCCCAAGAAGCAAACAACCGTCAAAGCAGTCGCCGGGATGAGGTAGAAGGCGTTGCGATCGATTTGTTTCATTGCTTTCCGTGAAGAGTTGTCATCGCGTGAAGAGTCGTCATCGCCCCCTGACTCCCGATACACTTCGCGCGAATGGAAGCTTGAGGATCCCATTCATTTGAGGACTCGATTCATCCAACCGGTTTTCGTCCGTCGGGTCAAGGATTTACGGGTCTTTTTACAGATCAGTGCAGATTGGTCACGCACCTCACCTGACGAAAGTCATAGCCGAAATCAATAACATTGACACATCATCGCTAAGCTCATTTAGATGCCCGGAAGATCACTTCACCGGATACGGCGCGAATCGGACTAACAATTAAAAATCTTTGACACACTCGGGCAGATGGGCAAACTGCCTACGCCCACAAAAGCGTTCCACCGTGACTGATTTGAGTGAAGAGCCCCCTCCCTTTCACGAGATCCCTTTGACTCCGTCTGGTGTCTCCGAGGTTCCCTCCGTGGATATGTCTACCAACGCCACGGTGACCCTCGATTTCATCGCCGACGCCGCTGTCAGCTTCGCGCTCCAGCAAAACCGGGTCCCCGCGATCAAGCGAGTCTGCGTCCACAATGACGGCAACACTCCCCTCGGGTCGGTGGAGATCCGCCTCTCGTCCAACCCTCCCTTCGGAAAGGCATTGGTCCTTGAGAGCACCCATTTGCCCCCGGGTGAAGAGCGGGCATGGAGCGATCTCCGGTTCGAACTCGACGCCGCCTATCTCGCGGGCTTGCGGGAGTCCCTGGTCGGATATTTCGAGGTCGAAGTGCTTTCCGCCGGGGAACGTATCCACTTCGCTCGCCACGAGGTCGAGTTGTTGGCGACAGACTGCTGGAACGGCCTTCGCAGCCTGCCGGAGTTGCTCGCCGCCTTTGTCCTGCCGAATACCCGCGCGGTCGAATGCATTCTTGCCGATGCCGCCGAACGACTGCTTTCCCAAGACCGGAACTTTCGCCTGAACGGCTACCAATCGAAAAACCGCCAAGCCGTCGCCACTCAGGTCGCGGCCATTTTCGAGGCGATCCAGGCCCGGGGCATCCACTACTCCAACCCTCCCGCCAGTTTCGAACAGTTTGGGCAGAAAGTGCGGCTGCCGCAGCGCATTCTCGATTCCGGCCTCGCGACCTGTCTGGACACCACACTCCTCTTCTGTGCCTGTGCCGAGCAGGCGGGTCTGAATCCCTTGGCCGTGATGATCGAAGGGCACGCCTTTTGCGGAGTTTGGCTTGAAGAAGCGACCTTTCCCGAGTCGGCGCAGGATTCGCATTCTCGTTTAAAAAACCGGGTCGACCTTCACGAAATCCTGCCTGTGGAGACCACGCTGCTCTGCGAGGCGAAGACCTCCTTCGCCGCCGCGGTGGACGCCGGGCGGAGACATCTCGCCGACGAATCCAGTTTCCAATGCGTCATCGACATCGCCAGGTGCCGTAAGCTCGGCGTCAAACCGCTTCCTCTCCTCGACGACGGTAAGGTGGACGAGGATGCGGTGGCGCGGCGAAGGGAAAGGCCGATGCGGACCAACGGAGCGGTCCCTCGGTCGAAGTCGACGACGGTCTCGATCTGAGCACACTCCACACCCATGTCACGGGGGAACAGGGTGCTGAACGGCTGAACCGGTGGAAACGCAATCTTCTCGACCTGACCTTGTTCAACCGCTTGCTGAATTTCCGCAGTTCCCGAAAAACCCTGTCGCTCCTGGCCCCCGGGCTGTCCGCCTTGGAGGATGCACTGGCCGGCGGCCACGCCTTCACCGTCCTGCCGAGCGAACTCCGACCCGATGGAGAACGCGACCTTTTCGAACTCCCCTCCCTCGGCAACGAGGACGCCACCTGGGTACGGGAGAGCTTCGCGCGGGACATTCTGAACGCCCCGCTCGACGAGCAGGACTTGTTCCGTCGGCTCACCGAGATCTATCGAGCGGCCCGCCTCTCGATCGAGGAAAGCGGAAGCAACACTCTGTATCTCGCCCTCGGCTTTTTGCGCTGGCGACGCAACGACGACAGCGAACGGATCTACGAGGCCCCGCTCCTGCTAGTGCCCCTGACCGTCGAACGCCGTTCCGTCAAGGATGGCTACCGCCTCCGTCGCGGCGACGAGGAAACGTCCTTCAACTCGACGTTGCTGGAATTTCTGAAAGTGGAGTTCGGCCTTGAAATCCCCGGTCTCGATCCGCTGCCCGAGGACGAGTCCGGCGTTGACGTCTCCAGAATCCTGAAGCTGGTGCGCCATGCTATCGCTGACTACCGTGGCTGGACGGTGGCGGATGCGGTGGAAGTGGGGCTTTTTTCCTTCGCAAAGTTCCTCATGTGGAAAGATCTCGAAAGCCACGCCGAAGCGCTGCGGGCAAGTCCATTGGTGGGGCACCTGATGCGCAACGACGGGACCTCGCCCGCCTTCGCGGACTCCTCCGCGATGGACCGTCCCGAAGATCTCGACGCGAGGCGACATCCCTCGAAGACCTACGCGCCGCTCAGCGCCGACTCGACTCAGTTGGCCGCCGTCTTCGCGGGGGCCGAACGGCACACCTTCGTTCTCGAAGGACCTCCAGGAACCGGAAAGAGCCAGACCATCGCCAATCTTATCGCGCATGCACTGGGCATGGGGAGGACGGTTCTCTTCGTCGCGGAGAAGCGGGCCGCTCTGGAAGTCGTGCATCGAAGGCTTTCGCAGATCGGACTGGGCGATTTCATCCTCGAACTTCACTCGAACAAGGCGAGTAAGACCGACGTCCTCAAACAGATGGCGGCCGCGCTCAACGCGAAGGCCGACCTCGATACGGAGGCGTGGACGGTCGTCGCCGACACCCTCGCCAGGAGGCGGGACGAACTGAACGAATACGTCGAGGCCCTGCATCGGCGGCGGCCCGCGGGATTCAGCGTCTGGGACGGACTGAACCGGCTCATCGAACTAGCGGACACGCCCGAGATACCCTGTCCCACGGACGCTCCCCGCCAAGTCGAGGAAGGGCAGATCGACCGGTGGCGGAAGCTTCTCGCGGACATGGCTTCGGCTTGGCGCTTGGTCGACGATCCATCGTCCCACCCCTTCGCCGATTGCCGTTTCGACACGGCGACCCGAGTTCGCGAACGCGAGGCGGATGAAGCTCTCGGGAAGCTCGTCAAGGCGCTGTCGAAATGGACGGCGACGCTGGAACAGGCCTCGTCTGACTTTCATCTGGACATCGCGACGATGGATGCGGCGCGGACGCAGGGATTTCTCGATCTGATAGAATGGCTCGCGACGGCGGGACGCCCCGTGCCGGAAACGCTCCTTTCGCGAGAGACCGCGTCGCGAGCGCAACGCCTCGCGGATGCGGCGGCGGAGCGGAACGATGCCACGCTCGAATGCGCCGACCACTGGTACGAATTCTCCGACGCCGCCGACCATGCCGACTGGGCGCGTCGCATCCGCGAGGTGGAGGCGGCGAACCCCGTGGCGCGCTTCTTCGGGAAGCGAAAGTTGCTGAAGGAACTGCGCGGGAGGCTCAAGGCGGCGGGTACACTTACCTGGCAAGGCATCGCGGAGGCCGTCGCGGCAGCGAGGGGTTCGGCGGAGACCTCGCAGACTTTCGCAAGCCTTGAGGGCGAGGGAGCGCGTCTCTTCGGCGAGGCTTGGCAGGATGGGTTGGATGCCGTCGCCTTGCGCGACCTGAGCAGCATTGCGGTGTCGGGAGTCGAACGCCTCACCGCGTACGCCCGGACGACGCCGGACGGAAACCTGGACAAGATCCGTTCCCTCGCGACAATCGATCCGCAAAGCGAAGAGCGGCAGGCCCTTGCGAACCTCGCCGCCAGGTTACGCTCTACCTATGGGGAACTCGAACGCTCCCACGAGAGCGTTATGGCGACCCTTTCGATGGAACGCCCCTACTGGAGCCGGGACGGTGGAATGACAGTCGGCGAACTCCAGCAACGGACGAAAGCCATGGTCGCCAAGCTGCCCGAAATGCGGGAGTGGTGTCATTGGCTCGACTCCCGGCGGGCGGTCGAGCAGGACGCCGTCCTCGCGGCCTGGCTGCCGGGTGCCCTCGCCGTCACCCCCTCCGGCGACCATCTCGTCGAATCCTTCGAAAAGGCCTTCTACTCCCTCTGGGTCGATGTCGAGATCGACTCGGACCCCCACCTCTCGGGTTTCTTCCGGCAACGGCACGAGGGGCGCATCGAAGAATTCCGCCAAATCGACGAGGAGTATCGCGCCCTTTCGATGCAAGTCGTGCTGGCCCGGCTCGCCGCGAAGATCCCCGAAGCCCACGCTCCCGCCACCTCGCTCGCGACCGACAGCGAGATGGGCGTGCTCCTCCGGGAACTGCAGAAGAGAAAACGATATCTCCCGGTGAGAAAGCTCGTCGAGCAGATCCCCCGCCTGCTGCGCCTCCTCAAACCCTGCCTCCTCATGAGTCCACTTTCCGTGGCCCAGTACTTGCGAGCGAGCGGCGAACCCTACGACATCGTTGTTTTCGACGAAGCCTCGCAGATCACACCTTGGGACGCCCTCGGTGCCCTCGCCCGGGGCCGCTCCTCCGTGATTGTAGGGGACCCGAAGCAGCTTCCGCCCACCTCCTTCTTCCAGCGAGGAACGGATGGCGACGAGCCGGACGAAAACATCGACCTGGAAAGCATCCTCGACGAATGTCTCGCGGCGAGATTGCCCTGCAAACGCCTAGGCTGGCATTATCGGTCGCGGCACGAGAGCCTCATCACTTTCTCGAATCACCGCTACTATGGAAACAGTCTCCTGACCTTCCCCTCAACCAGCCAGCGGATGGCCGTGAGGCATCTTCACGTGGCCGACGGGCATTATGACAAAGGGCGTTCCCGAACCAACAAAAAGGAGGCCGAGCGGGTCGTGGCGGAAGTGGTCCGACGTCTTTCCGCCCCGGAACTCCGCTCCCAGTCGCTGGGTGTCGTAACTTTCTCCAGCGCGCAGCAACATGTGATCGAAGAGCTCCTCGACCGGGAGCGGGCGGCGAATCCCGAGCTGGAGCCATGGTTTTCCGACTCGGTGGACGAGCCCGTCTTCGTCAAGAACCTCGAGAGCGTGCAAGGCGACGAGCGGGACGTGATCCTCTTCTCCATCGGCTACGGACCGGATCCGCAGGGACGAGTCTCGATGAATTTCGGACCTCTCAACCGGGACGGTGGCCAGCGCCGTCTCAACGTCGCCATTACCCGCGCCCGCGAGGAGGTTCTCGTGGTATCTACCCTGCTCCCCGAACATATCGATCTCTCCCGCACCGGTGCCCCCGGAGTCGGAGATTTGCGGAGCTTTCTCGAGTATGCCCTCCGCGGCCCCTCCGCGCTCGCCAATCTCGACCGCCGCCTCGGTACCGCGGACCACGACTCCCCCTTCGAGGCGCAAGTGGCCGCCGCTCTGCGGGAACGCGGCTACGAGACTCATGCTCAGGTCGGGTGCTCTGGATACCGGATCGACCTCGGCGTGGTCCACCCCGACTTTCCCGGTGCCTACCTTCTTGGTGTGGAATGCGACGGAGCCTCATACCATTCCTCCCGCAACGCGCGCGACCGCGACAAGCTCCGCCAAGCGGTACTGGAGGGGTTGGGCTGGTGTCTCGTGCGGGTCTGGTCGACCGAATGGTGGCGGGCACCTCAGAAGGAGATCGAGCGGATCGTCGAGAAAATCGAGGAAGCGAAACTGTCCCACAGGGCGGAGCGACGAGCTCCGGCGGCCAATCGCCTGCCGGACGATGACGTCGAGGCGACCGAGACGGAGTCGTCATCGGAATCCACTGACGGCGGAAAAACGGAACTGCCCTGGGAGCTGCCTACGGCGGCGGTGAAGCCGGACTACCCCGTCTATCGCGCGCATCGCTTCACTTGGCAAACGAGGCCGTCGGAGCTTTTCTACGAGGCCTCGGAAATTCCCACGATTCGTCTCGCCATCGACGAGGTCCTCGCCGCGGAGGCACCGATCTCCGAATCCTTGCTCACCGCACGCATCCGCACGCAGTGGGGCTTCAAGTCTTCCGGCAAGCGGATCGCAAAACGCGTGCGCTCCGCCGTCGTCGCCAGCGGCGCTCGTGTCGTCGTCCACGGAGCGGACACCTTCTACTGGCCGGCGGATTCGGATCCAGAGCGATGGAACAGCTTCCGCGTGGCCGGGAACGACCCTCTCGACCAACGCAATGCCGAAGATCTACCGCCCGAGGAGATCGCAGCGGCCGCGCATGCTGTGCTGAGCACCCAACTCAGCCTGACAAAGGAGGGACTCGTATCGGAAACCGCCCGACTCCTCGGATACAGACGAACCGGCCGCAAAGTGGTCGAACGCATCGACGCCGGGGTAGAGCTGCTCGTTTCCCGCGGCATCGCGGAGACGGATTGATCTTTTCTCCTGCCGTGCGGAAGAAGGCTTCCCGGGAAGGAACGGGGAAGCCCACGCGGAATGTGGTGCCTGCCTCTTCTCCTTCGTCGAAGTGAGTGATATCGGCACACGATGCGACACACCCGACAACCGCGATCACGCGATGCCTGGCGAGGACGAACCCGCGTGAGATCCGCTACACTCTCCACGTTTCTCTGGAAGCCGTTTCCCGAAACTTTCTCCCGCCGGATGAAGCACGTCCTCCTCCTTCTCTCCCTCGCGTTCCCCGCCGCGGCGTTCTCCGCCGACCGGGTGGAGTTCAACCGCGACGTGCGGCCCATTCTCTCGGACAAGTGCTTCACCTGTCACGGTCCCGATGCGAAGAATCAGAAGTCGGATTTTCGCATCGACACCTTCCAGCACGCCACCGCAGATCTCGACGGCACCTTCGGGATCGTGCCCGGCAAGGTGAGGGACAGCGAGGTCCACCACCGCATCCACTCGCACGATCCCGCGGGGATCATGCCTCCGCCGGAGACGAAGAAACCTCTCACGCCCGAAGAGATCGCGGTGCTCGACCGCTGGATCGCGGAGGGGGCCGAGTATGAAGTCCACTGGTCTTTCGTCCCCCTGCCCGAGACGGTGGAGGTGCCGGCGGTGCGCTCGGACTGGGTCCAGAACGAGATCGACGCCTTCGTTTTCGCCCGCCTCGCGGAGGCCGGCTACACGCCCGCTCCGGAGACCGGTCGGGAGAAATGGCTGCGGCGGGTCCGGTTCGATCTCACCGGCCTGCCTCCCACCCTCACCGAACTGGATGCCTTTCTCGCCGACACCTCGCCCGAGGCCTACGAGCGGGTGGTCGACAGACTGCTCGCCAGCCCCGCCTACGCCGAGCGGATGACGGCGGAGTGGCTCGACGTGGCCCGCTACTCGGACAGCTACGGGTATCAGGTGGACGGCGACCGCCGGGTCTGGCCCTGGCGCGACTGGGTGATCCGCGCTTTCTGGGAGAATCTGCCCTACGATCAATTCATCACCTGGCAGCTCGCCGGCGATCTCCTCCCCGACCCCACCCGGGACCAGATTCTCGCGACGGCGTTCAACCGTCTCCATCCCCAGAATGTGGAGGGCGGGAGTGTCCCCGAAGAGTTCCGCGTCGAGTATGTCTCCGACCGTCTCCACACCTACGGCACCGCCTTTCTCGGGCTCACGATGGAGTGTTCGCGCTGCCACGATCACAAGTACGATCCGATCACAGCCGAGGATTACTACCGTCTCTCGGCGTATTTTTCCAATATCGACGAGGCGGGTTTGTATTCCTTTTTCACCCCCGCGGTGCCGACGCCGACGCTGTGGCTGCCAGAGGAGGAACAGGCGGAAAAGCTCCGCAAGCTGGAAGCGGAGATCGCCGCGACGGTCTCGGCGCTGGAGCGACGCCGCGCGGAAGCGGGTTCGGATTTCGCCGCTTGGCGGCAGGCGCATCCCGCTCCCCTCCCCCTGCCGGAGGCGCTCGCCGTTTTCTCTTTCGACGAGGTGAAAGACGGCGCCTATCCCAACGCGATTCCAAAAGGCGAGGCCGCGAAGACCACTCCGAACAACCAAGTCGTGCCCGGAAAAATCGGGCGGGCCGTCCAGCTCACCGGCGACGACGCGGTCACTCTCCCTCTCGGCAACTTCACCCGGGACGATGCTTTTTCCGTGTCGCTGTGGATGCTGTCGCCGGACCACAAAGAGCGCGCCGTGATTTTCAGCCGTTCCAAGGCCTGGACCGATGCGGCCAGCCGCGGCTACGAACTGCTCCTGGACGATGGTCGCCTCTGCGCCGCCCTCGTCCACTACGAACCGGGCAACGCGATCCGGGTGCGGGCCACGGAGGAATTTCCCAGCGGTGCCTGGAAGCACGTCACCCTGACCTACGACGGATCGAGCCGCGCCGCCGGGGTCGGGCTCTACGTCGACGGCGAACCGATCCCACTGGAGATCGTCCGCGACAAGCTCACCCGCGAGATCACCGGCGGGGGGAGCGACACCATCGTGATCGGCCAGCGGATGCGCGACAGCGGTTTCACAAACGGCCGGGTCGACGACTTCCGCGTTTACGACCGCACCCTGACCCCGGCCCAGGTGTCCGCTTTGGCGGCGGGGAAACGGGAGTTCCGCGCCGATCTCCCCCACTATCTGGCGACGGAGGATGCCGCCTTCCGCGACGGACGGGCGAAATGGAGCGCCCTGCGGAAAGAGCGCAGTGCTCTTGTGCGAACGATAGATGAAATCATGGTGATGGAGGAGATGGCTTCCCCCCGGCAGAACTACCTCCTCGAGCGGGGGCTCTACTCCGCCCGCGGCAAACCGGTCTCCCCGGGGGTGCCCGCCTTTCTCCCTCCCCTGCCCGAAGGCGCGCCGAACAACCGGCTCGGTCTGGCCCGCTGGACCGTCGACGAAGCGAATCCCCTGACCGCCCGCGTCACTGTGAACCGCTACTGGCAGCTCCTCTTCGCCAACGGGCTTGTCGCCACGAGCGAGGATTTCGGGAGCCAGGGGCGTCTCCCGACCCATCCCGACCTGCTCGACTGGCTCGCCCGGGACTTCGTCGCGCACGGCTGGGATCTCCGTCATCTCCTCAAACAAATCGTGCTCTCCGCGACCTACCGCCAGAGTTCGGACATCTCCTCGGAAGCCGTCTCCCTCGCCGATCCCGAGAACACCCTGCTCCATCACTTTCCTCCCGCGCGTCTCTCCGCCGAGATGCTGCGGGACAACGCCCTCGCCATCAGCGGTCTGCTCGTCCCCACAGTCGGTGGTCCGCCGGTGAAACCCTACGACATCGCCGCCGCCTTCAAACCATCCCCCCCTGACAAAGGAGAAAATCTCTACCGCCGCAGCGTCTACACCTACATGCGGCAGACCTCGCCCTCGCCGCTGATGACGAGTCTGAACGCCTCCAAGAGGGATGTCTGTCAGGTCAAGACCGAGCGCACCGACTCGCCCCTGCAGGGACTGGTGATGCTGAACTCCCCGCAGTTCGTCGAGGCCGCCCGCACTCTCGCGACCCGTCTCGTCGAGATCCACGGAAAGGACGACGACGCCCTCCTCGATGAAGCCTTCCGCCGCACCACCAGCCGCCTCCCCGACGAGGCGGAACGCGCCGTGCTCGGGACATTGCTCAGCGCGGAACTGGCTCATTACACCGCCCATCCCGCCGCCGCGACGACCTTGATTTCGTTGGGCGACTCCCCCGCCCCGCCGAACGATGAGGCCCCCCGCATCGCCGCCGTCACCACCCTGATCTCCACCCTGCTGAATTTCGACGAGTGCATTTCCAAACGCTGACCCGCCCATCCTCGTCCGACCCGCATCGCCCCATGACCACTTCCTGCACCGGATTTGATTCTCCGCTAGGCTTGAGCCGCCGCGAAACCCTGGCCCGCTTCGGCGGCGGACTCGGCGGGATCGCCCTCGCCGGTCTCCTCGAAAAATCCGAGGGTGCCGTCGCCCCGCCGCCCTACCTGACCAGCGCGCCAAAAGCAAAACGCGTCATCTATCTTTTCCAATCGGGCGGGCCGTCGCAGATGGATCTTTTCGATTACAAACCCCGCCTCAACGCCGAGCAGGGCAAGGAGCTGCCCGAGTCCGTCCGGATGGGCCAGCGCCTCACCGGAATGTCGGGGAACCAGTCGAGCCTGCCCCTCGTCGGTTCGCCTTTCGCCTTCCGGCAACATGGGAAAAGCGGCACCTGGATGAGCGAATTGCTCCCTCACACCGCCGCCATCGCCGACGAGATCACGGTGATCCAGTCCATGCACACCGACGCGATCAACCACGGCCCCGGCGTCACCTTCATGCAGACAGGGGCCCAGATCGGCGGACGCCCCAGCATCGGCTCGTGGCTCAGCTACGGACTCGGTTCTCCCAATGACAACCTCCCGGGCTTCGTGGTCCTCATCACCAAGGACCAGAAAGGCCAGCCCCTCGTGAGCCGTCTCTGGGGCAGCGGATTTCTTCCCGGCAAACACGACGGGGTCCGGTTCCGCCCGGACAAGGACGCGGTCCTCTATCTCAACAATCCCGGCGGTCTCGATTCCCGCTCGCGCCGTCGTATGCTCGACAGCCTGGAGGCACTCCACCGCCTCCAGTTGGAAAAATCAGGCGACACCGCCCTCGAGACCCGCATCGCCCAATATGAGATGGGTTTCCGGATGCAGGCTTCCATTCCCGAGGTGACCGATCTTTCCTCCGAATCCGACGCGACCTTCGCCCTCTACGGGGAAGAGGCCCGCACGCCGGGGACCTACGCGGCGAACTGTCTCATGGCCCGCCGTCTCGCCGAACGCGGGGTGCGGTTCATCCAGCTCTATCATCAGGATTGGGATCATCACGGCGGGCTCCCCGGCGGGCTCAAGAGAAAATGCGCCGAGACCGACCGGGCGTCCGCCGCGCTCGTCACCGACCTGAAACAACGCGGCCTGCTCGATGACACCCTGGTGATCTGGGGCGGGGAATTCGGCCGCACCAATTACTGTCAGGGAAAATTCAGCCCCACCAGCTTCGGGCGCGATCACCACCCCAAATGTTTTTCCATCTGGATGGCCGGGGGCGGGGTCAAGGCGGGCCACAGCTACGGCCTCACCGACGACTACGGCTACAACATCTTGGAGGGCGGTGTCCACGTCCACGACTTCCACGCGACCCTGCTCCACCTCCTGGGGGTCGATCACGAGCAGCTCACCTTTCAGTACCAGGGCCGCCATTTCCGCCTGACCGACGTCCACGGAAAGGTCGTGAACGAGATCCTCGCTTAGGAAACCGGGCAGTTCAACAGTCTCACCAGAGGGTGTAGCCGCCGTCGATCACCAGGGTCGCGCCGGTCATGTAGCGCGAGGCGTCGCTCGCGAGGTAGACCGCGAGAGGGCCGAGATCCTCGGGTTCGCCGAATTTTCCCATGGGGATGTTTTGCAAAAATTCGCCGATCACCTCTGGATTATCCTTGGCCCAGCGCTGGTTCGGTGCGGTGAAAAATCCGCCCGGACAAATCGCGTTCACCGTCACGCCATGCGGCGCCCAGTCCGCCGCCGTCGCTTTGGTAAACTGAATCACCGCCGCCTTGGCCGTCTCGTAGCTGCGTCCGCCGATGCCGCGATTGGCGATCAGGCCGGAAATGGAGGCGACATTGATGACGCGACCGCCCCCGCCCCGCCGCACCATCGCGCCGCCGAGAATGCGGGTGCAGAGGAAGGTGCTGGTGAGGTTGAGATCGAGGATGCGCCGCCAATCCGCGAGCGATTGCTCCTCGACCGGAACATTGAGGAGCCGTCCCCCGACGTTGTTGATGAGCAGGTCGACGGGGCCATGCTCCGCGAGAGCGCGGGAGCAAGCGGCCTCACATTCGTCCGGATCGCCCATGTCCCCGGCGATTGTGACCGCCTCGCGTCCGAGCGCCCGGATCGCCCCGGCGGTCTCCTCGAGACTGGCCTCGTCACGCCCTGTCAAGATCACATCGGCCCCGGCATCGGCGATGGCGAGAGCCATTTCCCGGCCCAAGCCCCGACTGCCGCCGGTGATGAAAAGGCGTTTGCCGGAGAGGGAAAAGCGATCCAGAAGGCCCATGGGAAAAACGCCTTACCGCTTTGCTTTCGGGGCGGGTTTCGGGTCGAGATTGGCGTCGAGATCCGCCTGGGTCAGCGCGGGGGTGACGATACCCTCTTCGGGAATGTCCGCTCCGGCGATCCAGCAGATCGCGTTGAGGATGGTCTTGCGGAAGTCGTCCTGCGCCCAGTTGTCGTGGTAATGGAGTCCGGTGAACCCGAATCCGCGCCCTCCCTCGGCGCGCTCGATGACCCAGCAGAGATGTTGCGGTTGCTTCTCCGCGACCATTTTCCGCACTTCGGGATTGCCCGAATGCTTCCCGTCTGGCCGGGACATCGTCTCCTCGGGCGGGACCGCCGAGAGGATGGGGGTCACCCCGGCCATATCCTGGATGAACCGCATGTTGAAATACCACTCGTCGTGAATCGTGAAGGGTTTCACACCGCGGGCGACGGGATGCCGCGGCAGCGTTTCAAACTTTCCATCCCAGTGCGGATTGACCGAATAATCGATTTCAAAGGCCCCACCGGTCGCGGCGATGAGAGTGTCGTTCGGCTCCCCCGGGGTCATCTCCACGGCGTAGTGCAGCGTGCCGACCCCGACGCCTTGCTCGCGGAGGTAGTCAATCTGCCGGAGATGCCAGTAGGCGGGATGACGCGGGCCGCCGTCGGACTGGATCACGAGGGCGTCGGCGTTCTGAAAGGCGCTCGCGTCGTTCGGCCAGCCGTTGAGATAGGGGGTCACGTGGACCTTGTCCCCGTGGTGGGTGTTGAGCAGCTTTTGCGCGAGCAGCGCCCCCGCGTTGTGCTCGTGCATCCGCGCGGCGTGGCTGGGTTTGCCGGCGACATAGACCACCTTTTTGACATCGCCGAGAGGGAGCCGCTTCAGTTGGATATTGCGGAATTGCACTTTCATCGGCGGTCCCTTGTGGAGCTGGAGGGCGAGCAGTCCCGCCCGCCGCCGGACATCGGTATCCTCGTCGACGATCTCGGACATTTTGGTGCCGTTGATCTCGCAGGTGATCGTATGTCCCCGCGCCACGATGCGGTAGGTGTTCCAGTCGCCCGGCTTGATCTTTTTGGCGAGCTCGTCAGGATCACCCAAGCTGGCGACAGGCTTCGGTTTGCCGTCCTCTCCGATGACCGTCTTCTCGCCGCGCTTCGCGAGGATGCCGCGAAATTGTTCCCCGTAATTCGTCCCGGTCCATTTGTTCTCCGCGTCGATATCAGCCTGGTAGCCACCGACCGCGTGGTCCTTTTCGAGGGCGAAGCTCCGCACCTGAATCCCCGAGTTCCCGGAAAAGATCCGATACTCGAGGACCAGCTCGAAGTCGTCCAACTCGCCCTCGCTCCAAGTCAGAAAGGTATTGTGGTCCACCGGTGCCTCCGCCTTCGTCTCGCCGGTGATGGCCCCGTCCTCGACCCGCCAGAGCGTTTCGTCCCCGACCCATCCCGCGAGACTTTCGCCGTCAAAAAGAGAAACAAACTCGTCGTTCGTGACCGCCTTTTCCTGCTGCACCGGAGGAGCCGGTTCCTGGGCGACGGAGAGCACCAGGGCGGCGGCGAGGAGGGACGCCGCCACAGCGACGGCGGCGGCGGGCAACGGGGAATGAGATCGCGTGGTCATAATCGGTACAAAGCAGGAACCGTGAGAGGACGGCCGCATCGTAGGGCGCATTTCCACGCCACTCAAACTCGGAATGAGGCGCAATACCGCATTCCAAAGCGGACGAAATCTCCCTACGGGCATTTTGCACGAAATCCGCCATGCGGTTTGCGTGGCAGGGCGCGAAACAGCGGGATGCACCCTATCGCTTGGAACGCATTACCCTATGGAGAGCAACACCTTACCCCTTTGGATACCGCCTTGGCACAGGGTCTGCAAGAGAGAGGGGAAAGGACGGGCACTTCTCGCTTCGTTCAAAACCACAATCCACTACATACCATGATCAGCTGGGCAATCACACTATTCATCATCGGACTCATCGCCGTCGCACTCGGATTCGGAGGCGTCGGGGGCATGGCCCTCAATATCGGCTGGGTCCTCCTCGGCGTGGGTGTCATCCTCGCCATCATTCACGCGATCTCCGGCCGCCGCGTCGTCTGACGCGCGGGCCGCTCCGGGCCGTTCGTGGGGAGGGGTCGCATGACCCCGGAAAACCCGACCGGCCCGGCGGCACCCGACCGCCTCTTTTTCTCTTCTCCACGCCACGCTTGCGCGATTGATGCCTCCCGCATCCTCGCGTAGAAAGACCGCGTGGATCTCCCTTTCGACGCCTCCGTTCCCGCCCTCGCTCTCGCTTGTCTGGGCGCGCTCTGTCTTGGCGTGTCAAAAACCGGTTTTCCCGGTCTCGCCATCGTCAACGTCCTCCTCATCGCGGAACTGTTCGGTGCCAAAAACAGCGTGGGCATCATCCTGCCCCTGCTGATCGTCTGCGATCTACTCGTCTATCCGCTCTTCCGCCGGTATGCGAACTGGGGAATGGTGCGGCCGCTCCTCCCGGTCACCTTCGTCGCCGTGGTCGCCGCCAGTCTGCTCCTCGACGCCATCGACGACGAGGCCGCCCGCCGCATCATCGGTCTCATCATTCTCCTGATGCTGGTGCTCCAGTTGGTCCGGGAGTTTCGGCGCGAGTTCCTCGAGCACCTCCCCGACTCGCGGCTGTTCCGTTGGTTCAGCTGTCTGCTCATCGGAGTCTCCACCACTCTGGCCAATGCCGCCGGCCCCGTCTACTCCGTCTGGGCGCTCGTCCACCGCTTGAAAAAAGAGGAGTTCCTCGGCGTCGGAGCGCGTTTTTTTCTCCTCGTGAACCTTTTTAAAGTCCCCTTTCTCGGACAACTCGACCTGATCCACTCCGAATCGCTCTTTTTAAACGTCCTCCTGCTTCCCGCGCTGGTCACCGGGATCCTGATCGGGAGACATTTCGTCCATCTCATCCCGCAGCGCGCCTTTGATGTCCTCCTCTACGGATTCTCCGCCCTCGCCGCGATCCGTCTCCTCGCCTTCTGAATTCTCTCGTTGACACTTCCCCTCCATGGAGGAAGGAAGATGAGTATGACTGAAAAAAGATTCGAGAATCAATCCGCCGTGGTGACCGGCGGAGCGGACGGCATCGGCAAGGCGATCGCCCGTCGTCTCGCCAGCGAAGGTGCCAGAGTCACGATATTCGATCTCAACGAGAAGAATATGGAGACCACCATCCAGGAGTTCGCCGACGCGGGACTCTCCCTTCACGGCGAAAAAGTCGACATCGCCGACGAATCGGGCGTGCGGGCTGGCATCGAAGCCGCCGTCACGCGCGACCCCGAGCGTCGCCTCGATATTATGATCAACTGCGCCGCGATCGTCGGACCGACCAACCGGAAGATCACCGAGGTGACCACGGAGGAGTTCGATCTCGAAACCGCGATCAACCTGCGCGGCACTTTCCTGATGACCAAATACGCCATCCTCGCGATGGAGAACAACCACTACGGCCGGGTGCTGAACTTCGCCTCCATCGCCGGAAAAGAAGGCAACGCCGGGATGAGTCCCTACTCCTCGACCAAGGCGGGCGTCATCGGACTCGTCAAATCCGTCGGCAAGGAATACGCGGAGAGCGGGATCACGGTGAACGCGATCAGCCCGGCGGTCATCCTGACCCCGATGGTGGAAGGCATTCATCCCGACCAGGTGAAATACATGACGGACAAGATCCCCATGAAACGCTGCGGCACCCTCGACGAAGTGGCGGCGCTGAGCTGCTGGATCGTCTCGCCGGAGGCCTCCTTCTGCACCGGCTTCACCTTCGATCTCACCGGCGGACGGGCGGTCTACTGATCGCCCCGCCCCGTTCGTCGCTCCTTCCGGCGACGTCCGGCTTCACCGCATCGCCCGGACATGGGCCATCGCGGCGGAGGCCAGGCCCGTCGGATCGTAGCCGCCTTCCAGGACTGAAACGACTCGCCCGGCGGCATGTTTTTCCGCCAGCGCGACGACGCGCCGGGTGAGCCGGACGAAAGTCTCGTCATCCCAGTGCAGGCCCCCGAGAGGATCGCCCTGCCGGGCGTCGAACCCGGCGGACACCAGCACGAATTCCGGCTGGAAACGATCCAGCGCCGGACCCGCCGTTTCGTCCCAAGCCGCCAGGGCGATTTCCCCGCAGGAACCCCGGGACAGGGGAAGATTCACCGTTGCCCCGATCCCCGTGCCCCTGCCGCGATCCCCCGCGCCTCCGCTACCCGGGTAGGAGCCGGACTCGTGGAGCGAGAGATACAAAACCTCGGCGTCCTCCACGAAAATATCCTCGGTCCCGTTCCCGTGGTGCACATCCCAATCCACGATCGCGACTCGCCCCAAGCCGTGCTGCGTCCGCAGGTAGTTGGCGGCGATCGCGACATGATTGAAAATACAAAAACCCATCCCTCGATCCGCCGTGGCGTGATGCCCCGGCGGCCGCACCGCGCAAAACGCCCGCCGCACCTCCCCGCGCATCACCGCGTCCGCCGCCTCCAGAACCGCTCCGGTCGCCTCCCTCGCCACCTCGTAGCTCTCGATGGAAATGGCGGTATCCCCCGTGCGAAGGACATCGGCGAAATCCTCGACATCGCGATAGACCAGATCGTGGTAGTGCGCTTCGTGGGCCAGCAGGATTTCCTCCACCATCGCGACGCGGCCCGGCAAGCGGACGATCTCCGGGGCCAGACCCGTCAGCGCCTCCCGCAGCACCCGATAGCGCACTGCCGATTCCGGATGCCCGCGACCGGTATCGTGCCGCTCGTAACCGGCTTCGTAGTGGACCCCAACAACCGCCTTTTCCCCTGTCATTTCTCCTCCTTTTTCGTTACCCGCCGACGCTGGAACTCCCGGTAGCGACTCAGGACACCGGCGACCGGAATATAAAAATAGCGCTCCGGCGCATAGGCCGGGTCTTTCGTCGTTCCGCCCGCCGCCAGGAAGAGCTTCGCCATGGCGTGATTTTCCGGAAGGACGCTCGCCCAGAACATCTCGATCCCGCGCTCCGCCGCGACTTCGGCCAACTCGCCGAAGAGGACGCTCGCCATCCCGACCCGGCGCGTCTGCTGATGCACCACGAAGGCCACTTCGGCCGAGTCTCCGTCCTCATCGAGGTAAAAGCGTCCGATCGCCCGCAGTTCTCCCTTCCGGTCGAACAATCCCAGCGCGAGATCCCGGTTCGGATCGACCGCGGCCAGCTTGTATGCAGACTCCCCGCTCATCCGATCCCGTCGGTGACCGTAGCGCAGGCGCACCGTTTCCTCGTCGTGCGAATAGAAAAAATCCTGCAGCGCCGTCATGTCGCTGGGGTGCAGCGGACGCAACCGGAAGCGGCCGATCCGGAAATCGACCAACTTGGATTCCACCCCGCCCCGCGCGCCGCCGGTCATCGTGAAATACTTCGGCAACCAGCCGCGGTGCCACGCGCCCTTCTGCAATTCCTCCCGGTCATCCGGATGGGCGATCTCCACGAGACGCGCGACCCGCTCGCGGATGCTGCGGCCGAAAATGCTCGCCACCCCGTATTCCGTCACCACGTGATGAATGTCGCTGCGCCCGGTGCTGACCCCGCTGCCCGGCGTCAGATCCGCGACGATGCGCGAATGTTGCCCGTCGTCCGAGCGGGAGGTCAGCACGATGACCGGCTGACCGTCCCGACTCCCGCCCGCCCCGCGAATGAAATCCTGCATCGACCCGACCCCTCCGTAAAAATGGTGCCCGCTCGAATCCCGCACCACCTGCCCGGTCAAATCGATCTGCCGCGCCCCGTTGATCGCCACCATGCGATCGTTGCGGGCGATCCGGGACGGCGCGTTGACCCAGTCACTGGGATGAAATTCCAAATCTGGATTCCCATCCACGAACGCATACAACTCGCGGCCGCCGAGCACATGGCTGGCGATGGATTTCCCCGGCCGGTAGGATTTCCGGGAATTGTCCACCACCCCGCTGCGGATCAACCCCATCAGAGCGTCGTTCAGCATGCCGCTGTGAATCCCGAGTTGGCGGTGCTGATGCAGGGCGCGGACGACCGCCTCGGGGCTGTTTCCCAAGCCCACCTGGATCGTCGATCCGTCTTCGATCAACTGGGCCGCGTAGCGCCCGAGCAGTTCGTGACGCGCGTCGAGGGAGGGTCTCTCCGCCTCCGGCAGAGCCTCTCCGCATTCCAGATAATAATCGATCCGCGAGGTCGCGAGCAGGGTGTCCCCGCCCGTCCTCGGCATGTGCGGATTGATCTGCGCGATCACCAGACCCGCGGACTCCACCGCCGCCCGCACCACATCGACACTGACCCCCAGCGAACAGTGCCCCTCCGCATCTGGAGGACTCACCGTGATCAGCGCCACATCGATCCGCAACGGTCCCTCCCGGAACAAACGCGGCAGCACCGACATCGGGCACGGCGTGTAATCCGCCTGCCCGCGGCTGACCGCATCACTCACCGCCGGACTCAGAAAAAAGGAATTGGTCCGCAGCACGGCCTCGTATTTTTCCGCGGTCCAGGGAAACTCCCCCAGACTGTGACCGTGGACCAGTTCCACATCCGTCAATCGGTCCGCCCGCGCCAGCATCGAGCGGACCAGCGCCTGCGGCACCGACGCGCCGCCCCCGAGGAAGACCCGGCTTCCCGGCCGCACCAGTTTCGGCCAATCGTTTTCAGGCAAGACTTTCACGGAGGGAAAATGGCACAGGGATGAGGGCAAGGGAAGGCAAAGAAGGAGGGCAGATTAAGGGATTCAGGTGTTGAGGCATTCAGGACTTCAGGGGAATGGCACTCGGTTAAGGTGGGTTTCGGCTCAGGCGACCACGCCAAAACGGGCCTGGAGACTCGTTCTACAGGCAGCTTCCAGACAAAGACGTCCGTAATGTGGTCATCGGCATCGATGGGAAAAGAAGTGGTTCTTCCGCTGCCTATCGCAGCTTCGGCGAATGGTAGGGCGAACCGTCCCCGGTGAGCCGCTTGCGCATCCGGCCCCCTTCCCCCTTGGATCGAACCCCTCACCCCCCCGGGAACATTGGCAGGTTCCTCCACTCTCCTACGCGCAACCGCTAAACAGCAAAAAAGCTAACCGCTAAACAGCTCCCAAGCCTTCCTCCCCCATTCCGCGCTGGATTCTTGCTCCCGCTTTCTTTACACTGTCGGCAACTTCCACCTCTCTCCTCCTCGTGAATCCGGAAACCTACCTCCGCCCGGGCCTCGCCCTGGCCATCGGACTGCTCATCGGCCTGCAGCGCGAACGGGACAAAAGCGGGCCGGCGGGGATCCGCACCTTCGCCCTCATCGCGCTCTCGGGCTACCTCATCGGCCTGATCGGGATCCGCTTCGGCGGGTGGGCCGTTTTTGCCGGAATCCTCTTTCTCTCCGCCACCCTCATCGCGGAAAACATCCTCAAAGCCCGTCAGGCCCCCCCGCAGAACAGCGGCGCCACCACCGAGATCGCCGCCCTCCTCGTGTTCGGGATAGGGATTTATCTCTCGGACTTCAACCACGAAAGATCGCCGGCGGTGCTCTTCGCGGGGGTCACCGCACTGCTCTTGTATTATAAAACACCACTGCACCAGTTCGCCCACGGACTCCGCAAAGAGGACGTGCGCGCGATCATGCAGTTCGTCCTCATCACCCTGGTCGTTCTCCCGGTTCTGCCGAACCGCACCTTCGGTCCCTACGACGTGGTCAATCCCTTCAAAGCCTGGCTCATGGTGGTGCTCATCGTCGGCATGGGAGTGGTCGGCTACCTCGTCTACCACCGCATCGGCAGCAAACGGGTGGGGACCTTTCTCAGCGGACTCCTCGGCGGCATCATCTCCAGCACGGCCACCACTGTTTCGGCTTCGCGCTTTGGCAGGGACGACAACAACCGCGCCACCGCCGCCGCCCTCATCATCACCATCGCCTCGGCCGTTTCCCTGATCCGGGTGCTGGTGGAAATGGCGGCGGTGAACGGCAAGGACATGCTCGTGACCGCCCCGCCCTTGATCACGTTTTTCGTCCTCTTCTCCCTGTTCGTCTTCCTCTTGTATCGGAAACGCTCGAATGAAATCGTCCATCTCGAACCGCCCGCCAACCCGGCGGGGATGACATCCGCCCTTGTCTTCGGGTTGCTCTATGTCGTTATCCTCCTCGGCGTGGCGGCCACAAAGGAGCACTTCGGCTCGTCGGGACTCTATGTCGCGGCGGTGATCTCCGGCCTGACGGACATGGACGCCATCACCCTCTCCACCGCCGAACTGATGAACCGGGGTTCCCTCGATCTCACGACCGGCTGGCGGGTCATCCTCGTCGCCGCCCTCGCCAATCTGGTTTTCAAAGCGGGGATCGCGGCGGTTACCGGGGGAAAAACCATTTTCCGCCACATCGCCCCGGTCTTCGGACTCGCTTTCCTGGCAGGACTCGCAATCCTCGTCCTGTGGCCCCCCCATCAATAACCCTCCCACTTCCCACCTCCCACCTTCCCACTTTTCACCTTCCCACTTTTCACTTTTCACCCCAACCCCAATACCCCATGAAAACAGCCATCCGCAGAATCCTCCTTCCGGTGGACCCCTCCGTCTTTGCCGCCGCCGCCACCGACACCGCCTGCTTCATCGCCAAAGCCCACCGCGCCCAGGTGACCGGAGTGGCGGTGCTCGACTCCGACGAAATCCGCGCCAGCCTCGTCCCCACCATCGGCCCCTACTACCCCATGATGGTCGAGGAAGTGCAGAAAAAAATCCAACACGCCGAGCAGACCCTCCGCGAATGCCTCGCCCGCTGCACCGCGACCTGCGAAGCCGCCGGAGTCGAACACCGCGTGGCGGAATACGACGGCATTCCCGCCGAAAAACTACTCAGCTCGGCCATTTTTTACGATCTCATCGTGACTGGACTGGAGACTTCATTCCACTTCGAGACGCGCGGGGCTCGTCGCGAATCGCTCCAGCACCTCCTCGACCGCACCGCCACCCCGGTGCTGGCGGTGCCACCGACCGGGCTTTCCAAAATCGAACGCGTTTTCGTCGCCTTCGACGGCTCTGCCCCCGCCGCCCGCGCCCTCCACGACTTCATGGCCCTCGCGACCGCCTTTCAGCCGGAGATCGTCCTCGTCTCAGCCGGAATCCCGGAGGAGCAATCCGATTTTCTCCTCGGCAACGCCGAACTTCTCCTCCGCGCCCACGGCTTCAGCCGGGTCGTGTGCCACTCCGATGAAGCGCCGGTGGAAGACGTCTTCGACGGACTCCTCGGTGCCACGGGCGAGGATGCCGATCTCGTCGTTCTCGGGATCCACTCCGGCAATTTCCTGAAAAAACTCTTTGTCGGGAGCTTCGCCAAAAAGCTCATGGAACGGGGCGACATGCCGCTGTTCTTATCGCATTGAGGACAAATTGCCGCCTTGGGCATCGGGAAAAAATCGCGTCCTGAATGGCTTGCGCCTGACTCAGGATAAAATTCGGGAGATGAGTGTACCAATGAGCGATTCCACCGATTTGGCACATACCCGTCCCTGCTCGTCCCTGCCCATCACAAAGAAAGTCATCACTCTCTCCCACACACCCTGACATCGAGCGATTCGAACCCGAGGATGCGCTGGTAGCCTTCCTCTTTCTCCACCCTGTCCTCGGAAGAGAGTTCGGTGATCGATCCGACCCTCTCGCAGCATGCCCGCAAGAGGGTACGCACGAGGAGCCGGGCGTGGGCGGCACCGAGACAGAGATGGGTTCCGAATCCGAAGGAGATGTGCGGGTTCGGTTTGCGGTCGAGCCGGATCTCCTCGGGTGCCTCGAACACGGTTTCGTCCCGATTGGCCGAGGCCCAGCACAGGGAGACCCGCTCGCCGGGGGCCACGGTGACGCCGTGGACGTCGGTCGCGACCGGACAGACCCGCCCGATGTGGGTCAGCGGCATGAAGACGCGGAAAAACTCCTCGCTCGCGAGGGTGATGCGAGAGGGATCTTCGCGGAGGAACTCAAGAGCGGCGGGGTTCCGCGCGAGATACGCGAAAATGGAGGAGACGGTGTGGATGACCGTGTCGCGTCCACCGGCGAAGACGAGGTTGGCGAAGCCCATCATCTCCTCCCGGGTGAGCGGCCGTCCGCGATACTCCGCCCGAGTCAGGGCGCTAAAAAAATCCTCCCCGGGATCCGCCTCGGCGCGGTCGAAGCGGGCCTGGAGGTAGTCCTCGAAGTCCGTCCCTTTTTTGATTCCGCCACTGACGCGAAAGACGTGAATCCCCCAGCCGATCCAGGTTTCGGCCTCGCTCTCGGGCACATCGAGCAGGTAGGTGAGGGCGCGGGATTGCAGGGGCAGGGCGAACTCGCCGACCACTTCGAGAGAGTCGCGCCGCAGCGCCGCCGAGAGAAGTTCCGAGACCAGCGCCTCGACCCGGGTGATCGTGTCGGGGTCTTTCGCCCGACGGAAAAACGGTTCGACCAGGGCGCGGTATTCGGTGTGCTCGGGTGGATTGGTCTCGATGGGCAACTGACGCATCGTGCGCACGTCCTCCTCGGAGGGAACCGGGACTCGGAAGGGCGCGTCGGAACTGTAGGTCCGCCAGTCCTTCGCGGCCTGACGCACGTCGCCGTGGCGCAGGATCATGGCGATTTTTTCCCCGTTGAAATGGCATGGGAGCACCCCTGATTGGCTCCGGGGTTCGCGGAAGGGATCGATTCGGGGTTTCATCGTCTTGTCGGGAGCGGGTGTTGATTTCCCGGAATCGTTTCCGTATTATTCTCAGGATCACCCGCCCGGATCGTATCAGAAAAAGGACACATCTCACGCGCGGAAGGAAGCTTTTTTCCTTCGGATCAGGGTAGCGGACAAAAATTCCCCCGCAAGCCCGCGATAATGTGTTCTCTTCCTCTCATTCCTCCCGTAACCTAATGACAATGAATACGCGTCGTTTTCTCCTCATCCTCGCCACGATCTTCACCCCCCTCGCTCTCTCGGCGCAAGTCGTCCAGAAGGGCATCCAAGGCGAGAAAGCCCCTCTCATCAACATCAGCACCTGGTACCAACTCCCCGCGGGCAAGGAGAGCATCGAGATCACGGACTACGAGGGGAGAATCGTGGTGATGCTCTTTTTCCAACATTGGTGCGAGGCCTCGCAGGAGCGCGAGCTGCCCGTCCTGAAAAATCTCGTCGAAAAATACCAAGGCAATGACGAAATCGTCTTCCTCGCGATCCAAACCGCGTTCGAGGGGTTCCTCGAAAACACCCCGGACAAGCTCAAGGTCACGGCGGAAAAATTCGACCTCGACATTCCCTTTGGTCACAACATTAAAGCTCCCGGATTCCCCGGCATCAGCGGGGCCTACAAACCCGGCGGCACGCCCTGGTGGGTCATCATCGACCGCGAGGGAATCGTCGAATACAATGGCTTCCGCCTCAACGAGGAGGAAGCGATCAAGAATTTCGACAAAATGCTCGCCGGACTGCCGGTGGACTGAACCCTAGGGAACATTGGCATGTTCCGCTCGCCCCCAGCCAAACAGCTAAAACGCTAACAGCTAAATAGCTAATACATCAGGGTCACGCCGAAGTGAAACCTGCCGCCGTCCTCGTCGCGCGGGAGGATGCCGTGGGAACGGACCGCCCATCCGTAGGCGGCCCGCGCGTATCCCCGCTCGCCGACGCGACAGCTCAGGCCGAGACCCACGCCGTGAAGCGACGGGCCGGTCTCTCCGGGCAGGGCCTCGCTGATCCCGAGGGCGGCCGAATCGTAAAACACGAGGGCGTTCCAGGTGTCGTCGACATTTCCCGCACGGGGGGCCAGGAGCGAAAAATCGGGCGAGATCAGTTCGAGTGTCGTGATCACCCCCGAATCGCCGCGCACGACGCTCTCGTCGAACCCCCGCACCGAGGCGTATCCCCCGGCGAGGAACTGCTCGGTTGAGGTGAGTCGGTCTCCGGTGGCCTGACCGGTCACTTCGAGGCGCAGGGTGAAATCCCGCGGGAGGCGGAAAAGCCTTTCCACTTCGGCGAAAGAGTAGACATACCCCGCTTCGGACCCCGGCCGGACTGCGGCGAAACTGGCGTCGTCGTTGCCGTCGAAGAGATCTCCGGGCGAGGCCACGAGTCCAGCGCGGAAACGGGTCACGCCGCGTTCATCGGGCAGCGTGGCGTCGTAGGCGGCCCGGAACTGGCCGACTTTCACCGCCGTCCCGAAGACCGCGCTCCCGCCGAAAATCAGATCGGTGTTGGTCGATTTGTAATCAAAGGCGAAGCTCAGATACTGCCGCAGTTGCCGGAGGGAACGCGGACGATCCAGCGGGATGCGATACTCCCCGGTGAACTGCTCGCTCAGGCCATCGACCCGGATCAGGGCGGGATCCGAGGAGCTCGTGACATGCGCCCCGATGATACGGAGAGTGTGACGCCAGGGGAGAAAAGCCTGATAAAACACGGAGTGCGCCCGGAGATTTTCCCATTCCAGATCGGTTCCGAAGTGGTAGCCGAAGCTGTGCTCCTGTTGGAAGGGATTGGCCCAATTGAAGCCGAAGGCCCATTCCTCTTCCCCGGTCAGTTCCACCCCGGTGTTGGCGAATCCGGTGTAGGCGGTGAAGGGATCGTCCTCCTCGACCCGCAGGAGAATATCACTCGTCCCGTCGGCCACGCCCCGCTCGTAGATGAGATCCACCGTGCGGATGGGATTTTCATTGAGCCAGTCCACGTCGGACTCGATCCGGCGGCTCGGGAGACGATCCCCCGGCTCCACCCCGATCGTGCCCAGCAGATAATCCTCTTTGGAAATCACCGCCCCCTCGACTTTTTTCTCCCCGAGAACCGCCTCTCTCACCACGATCTGGAGACGCCCTCCGGTGATGTTCTGCTCGGGGTAGTAGACATCGACGAGCGGGTAATCGCTCTCCCGCCACGCCAGGACGATGTCCCGCTGGATCGAGGCGAGCAGGGCCATGGAGAGGGGTTCGTCGACGTAGGCTTCGAGGTCGCCCGCGAGTGTCGACGGAGCCGGCAGGTCCTCGTCGATGACCACGGGAACGTCGCCGGGGTTCGGGCTCATGTCCGTCTCGTCCTGATGGGAAAGGAGATGGAGCGAGCGAAGCGTCACGCCCAGCGGAGTGGTGTCGTGCGACGCGGGGCCGTCCTCCTCTCCGTCCCCGCGTTCGTCCCGGGCGGAGGCATCCTCTTTGATTTTGTCTGCTCCGCTGGCCCGGCGTTGCTGTTCCGCCGCCGTTTCGAGCTGACGCCGCTGCGCCACCGCTGGCGAAAGGAACAGGACCACCAGCAGAGCGGTGAGTGCGCCGTGGAGAAACCGGCTTGGAAAGAAATCAGGAAAAGGGAACGATGGCATGGGAAACACGCGATGGGAACGGCGGATCATGGGGCGAGGGCCTCCTCCATTTCCGTGAAGGCCGCCTCGCCGAGATGTTCCAGGAGCAGGGCACGGGTCGCCTCGTCCACCGGAACGGCCGCGACGAAGATCGCGACCACGCCGTCGGCGGCGGTGACGGGGACGAAGACAAGCATTTCCAAGGCGGAGAAAAGCTCTCCCGCGGCGTCGATCGCGAGAGCATTCCCCAGGAGCGCGAGGAGTTCCGGCGGCACCGGCGAGGCCAGATCGACGGGGAAAGGGCCGTCGCTGCTGATCAGGGACATGGGACCGGCAAACTCGATCGCCTCGGCGAGTTCCGCCCACCCGTCGGCGCGAAGCTGCTCGCGGAGGCGCTCGATCAGCTCGGGCGGCGGAGCGGTGAGGGAGCCGTCGAGACTGGACGGCGCGCGGAAGAGATACTGTTGTCCGTCGAGCTGCAGGAGGACCGCCTGCCCCGCGAGGACGGCGGAAAAGGCGTTGCCGCTCTGTTGGCTGAGCGCCTGGAGGAGCGCCTCGCCCGCCGCCGCGCCCCCCGGCGTGAAACGGTCTTCGACCAGAAAACCGTTCCCCTGCGGCGGACGCGGCACCTGGTTCGTCTGCACCTGGAGGACCTCGCCCGGCGCGGTGTCGGGCGGGAACGGCCCCTCGAAACCGCTGTGATGTATCGTCGATCCCCCGAAGGCCATGGGGCTGTCCCGGAGATAGATCCCCGACCCCAGACGGAGGAAATCATTTCCCGCACCGCCGTCGAAAGTTTGCACCAGGCCGTAGTCCCCCGTCACGACCGTGTCATCTCCCGGCCCGAGGAGCAGACGGATTCTCTCGAGTCCGGTGAACAGGTAGCTCGGATTCCGCGTGATCCGGTTGCCGGTGATGGTGTAGGTATGGGTCCCGCCGAGATTCCGGTCGTCGATCTGGAGAAGATCGTCCCCGGCCCCTCCGTCCACCGAACCCACCGTGGCCTGGTTTTGAAAAAGAAAGCGATCCGCCCCTCCGATCCCCCGGAGGTGCTCGAAGGAGAAAAAGAGCGTCCCGCCGTTGACCTGTCCGGCGTTGTCCGCGTAGATCGTGAAGGTGTCGTTGCCGGCCGTTCCGGTGAGAGTGTCCTCGAAGGCGGAGCCGCGGTAGATTTCCACCCCCGTGACGCCGTTGAAGCCCGTCGCCCGCGCCGCCCCGAGATGCACGGAGACGGGCGACCCGTAGCCGGCGTAGTCCAACAGGTCCACGCCGCCGCCGCCGTGGAGGAGACCGGAGAGCCCGCCGCCCGGCGCGACCACGAAGGTATCATTGCCGGATCCGGCGAAGAGGTTTTCGAATCCGCTCACTTCGACTCCGCCCACCTCGATGGTTCCCCCCGCACCAAACCGATAGCTCGCCGCCGCGCCGGGACCGTGGAATTGGTCCGAGGCGGATGACGATCCGATGAGATTTTCAATGCCGTCGAGCCAGGCGAAGTCGAACGCCAGCGGCGCTCCCGACCAGTCCGCGTAGGTCACCGTATCGCCCGCTCCCGTGCTCCCGAGAAAACGGAGTTCACCGCCGTGGACGAGATCCGCCGCTATCATCGCCGTGCCGCCGACGCCTTGGGAATAGGTCTGCGCACCCACCGCCACAGTGATGTCGCCGGACAGCGCGGAGACCGGGCTTTGGATGGCGACATCGAAACCTTCCAGATGGATCGATCCCGCGAGCGAATCGATCGCCTCGTTCACGACAAGGGGCGTCAGGTTCCCGCCCGCGGCAAAGAGAGAGACATCGCCGTTCGCACGGATCCCTTCGAAACCAACCTCATCTCCGCCCTCCACCGACCCCACCGCGAAGCCGTTTCCGTTCCGGAACGCGACGGAGCCGACCCGACCCGACGAACCCGTCCCACCGGCGGCGAGGACCGCGACATCGTTGAACGAATGATCCAGAGAAAAACCGAC
>JAAYAT010000151.1 GCA_012719225.1 Verrucomicrobiaceae bacterium
AACTTCGCGGCCTGGTCCACGTCCTTGTCGCCGCGCCCGGAAAGGCTCACCACGATGATTTGATCCCGCTCCATCGTCGGGGCGACTTTCTTCACATGGGCGAGCGCGTGGGAGGTCTCGAGGGCGGGGAGGATGCCCTCGCAGCGCGACAATTCGGAAAAGGCGTCGAGGGCTTCGTCGTCGGTCGCGTAGGTGTAGTCCACCCGGCCTTCGCTGCGGAGCCAGGCGTGTTCGGGGCCGACCGCGGCGTAGTCCAGACCGGCGGAGATGGAGTGGGTCAGCTCGATCTGGCCGTCCGCGTCGGCGAGCAGCCAGGTCTTGGTGCCCTGGAGGACCCCCGGCTTGCCGCCTTGGAAACGGGCGGCGTGCTCGCCTTGGCGGATGCCGTGACCGCCCGCCTCGACGCCGACCATTTTGACCCCCTCGTCGTCGAGGAAGGGGTGGAAAAGTCCGATCGCATTGCTGCCGCCGCCGACACAGGCGACGAGGAGATCGGGGAGCCGCCCCTCGCGGGCGAGGATTTGTTTTCGCGCCTCCAGCCCGATGCACCGGTGGAAATCGCGCACCATCATGGGATAAGGATGCGGGCCGAGGGCGCTGCCGAGGATGTAATGGGTCGTGCGCACGTTCGTGACCCAGTCGCGGAGGGCTTCGTTGACGGCTTCCTTGAGCGTTTTCTGTCCGGCCTCGACGCCGCGGACCTCCGCGCCGAGGAGGCGCATCCGGATGACGTTGAGGCGCTGGCGCTCCATGTCGATCGCGCCCATGTAGACGACGCATTCCATCCCGAACCGCGCCGCCACCGTGGCGGTGGCGACCCCGTGCTGACCGGCCCCGGTCTCGGCGATGATGCGTTTTTTGCCGAGGCGTTTCGCGAGGAGAATCTGGCCGAGGGCGTTGTTGATCTTGTGCGCCCCGGTGTGGAGGAGATCCTCACGCTTCAGGTAGACGCGGGCGCCGCCGAGCTTTTCGGTCCAGCGTTCCGCGAAGTAGAGAGGGGTTTCCCGTCCGCAGAATTCCGCGAGGAGCCGGGCGAGTTCCTCCTGAAACGCGGGATCGGCTTTGGCGCGTTCGTATTCTTCGGTCAGAGTGTCGAGGGCGGAGACGAGCGTCTCGGGGACGAAGCGACCGCCGAAGGTTCCGAAATGCCCGCTCGTGTCGGGAAAGGTTTGTGTCGTTGGGGCCGTGCTCATCACGAGAGGATTACGTTGCATCGAGTGCGGATGTCAAGGCGGAGAGGGAGGTTTCGTCGCGGGGGCTCAGCTTGGGAAACGCGACGGCGATGAACCCGGACGACTCGGTCCGGGACAATAAGAAATTCACGTCACCAGCTCCATCAGCTTCCCGTAGCTGTCCGCCACGTCGTATTTTACCTGATCGGTCGTGATCTTCGCGAAGAACTTGCGGGCGCATTCGATTTTGGATTCCTCGATTTTGCGGAGGTCCATGCTGGAGAGCGACCCCTTGGTCTCGGCGATGAAAAAAACGTGCTTCACTTTGTCCTGCTTGAAGGCGATGGCCCAATCGGGGTTGTAGTTCCCGACCGGCGTCGGGATGAAGAAGGTCCGCGGCAGCTTGGCGTAAACAACGACCTCGGCGCTGGCGTCGAGGTCGCCGACGAAGGTGCGCTCGGTGTTGGAGTCGGTGAAGACGTAGTCGTAGATGTGGTGGTTCGCCTTGAAACCCTTGCTGAGGTCCTCCTTCTTCTGCCGGGTGAAGATGTCGGTGCTATGAATCTCGTCGGTGGGGCTGTAGCTGAGGTGCTCGACGATGACGGTGGCCTTTTGCTCGTTGATGAGGCGGCCGGCCTTGAGGATGAAATCCTCGGGGTTGCGTTTGTATTCGGTAAAGACGGCGGCGTTGATGCCGGAGAGAATTCCCGCGATGGTCCGGCGGGTGAGTTGGGTGGACTCGGCGATTTTCCCGATGAGATCGTATTTCACGACCGAGGGAACAAAGTTCGACAAGGTCTCGGTGGTGTGTTCCCGGACCACGAAGCCGTCGCCACGCTGAATTTGATCAAAGGACGTTTCCTCCTGCTGGTCCCCGCGGGTGACCTGGTAGTGAAGCGGGGTGATTCTGAGCTCCTTGTCGAGCGCCTTGATGCTTTTGGAGATCAGCTCGTCGGTTGCAAAATGGACGGTGTAGGCGGCCTTGCGGTTGATCTTCCTCCACAGATCCTGGAACTCCGTCTTTTCGAAATTGGCACTGAGCGGATTGTTCTTGCCCCTCCGGTCGTCGTCGATTTCCGGGAGTTGGTCGGCGCTGAAGACACTGTTGATGAGTTCGAAGACTTGCTGCTTGTAGGGCTCCAGCTCGGGAGGGAGTGGTGCCAGAACCTCGTCTCGCTTCGCCGCGTGATAGGCTTCGGTGATATGATCCTGCGTGTCGGTGTAGTCGTTCTTGACCAGATAGCGCTCGATCAGCTTGGCGAGTGGCCGCGTCACGGTGACTTCGCCATCGTCGGTCTTGAGAATCTTGCCCTCGAAATACTCCTCGTTCGCCAACATGGGTCGCGAAGAAAGCGTGGCGGCGATGTCTTTCTGCAAACCGCCCACGAAGTCCTTGTAGCTCTCGTTTGCCACGACGGTCAGCACGTTGATCTCGTGGACGACGGCGGGGTCGTCCATGCGTTCGCCGTTCGCATTCACCGAAAGTCTCATGCCGCGACCGACTTCCTGACGGCGGGAGACGGTGTTATCGGAGTGCTTGAGGGCGCAGATGACAAAGACGTTCGGATTGTCCCACCCCTCGCGCAGGGCGGAGTGGGAGAAGACAAAACGCACCGGCTCGTCGAGGGAGAGAAGGCGCTCTTTGTCTTTCAGAATCAGGTCGTAGGCATCCACGTCGTCCGCCTCGCCAGCGCTTTCGCCGCGGGTTTTGACGGTCGGATCGACGAGTCGCTTCGACCGCTTGTCCTGCGAGAAATAGCCGTTGTGCGTCTTGGCCGCTTGAATCCCCTTGATGTAACGGTTGTAGGGCGTGTTTTCGAGGGTCAGCACTTCGTTGAGCCGCAGATCGTATTCCTCCTCGAAGATCCGGGCGTATTCGCCGGCCTGTTCCGCGTCGTCGGAGTACTGCCGGTATTTGGCGACTTCATCAATGAAAAACAGGCTCAGCACCTTGATGCCTTGGGGGAAGAGAAGCTGTTCTTTCTCGAAGTGGGCCTTGATCGCTTCGCGGATCTGGATGCGGCGGAGTGCGGCCTCGTTCACATCGCCGGTGGCTTCGCCCGAGTGGAGGACGAGTCCGTTGAGGAAGCTGACGGTATTGTCGTTCGCGTTGATTTCGGAAACGACAAGGCCGCGGTATTGTTCCAGTCCGCCCGAGAGATCGTGGAGATCGTCGCCCTTTTTCAACTTGCGGTGGACGCGCTTGATGCCGTTCGCCTGTTGGATCTCCAGCTCCGCCATGGCTTCCGGCGGCTTGGTGGTGGAGATGCGGATGGATTCGAGATAGAGGTAGGCGTTGGTGCCGGAGATACCCTTCACGGTGATGCCGCGTACCGCGATCTTTTTCACCAGTTTTTGGTGGTAGGCGTCCAGCGCGTCGAGGCGATAGACCTTGTTGTGCTCCGTCTTATGGGTGGCGGAGTAGCGCAGGATCATCAAGGGATCGAACTCAGCGAGCTTGGCCACCGTCGTGGCACCCTCCATTTTCTGCGGTTCATCGAGGATGAGGATGGGACGGTTCTTTTTGATCACGTCGATGGGACGGCGCGATTGGAAATCATCGAGTTCGGCAAAAATCCGCCGCGCCTCGGCGCTCGCATTTTTAGATAGATTCTTTTGCGCGTTGAAAGCCTGCACGTTGATGATCATCACATTGATCCCGGCATCCGAGGAGTAGCTCTCCAAATTGTGGAGCTGTTTGGAATTATAAACGAAGCACCGGATTTTTTTCCCGTATTGCTCCAAAAAATGCTCCGCCATCACCTCGAAGGACTTCGCCACGCCTTCGCGGATGGCGATGCTGGGGACGACGACGATGAATTTGCTCCAGCCATACTGCTTGTGCAGCTCGAACATCGTCTTGATGTAGCAGTAGGTCTTGCCCGTACCGGTCTCCATCTCGATGTCGAGATTGAGCTTGCTCA
>JAAYAT010000152.1 GCA_012719225.1 Verrucomicrobiaceae bacterium
CTGTCTCCCGCCTGTTTTCGCCAGGCGCGGGGCATGGCCCTGCTCCTCGTCCTCGTGGCGATGATGGCCCTGGCCCTCATCGTGACGGGTTTGTATGAATCGTCGCAGGCCTCCTGGGACGAGAGTTCCCTGTCCCGCGCCCGCTATCAGGCCGGGCTGCTCGCTGAAAGCGGGTTGACCATCGCCCTGCACCCTGACAGCAAACCGGGTGATGTCGCCCTGAAACAGAGCTTCGGGACGGAGCGGAGTTTTGAAGTGCTCTTGACCAGCGAGGGCGGACGCCTCCCGGTCAACGAACTCACCGAAGAGCGCCTCCGCGAGACCGCGACGGAGCTTTTCATCCTCTGGGGACTCGATGCCGCCGAGGCCAGCCACGCCGCCGATTCGATCGCGGACTGGATCGATGACAATTCCGACCCGCTGCCCAACGGCGCGGAAAACGGCTACTACGCCGGGCTCGACTATCCGGAGTTCCCCGCCAACGCCGCGTTCACCTCCCTGGAGCAGCTCCCTTTCGTCGCGGGGATGGACGCCGTGGCACAGGCGCAGCCCTTCTGGCGGGACTATTTCACGATCTATTCCGACGGGCTCATCGACCTGAACGAAGCCCCCCGGGAACTCCTCGTCGCCCTCACCCGCACGACCGAAGACTCCGCGCTCAACTTTGTCGCCGTCCGCGCCGGCGACGACGGCATTGCCGGAACCGAGGACGACTACCGCTTCACCGACAACGGCGAGGTCCAGGCCCTCCTCGGGCTCTCCGAGAGCGAGTGGAGCGCGATCTCCTCTTTCGTCACCTTGTCAGGCACGGTGAAACGGATCGAGAGCACCGGCCGGATCGGAGATTTCCGGGAGACCCGCGTGGTTCTCGCCGAGGAAAAAACCGTGGACGGGAACACCGTTCTGACACCGTTGGCGCGCTTCCGGAAATGAGGGTAGGATGAACCTTTTCGTCGGATGAGGATAGACATCGTGAGCATTTTTCCTGAGATCGCGCGCGGGCCGCTCGGTGCCAGCATCATGGGCCGGGCCGTCGGGGCCGGGCGCGTCCGGATCGATTTCCACGATCTGCGCGACTACACCACCGACAAACACCGCCAGGTCGACGACATTCCCTACGGCGGCGGTCCCGGGATGGTCATGAAACCCGAGCCTTTTTTCGCAGCCGTGGCCGATCTCCGGACGGAGCAATCGCGGGTCGTTTTTTTGACTCCGCAGGGGACCCCCTTTCGCCAAGCGAAAGCGGCGGAACTCTCCCGCTGCGAACATCTCATTTTCCTGTGCGGCCACTACGAGGGGGTTGATCACCGGGTCATCGACAGCCTCGTCGATGACGAAATCTCCATCGGCGACTACGTCCTCACCAACGGCACCCTCGCCGCCGCCGTCGTCGTCGACGCGGTCGTGCGGCTCCTCCCCGGAGTGCTCGGGGATGACCGTTCCTCCGAAGAAGAGTCCTTTTCCGGCGACGGCACCCGGCTGGAATCCCCCCATTACACCCGCCCCGCCACATTCGCCGGATTGAGCGTGCCCGAAGTGCTCTTGTCAGGCCATCACGGCGCCATCGCGAAATGGCGCGAGGAAAAAGGGCTGGAGCGGACCCTCGCCAACCGGCCCGATCTCCTCGGACGAAAAGGCGATTGTCAGGAACCCTGAGCGCCACAGGCCTGGAAAATGCCGGCGGCCTTGTGCAGCGTTTCCTCCCACTCATGGACCGGGACCGAATCGGCCACGATGCCCGCCCCGACGTGGAAGTGCAGTTCGCCCGCCTCCGCCACGAGAGTGCGGATCGCGATGCTGAAACGGCTTTCTCCATTGAACCCCAAACAGCCGATCGCCCCCGTGTAGAGGCCGCGCGGAGAGGGCTCCAGCTCCGCGATGATCTCCCTGGCGCGCTTCTTCGGAGCCCCCGTGATGCTGCCCCCGGGGAAACAGGCGAGGAGAGCGTCGAGATGCCCCACGCCCTCGCGCAGGGTGCCTTCCACCGTGGAGACGAGGTGGAAGACCTGGGCATATCGCTCCAGCTTCAGCAATTCCGTCGCCGCGACCGAGCCGAACTCACAGACCTGTCCCAGATCGTTTCGCTCCAGATCCGTGATCATGATCAGCTCCGCGATCTCCTTGGGCGAGGTGATGAGATCGTAGGCCGATTTCTCGTCCCTCTCCCTGTCGCGGAAACGCGGACGCGTTCCCTTGATCGGGCGGGTCTGGATGAGGCGTCCGCTCAGGCTCAGGAACTGCTCGGGCGACGAGGACATCACCACCTTTTCCCCCAGTGTCGTGTAGCTGGCGAACGGAGCGGGGGATTGCTCCCGGAGTCTTGTGTAGAGGGAAAAAGGATCCAGAGACGACGGCAAGGGCGCGGAAAAGCGGTGGGAAAGATTCACCTGATAGATGTCGCCCGCCGCGATGTAGTCCTGAGCGCGCGCCACCAGATCGCAAAACGAGGTCTTGTCGAGATTGTCCCGGAAACGGATCGCCCGGTCGGGAAGCGCCGCCGGCGCGGGCAAGGCGCGACGCAGCGGGAGGAGATCGCCCCACTCCTTCCACGACCCGAGCACGTGATCGAAGACTAGGACATCGTCGTACTCCCCGAAGACAAAATCGCCGTCGTAGCCGACATACCCGTAGAGACCCGCCCCCGGCGCGCACGGTTCGGGCGAGGACCCCTCCGGGCGGAGCCGTGACGCATGATGCGCCCGCAGGCGGGAAAAATCGTCATTCTGGAAAAGGTTCCCGCGCAGCACCTTCCTCGGGCAGGCCGCGATCGTCGAAAAACGAGCCCCCATCGCCGCTCCCAACCTCTCCTCCGCCGAAGAAGAATCCAGATAAAAGAAGCCCGGCAGATGGCTCAGCTCCGCCGCCACCCGCCAGGGACCCGCCCGACCGACCCGGGCCTCCGTCTGTTGATTTGATCGCGCCATCCCGAAGCTCTCCCGACACCCGGAAACAAGCCCATCCTAGCCGGGACCGCCAACCTTTTTTGCTGGAGCCGGGCTTGGGTCGTTCGACAGCAAATCACCACCTTGACGACATGCGGGGCACGGAGCATCTTTCGTGCATGGACTACCGCCACATTATCACGATCGAGCCGGGGAAGCGCAGCGGTAAACCGTCCATCAGGGGCATGCGAATCACCGTTATCGACGTGCTTGAGTATCTCGCAGGCGGAATGAGCATCCCGGAGATTTTGGCCGATTTTCCAGAACTCACCGAAGAGGATGTTCGCGCATGTTTTGCCTTCGCAGCGGACCGTGAACGCCGACTCGCGGTAATCGGCGGATGAAGCTGCTTTTCGATCAGAATCTTTCGAGCGCTTTGGTTGGCCATCTCGCCGATTTGTTTCCCGGGAGCACTCATGTGAAGAGCCTCGGAATGATGAGTGCTGACGATGTCGCCATCTGGAACTACGCGGCTCAGAATGGGTTCACGATAGTTTCCAAAGATTCAGACTTTCAGCAGCGCAGCTTGCTTTTGGTTGAGTTGCACGCTTTTGACGCCGATCCGAAACAAAGCTTATTGATACTTTCCTGAAAATGTCCGCAAGCCAGGTTCCCCGTTGAGTAAAAGGGTCAGCAGGTCAGGCGCAGACCCTACCGGCGGACTCGACATTCGTCCCCGATAGGGCGAAACTTTCCCTCTCTGCGACACCGGAGCCGGAATGAACCAACGCCCCACCCTGCCACCTGGACACCGGAGCCTGCTCCTCGGTCTCTTCCTCGCCTGGTTGGCCATCGCCGGATGCCTCGGGATCTCTCCGCACAACCGCGTCGACTGGTGGTTGGAGCACATCGTGGTCGTCGTGGGGTTGGCCATCCTCGTGATCACGGGGCGTTGGTTCGTCTTTTCCAAACCCGCCTACCTCCTCGGCTTCGCCTTCCTCTGCCTGCACGAGATCGGGGCGCACCACACCTACAGCGAGGTGCCCTACCGCGATTGGCTGCCCGATTGGTTGGATGGGGCGGGTCGCGTTGCGTCCGGGGCGGAGGATCGCAACCACTTCGACCGGCTCGTCCACTTCCTCTACGGCCTGCTCCTCGCCCGTCCCTGGCGGGAAGCCTACTACTTCGCGATGAAGCCGCGCCGGGACGGGTGGAGCCACCTCGTGGTCGTCTCCTTCGCCATGTCGACCTCCCTCCTCTACGAACTGCTCGAATGGGCCGCCGCGATCCTCTACGGCGGAGAGGACGGGATGGCCTTCCTCGGCGTGCAAGGCGACATCTGGGACGCCCACAAAGACATGCTCCTCGCCACCGCCGGTGCGGTCGTCGCCTCGGTCGCGATGACCCTCCGCCGCGTCCTCACCGGCCGGGACCCCGCCCGCGAATGGGGCACAGGGCCGGGAGACTACCGCCGCGAACCCGACCTCCCCCCGACCTTCGACCGGGGGGCATGACCTCGTGAAAAAATCGCAAACCCTTGACCTGGCGTTGCCGTCGCAACAGGGTCGGATAGGACATCCAACCCTCTCGGGCCGGTCCCAAGGCACCGGAGATTTTACCGGTAGGCTTCCGAGCGTTCGGAAGGGCACCGGAGATTTTGGAGGAGGTGGGTGGGAGCCCGCTCGAAGGAGGGGGAATCCGCGATTCTTCGTGGAGAAATGCTCGTAAATTCTTGACCCGGCCGGAAGAAATCGATTGGATGATCGGTGTCCACGGCTTCGGATATCGCGATGAAGATCGGAGTCATTTGGGCGATGGATGCTGTTGTGGCATGAAATTACGAATCCAGAGCCTGTCCCTCATACTCGTCTGCGTGATTTATTTGCCGTCTGGAGTATTTGCGGAATCACTCGTTCCGGCAGAAGTCGCCGGAACCTCCGACTATTTATATAAGCTCAAAGCGGCGCTAGTTGCTTTCAAAGCCGAATACGGAAGATTTCCGAACGGGACTGCCATTGAAATCTGCCAAGTCCTATCTGGAAAGGTTATCCGCAGCCAAAATCCTCGGAAGATTGAATTCCATTTGTTTCGAGAGCCCACAGGCCATTTGTGGTGGAAAAAGCCTGGCGACCTGAATGCTGCGGGAGAGCCAATTGATCGCTGGGAACAGCCCCTCATCTTTTCGTATCCGAAGCCTGGTGTTATCATGATCTCTTCGCTTGGTCCACCTAAGAGACCAGGTTGGACGAGCGGCATGAGCGTTGTCATCCCCTGAGCATCCCGAAGCCAGAACAAACCGAAGATGCCTGTGTGAAGTGTGCCCGAAAATGAAAATCTGACCACCGAAGGATTCGAAAACCTTTTACCGGATGGTCAGGCGCAACAAGAAAAACAAAGAACTGATAATAAATCGAGGATGCGAATGTTTCGCATCGCACCTCTAGTTAACCTAAATCGCACGCCCCATTCCGGTCCGACATTCGACAGGAATTTGTCGCGATTGCGTCCCGATGAGGCGTTGCCTACCGATACACCCGTTCGACCCGGCGGGTGATGCCGGTGTAGATTTCCCAGGGGATGGTTCCGGCTTGGCGGGCGAGTTCGGCGGCGGTGATTTCTTCGTTTCCCTGGCGTCCTATGAGGGTGGCTTCGTCGCCGGGGCGGACCGGGTCTCGGAGGGCGGAGATGTCGACGACGATCTGGTCCATGGTGACGCGGCCGAGGAGGGGGCAGCGCCGTCCGGCGAGGAGGACTGCGGCGCCGGAGCCGCTGAGGTGCCGGGGGTAGCCGTCTCCGTAGCCGACCGCGAGGGTGGCGACGGTCATCTCGCGGTCGGCGAGGAAGGTGCGTCCGTAGCAGATCCCGGTTCCGGGGGGAATCCGCCGGACGAGGGTGACTGTGGTCTTCAGGCTCATGACCGGGCGCAGGGCGGTGGCGGCTCCGGGCAGGGGGGAGGTGCCGTAGAGGGCGAGGCCGGGACGGGCGAGGGTGGCGAAGGGGGTTTTCCCCTGATATCCGATCAGCCCGGCGCTGTTGCACAGGTGGATGCGGGCGGTGCCGGGATCGAGGGTGGCGAGGAGGTTCTGAAAGGCCTCGATCTGGGCGAGGGTGAAGTCGGCGTCTTCGTCGGCGGAGGGGAAGTGCGATTGGATGCCTTCGAGCAGGCAGTGGGGGTGTTGGCGGATCGATTGGACGAGGGCGGCGAAGCGGTCGGGGGGACAGCCGATGCGGCCCATCCCGGTGTCGGCGACGGCGTGAAGTTTCGCTTTTTTCCCGAGGCGGGCGGCGGCGGCGGCGTAGGCGGCGACTTCGTCGGGGAGGGAGACGGACGCGGAGAAGCCCTGGGCCACGAGGGGTTCGATCTCGTCGGGTGTGGCGGGGCTGAGGAGGAGGAGATGGATGGGGTTTTCGCCGGCGGCTTGTATGGCGCGCAAGGCTTCGCGGAGGTTGGCCACGCCGAACCAGCGGACGGTGTCGGAGAGGTGGGCGACGACGGGTGCGAGTCCGTGCCCGTAGGCGTCGGCTTTGACGATGGCCATGATCTCGCAGGTCGGTCCGGCGAGGCTTTGGCAGTATTCGACGTTGCCGCGCAGGGCGGCGAGATCGATTTCGGCGCGGCAACGGGGCGGCGGGGGGAGGTCCGTCGGGGAAGGCGTCGTCGGGGTCATGGGGAGGGGGGTGCCGGGGTCTGTCGGCGGGACCGGGGAAACGGCGGTCGGGGCGGGTGCGGCGGTCAGGCTTTCACCCGCCGGGCGGACGCGAAAAGGGGGCGGCGGCTTCGCGGGCTTCCTGTTCGAGGTCGGAGTCCCAGTAGCCGTCGCGGACGCATTGGGTGAGGTATTCGCGGAGAAATGCCTCGACGCCCCCGAGGCGTTCGAACTGCGCGACATGGGTGAGTTCGTGGACGAGCAGGGAGGGGTTGGTGGCCTGGGAGGCTTCGAGGTAGATGCCGTAGTTCACCGCCATGCCGGTGGGGCCTTCGGAGAGGAGTCCGAAGAGATTGTTGAGGATGCGGCTGAATCCGATCCCGGGCGTGGGGATGCGGGGGACGGGGAGGATGCGCACGTCCTGGGGGCGGCGCACTCCGACGTCGTGCGCCCACATCGTTTCCCACTCGCTGAGCGGACGACCTTCGCGCAGGATCGCGGCCTCCTGCTTCCGGACCCAGCGGATTCCGAGGGGGAGGGTGGCCTTGACCAGCAAGCGTACCCAAAATGATTTCATGGTTTCACGTGAGAGCCGCGCCGCAGCTCGCAGGGGAATGTATCCACGGGACGGGGCAGGTCCAGATGATCCGTGCATTTCCGCGATTAATTTTCCGGTGCGGGAAGGGTGACGGCGGGAAGATACTCCCCGATGACGACTCTTTTCCACCAGTCGCCGGTTTTCCGCCGCTCGTCGGGGGTGGTGAATTCGTAGCGCATCAGGCGCGCCCGGAGGAATCGCGGCGGGGCGTCGGGGAAAGGGGCGTTCGTCAGCAGCGCGTCCACGGCGGGGTCGCCGCGGAGGAGTTTCAAGACGAGGGATTCGAGCCAGGCGGCGTTGGCGCTGCGGGGATCGAAGCGTCCTTCGAGCGCGGCGAACCAGAATTGCCAGGCCACGCGGGGTTGGTGCGGGGCGACGAAGCGGGGCCGCTCGGCGATGTCGTCGATTTTCCAGGCGAAGTCGTAGGCGAACCAGCGGATTCCGTCCCGGCTGCCTTCGAGGACGATCTCGGGCCGCTCTGTCGTCATGGTGCGGAAAAGTCCGTAGCCGGAGGCGAGGTGGAAGGGGCCGAGTTGTCTCGCGAGGGAATCGAGTCCCGCGGGCACGAGATCGACGGGGAGGAGGGGGCGCGGTGCGCGGTGGAGGTCGCGGAGGACGACCTGGAGGTTGAGCAAGGCGAGGAGGAGAAAGGCGGGCGCGGCGAGGCTCCACCGGAGCGCGAGCGTTTTCCGGGAGGGGCGGATCGCGGGGTCGGGTGTGTCGGGAGTGAGAGGGCGTCGGAGCCATTTGGGCCAGAACCGGTCGTGGACGAGGGGCAGGCAGAGCATGATGGTGAGCCAGTTGAAGTAGCCGTAGTTGCCTGTCAGGACGATGGCGAGCATCAGTCCGGTGAAGGCGAGGGCGGCACCGAGGCGGCCCCATCGTCCGAAGAGGATGGCGAAGGGGAGGATCACCTCGACGAGATACATGGGGATGAGGGAGGCTTTGTGGAACCAAAGGGGGAGGTGATGCGCCCACCACGCGGTCCAGGGCGGGAGCGGCTGGGTCATGTAGTGGTAGGTCATCGCGGTGGCGTCGGACCACCATTCGGGGTGGGTCCCGGAGTCCCAGGCGAGTTTCACCCAACCGGAGAAAAACATGAGTTTGGCGATGAGGAACCAGCTCCAGACGAGGGCGATGCGGTTGATGGTGGTGAGTGGGAGTGGATCGCGCCACGGAGATTTCCATTTCCATCGGCAGAGAAAGAGCGAGAGGAACCCGGCTTCGAGGAGGAGGATGTCCCATTGGAAGCTCATGAAGACGCCGCCGCAGTTCACGAAGGACAGGTAGATGAGCCACAGCCCGGCGAGGGCGGGGCCGACGAGACGCCCGCAGAGGACGAGGAGAGAAAACGCGCAACCGGCGAAGGCGAGAGAGTGCAGGGCGAGGTCGGAGGCACCGGTGATCCAGAACAGGCCGGGGAGAGACCAGAAGGGGTTCCGCCCGGTGTGGTCGGCCCGCTCGCCGACCCATTCGAGGAGTCGCGCGGCGGGGAGGAGCCCGTCCTCCCCAGCGAGTAGCTCGATCTGGGACCACCACGAAGCGATTGCGAGGAGGTAGATGAGCCCCATTCCCTTGACGAAGAGCGAGCGTGCGATGCGATGGTGGTCGGTATCGAGTCGGAAAAAAATCGGCCAGCGGGGTGTGCTCACGTCCTTATATTGCCACGTTCGCCCTTTGCTGAAACGGGAAAAATGCGCTAGTTTGCGCCTCATTCGAACGCGATGGCTTCAGATTACAATTGGCATCCGGGGGTGCCGGGCAAGTCGGTTTTTAAAGTGGAGACGAGGAATCTGGGGTGGTGGATCCTCCTGGCGATCCTCATCTCCATGGTCATTCACGTGGTGCTCTACGTGGTCCTCAGCGGGATCCAGCGCCGCGGTGACGCGGTGGCCGCGGGCGAGATCGTGTGGCGCAACCAGCGGGAGCAGGTCACGATCGACGCGGCCAAGCTGAACGAGATCCTCGCCGAGCCGACCCCCGCCGAAGAGGTCGAGGTGAAGCCGGAAAAGCTGAGCGATCTGGAGTTGGTCGACAACTCGCTCGACGAGTTCGATCTGATGGAGCGGATGAAGGAGGAAACGATCCGCATGGCGCCGATCGAGGCACCGCAGATTTTTTCCGACGCGGCCCCGAAAGCGCCGGGGCAGGCGCTCGACATCGCCGCGAGCCAGATGGAGATCTCGGCCAGCGAAGTGCTCTCGCAGGATCTCGCGGCGATGCGGAACAAGCTCGTCGATTCCTCCGCCACGGTCTCCGCGGCCCAGCCAATCCTGGAGCTGGGAGGCGGCGAGGATCTCGGGACCGGGGTGGACACGGACGAGTTTTTCAAGACGGCGGCGGCCAAGGCCTTCGGCACGGGGGCCGATGAATTCGTGAAAGGCTACGCCAGTCTCGACGAGCTGATCGGACGCACCGGTGGGATCGCCACGGGGGAGGAGAAGATCGCCCTGCCCACCGACATTCTTTTCGAATACAACGAGTTCGAGCTGAAGGAAGAGGCTCGGCTCAGCATGATGAAACTCGCTTTCATCGTGCAGACGAATCCCGACGCGACCTTTGTCATCGAAGGCCACACCGACAGCTTCGGCGGGGAGGAATTCAACCGCGACCTCAGCCTGAAACGGGCCGAGGCGGTGCGGCGCTGGCTCGTCGAGCGGCTCCGCATCGATGCCAGCAATATCAAAGTCCTCGGCCTCGGCAAGTCGCGCCCCATCGTCTCGACCGAGGGCGATGCCGACGCGCAGGCGCTCAACCGCCGCGTCGAAATCGTGGTGAAAAAACCATAAACGTTTTGCGGCCGGTCGGGCGAGTCCCGCGGCCCCGCCCTTTTTCCCTTTTGATGAGTGATCCCTCTTCCCCCGCCCCCACGACCGGCCCGACCGGCGACCTGACCCTCCTCGGGCACAGCGAGAACCGTCTTCCCCGCTCCCCCGAAGAGGCGAAGCTGGAGCTCTTTCCGAACCGCAACGCGGGCCGCAACTACTGGATCGAACTCGACTATCCCGAGTTCAGTTCTCTTTGTCCGGTGACCGGCCAGCCCGACACCGCCCACCTCACGATCCGCTACATTCCCGACGCCCTCTGCATCGAGACGAAGTCGCTCAAATTTTACCTCGCCTCTTTCCGGAATCTGCCCTCCTTCAACGAGGATATCGTCAACCGCATCCTCGACGACATCGTCGCGGCCTGCTCGCCCCGGCGGCTGCTGGTGAAGGGGCGCTTCTCCCCGCGAGGCGGGATCCGGCTCACCGCGACCGCCGCCCATCCCGACGCCGGGCTCGCCGAACTGGAATGAAAGTCATCGTCCTCGTGAGCGGTGGGATGGATTCCGTGACCGCGCTGTATGAAGCGGCGACGCGCCACGAAGTCGTGGCCGGGCTGAGTTTCGACTACGGTTCGAAGCACAATGTCCGCGAACTGCCCTTCGCCGCGCACCACTGCGAACAGCTCGGGGTGCGGCACGAAGTGGTGTCGCTGGGATTCATCAACGAACTTTTTGCGAGCGACCTGCTCCAGAGCGGAGGCGAGATCCCCGAAGGTCACTACGAGGCGGAAAACATGAAACAAACCGTGGTGCCTTTTCGGAACGGGATCTTGCTGGCGGTGGCCGCAGGCTATGCCGAGAGCATCGGCGCGGAGGGCATCGTCATCGCGGCGCATTCGGGCGATCACGCGATCTACCCGGACTGCCGGGAGACTTTCCTGGGCCCGATCGGCGAAGCGATTCGTGCGGGGACTTACGCGGGGATCGAAGTGCTGCGGCCCTTCGTCGCGATGCGGAAAGAGGACATCGCCGCAGTCGGTGCGCGGCACGGCGTTGATTTCGCGATGACTTGGTCCTGCTACAAAGGGGGACGGCTCCACTGCGGGAAATGCGGCACCTGCATCGAGCGGAAAGAGGCCTTCTCCCTCGCCGGTCTCGACGACCCGACCGGGTACGGGGGCGGAAGTTGATGCTCTATTTGCTTGAAGTTGTCGCCAAAGCGTCTTTACTGGAACCATGAGCGATCAGGACACCCCGCCCCCGTTTGATGAGAATTCTCCGGCGCAGGACGCCACACCTTCGGCACAAGAACCGGCGCAGGACGGTCCGCCTCCCATCGCACCAACAGGACCGGCCGTCGGCGACGGCATGACATCGCCTCCACCGACCGGGGCGATCGGTCTCGGTCAGGGCAAGCTCTCGCAATCCGACGAACGGACCATGGGTATGCTCGCCCACATCCTCGGTGGGGTGACGAACTTTCTCGGCCCGCTCATCATCTGGCTGATCAAGAAGGACGAAAGTCCCTTTGTGGACGATCAGGGGAAGGAGGCGCTCAATTTTCAGATCACCATAGCGATCGGCTACGTGGTGATGATGGTGTTGAGCTTCGTCCCGCTGGTCGGATGTATCGCTTCGCTCCTGATGATGGGCCTTTGGGTCGTGGGCCTCATCTTCGGCGTCCTTGGGGGTCTCGAAGCGAACAAGGGCAATGTGTACCGTTACCCCTTCGCGCTGCGTCTGATCAACTGAGGTTGCTCCTTTCCGAACCGTCCACCGAGGCGACCGCGTGAAATTTTCCAAGCAGGGTCTCCTTGCCCTCAATCCACCCCAGCGCGCCGCAGCGGAGCAGATCCACGGGCCGGTCCTCATTCTCGCGGGGGCCGGAACCGGCAAGACGCGCGTCATCACCACCCGCATTGCCGGGATGGTCCACGATAATATTCCGCCGGGGCAAATTCTCGCGGTGACTTTCACCAACAAGGCCGCCAACGAGATGCGCGAGCGGGTCGGCACGATGATCGATCCGGCGGTGGCGGAACGGGTCACCATTTCCACCTTCCACAGCCTCTGCGTGCGCATTTTGCGGACCTGCATCGAGCGGCTCGGCTACAAGAAAACGTTCTCGATCTACACGCAGAGCGACCAGGTCGGCCTGCTCCGGCGCATCATCGTGCGCAAGATCGGCAAGGATGAGAGCCTCGATCCGAAGCTGGCCAACATGCTCATCAGTCAGGCCAAAAACACCGGCCAGCCGATCAGCGACCGGGAGGATTCGCTCATCAGCGAGGTTTACCGCAGCTACCAACGCGAGCTGAAGCTGCTCAACGCGGTCGACTTCGACGACCTCATCATTCTGGCGGTGCGGGGTTTGCAGGAAAATCCTGACATCCGGCGCGAATGGCAGCGGCGTTTCCGCTACATCATGGTGGACGAGTTCCAGGACACCAATCATCTCCAGATGGACCTGCTCAAGCTGCTCGTCGGCGAGGAGCGCAACATCTGTGTCGTCGGCGACGACGACCAGAGTATCTACGGCTGGCGCGGGGCCGACATCACCAACATCCTCGGATTTGAAACGTTTTTCCCGAACCCGACGGTGATCAAGCTGGAGGAAAACTACCGTTCGACCAACAGCATTCTGCGCCTCGCCAACAGTCTCATCCGGCACAATCTCCACCGCCGTGACAAGACGCTCTGGAGCGGTCTCGGGGAAGGGGAGAAAGCGCGTCTCGTGTCCATGCCGGACGCCGAGACCGAGGCCGACTGGGTCATCAGCGAACTTCTCGAGCGCCATCGCATGGGCGGCCGTCCCTACGATGACATGGCGATTCTGTTCCGGATGAACAGCCAGTCCCGCGTCATGGAGGAACGGCTGCGGGAAAACGAAATCCCCTACAAGCTCATCGGGGGCCAGTCGTTTTACGAACGCCGCGAGATCAAGGATATCCTCGCGTATCTCGCCCTCTTTCTCAATCACGACGACGATGTCAGCCTGCTGCGGGTCATCGCGACACCGCCCCGGGGGATCGGGGAGGGGACCATCGCGCTGGCGACGCAGTTCAGCATCGATCATCAGATGAGTGTCTTCACCGCGCTGAACGATCTCGAGTTTCTCGCCAGTCTCACCTCACGCGCCCAGAAGGCGATCGAGGCGTTCACGAATTTCGTCCACCGCTACTCCGACATCGTCCACACGAAGTCGGCGAACTACGCGGCGATGACGGAGGAGTTGATCCGGGAGATCGGCTACATCGAGTTCCTCAAGAGAAATTGCAAAACGACCGAGGAAGCCGACAACCGCCGCAAGAATGTTGCCGAGTTGATCGAGGGGATGCACGGCCATTTTGAAAAATCGAAACGCGGCCTGCGCGGGTATCTCGACAGCGTCGCCCTGATGCAGGACCGCGAGGACGCGAAGAACGAAGCCGATGGCAACGGTGTGTCCCTGATCACGATGCACGCGGCCAAGGGGCTGGAGTTTCCGGTCTGCCACATCATCGGGGTGGAGGAGGGCATCCTCCCCCATTCCCGCTCCGTCGAGGAGGGCTCCCGCGACGAGGAGCGGCGGCTCTTCTACGTGGGCATCACCCGGGCGAAGGAGGAGCTCACCATCACCTGGTGTCACAGCCGCAGGCGCTACGGCGACAAGATGCCCTGCCAACCAAGTTCCTTTTTCCGCGAACTCTGCAAAGAAGAGCTCGTCGAGACGGATCACCGCACCCTCGCGGCCACTCCGGCGGATGAGGGGTATGCGTCCGATTATTTTGCGAGGATGAAGGAGATGCTCTCCTCGTGAGGGGGCCGCCGGGCGCTTTCCCGCTTGCACCGCCGCTCTCTCTGTCCGATTCTGAGCGCGTGACAGAGGTGAACTACAGGATAGGGAACGAAACCCTCATCAAGGTGCTCGACGGAGCCTCGCGCAAGCTTCGTTCCCTGCTCAAAAAACAGGGTCGGCTGGATCACGGCGCTCTCCGCGTCGCGGTGATCGGGGGCGGATGCTCGGGGCTGCAGTACAAGATGGATCTCGTCGATGGCCCCGCGAACCGGGACATTCTCGTCGAGTCCAACGAGGTGCGCGTGGTCATCGACCCGAAGAGCGCCCTCTTCGTGACCGGCTCCGAGCTGGACTTCAGCGAGGACTTGCAGCAGGGCGGTTTCAAGGTGACCAACCCGAACGCCGCCGTGACCTGCTCCTGCGGCGAGAGCTTCGCCGCGTAGGGGCCGCGCGGGGAGCGAGCCCCGTTTTTTCTTTCACAGGTCGATCCCGAAGCGCTTCAAGAGCACGGCCATGCCCGCGTAGAGCACCATCGTGAGAAGGCAGCAGATCAGCAGGGTCGGCCAGAAGGCAATCCCTTTGCGGAGGAGCCAGGGGAAGACCAGGAACATGGGCAGGCTCGGGAGGACGAACCAGAAAACCCCGGTGGAGTGAGCGGCGAGTTTCTCGGTGCGCTCGGCCGGGTTCTCCTGCATTCCGAACCAGATCCAGACGAAGGTGATCAGGGTGACGAGCGGCAGGGAGGCGATGAGGCTGCCGAGAAAGGGGCGGCTCCGGGTGATGACGATTTCGTTCACCACATAGATGAGGCCCGCCGAGACGAGGAGTTTGAGGATCGTCAGCATGGGCGACGGTGGCGAAGGGAGCGTAGCGGAGTCATCTCGAGGTCAGGTTCCGTTTCAAGAAGTCGCGTTAATCGAACTCGATCGCTCGCGGCGCCGGCGGACGGACGCGCTGCGCGGGCACTTCCTCCTCTTCCCCCCCGGCCATGACGGGGCGGGCGACGGGGATCCCGTTGCTCCCGATCTCGAGCGCGGGGGCGTCCTGCGCGACCGGATCGTTCTCCTCTCCCGGTTCGACGACCTCGGCCACGACGGAGGCGACCCGGGCGCGGATCACCGGGGCGAAGGAGTCGTAGGGGTCGTCCGCGCCGATGATCGTCGGTCCGACCGGGAGAACCGGGACGGCGTCCTCCTGCACCACATAGCTGGCGACGAGGGGGCCTTTCCGGGTTTGTTTCGTCAAATTGCGGAGCCGGTTGCCGCCTTTTCCGTGGATGTGGCAGATCATCTCGAGATTGGTCCCGGGACGGAGGAATTCATTGTAAGTGCAGCGCACCTGCGAGGCGATGCCGTCGCCTTTTTGGACCACTTCGTAGCAGTCGTCCGAGGCGAGTTCGCCGGACTTCAGGCAGATCTCGACCTGCTCGGCGTCGGGCGGGGGGAGAAAGGCCTTGGGCTCGAATTTTTTCACCGCTTCATTCATCACCTGCGACCACACCGGGAGGACCGTGTCCGAACTGAAGGCACCCGGATAGATCGTCTCGCGCTGGTCGAAGCCGATCCAGATCACGCAGGTCAGCTCCGAGGTGTAGCCGACGAACCAATTGTCGGTGAAGTCGTATTCCGTGCCGGTCTTCCCGGCGACGGGATATTCCCCGAGGTCGTATTTTTCGCGGGCCTTCGCGGCGGTGCCGTATTCGAAGGAATCGGAGAGCACGCTGTTGATCTGGTAGGCGGTGTAGCGGTCGATCGCCTGTTCGCCTTTCATCGCCACATTGGGGGTGTAGATGACGTTGCCGAGGCTGTCCTTGATGTTCGCGATGATGTGGACTTTTTCGGTGCGGCGTCCGTTGTTGGGAAAAATCGTGTAGGCGAGGCAGAGCTCCTCGGGCGAACTGGGGTTCCGTCCGAGGAAGGTGGCGTTGAATTTCTGCAAGTCGCCCTCGAAGGTCATGCCCGCGTGCTGGGCGAGTCGCACGACCGGCTCGATCCCCACCCGCTGGCCGATCCGCACGGTCGCGGCGTTTTTCGATTTGGCGAGGGCACGGCGGGCGGTGATGACGTTCTCGTAGACATTTTCGAAATTTTCCGGACCCCATTCGCCGAGAATCCCGGTGGTGCCCCCGACCATGACCTGACGGGTGTCCATGGGAGTGTCATCGACGAGGGTGCCCGGGAAAAAGCCGCTTTCAAACGCGGCCGCGTAGACAAAAGGTTTGAAGGCGGTGCCGACGGGGCGGCGTCCCTGGGCGACCCGGTCGAACATGCTGTCGCTGAAATCGCGCCCTCCGACCCGGGCGATCGTCGCCCCGGTCTTGTTGTCGATCATGAGGAGGGCGCACTGCAGGTACTTCGGGGCGGGGAAGGTCTGGTCGGGGTGGGCCGACTCCTGAAAGGCCGCTTTCTTTTTCTTGTAGTCCTGCTGGGTGGGGTGTTTGAAATCGGGATGCTGCTCGATTTTGGCGAGTTGTTCCTGGAGAGCGTCTTCCGCCTGTTCCTGCAGTTCGCTGTCGATGGTGGTGTGGATGCTGAAGCCCCCCTTCGAGACCGCCTCGTACCCGAGCAACTCGATCACCTCCTGCCGCACCCTCTCGTAGACGAAGGCCGAGGTCCCGGTGATGTTGCCCTTGGCGACGGTCTGCACGGGAACCTTGTGGAAACGGTCGCGGGTGCTCTCGTCGATGTAGCCCTCGACCTCCATGCGCGTGAGAATGTGGTTGCGCCAGCGCATCGAGGCCTCGGGGAAGCTGCGCGGGGAGCGGTGGTAGGGGTTGGGGATCGTCGCCGCGAGGGTGGCGGCCTCGGCGAGGGAAAGGCGGTCGGGCGATTTGCCGAAATAGCCTTCCGAGGCGGCGGCGATGCCGTAGTAGCCGCCGCCGAAATAAATGCGGTTCATGTAGAGCTCGAGGATGCGCTGCTTGCTCCCGATGCGTCTTTCGATCCGCTGCGCGAGAAAGATCTCGGTGAATTTGCGGCTGATGGTACGGTCCTTCAGCTCGAAGGTCTGACGGGCGAGCTGCTGGGTGATGGTCGAAGCGCCCTGGTTGATCCCCTGGGACCGCAGGCCGTGGTAGACCGCCCGGATGATCCCGATATAATCGACCCCGTCGTGCTGGTAAAAGCGGCTGTCCTCGGCGGCGAGGAGGGCGTTGACGAAGTGGTCCGAGACATTGTCGAGCGAGACGGGACGGCGGTTCTGCACGAAGATGCGGCCCAGTTCCTCGCCGTTGCGGTCGAGGATGCGGCTGGCGATTTCGATTTCCCCGAGCTCGGTCAGATCGAAGGACTGGGCGAGATCGTAGCGCGGCTTGAGATAGAAAAAGGCCCCGGTCGCCCCGATCACTCCCATGACCAGCAGCAGGAGAAGGAGGAATCCAGAAAACTTCAGCCAGAAGACGAGCCGCCGTCGCCGTTTCAGCCGCTGGACCTCCTTGTCGTTCATGGGAGGAAGCGGGATGACACTGCTGATCTGCGGCTCGGCGCCGGTTTTGCCGATCGCGTCCAAATCGATGTCTTCGAAGTCGTCTGCCACGGAAGGATTTTGTCAAAAGGGTGGAAAGCGCTAGGGTGGCGTCCGATGCAAGAAACACCGGAAAGACACCCCGCAAGCTCTCAAGATACGCTCCTTTTCGATCTCGTCTTTCAAAGAATATCGAAAAGTCCCGACCTCTCGATCTCGTTCGCGGAGTTCATGGAGGATGTTTTGTATCATAAAAAATACGGATATTATGCGCAACCCCTTTCCCGGGCGATCGGGCGGGGAGGGGATTTCTACACGAGCGTCTCGGTCGGGAGCACCTTCGGATTTCTCCTCGCCCGGGCGATCCACCGCGAATGGGAAGCGGAGTTTCCCGGCGGCGCGCCGCCGGTGATCGTGGAGCAGGGCGCGCACGACGGTCGGCTCGCGCGGGATGTGATGGCGGGACTCCGCGAAATCGCCCCGGACTTCGCGGACGCGGCGGTCTACCGCATTCTCGAGCCCCGCCCCGAGGTGCGGAGGACTTTGCAGGAGTCGCTCGCGTCCGATCCCTCGGCGGACGGCATCGAGATCGTCGGCGACGTCGCGGCGGCGGGAGCGCCCCGGGGGATCTTTCTGTGCAACGAGCTTCTCGACGCGTTTCCCTTTCATTGCCTCTTCTACCAGGGCGGGACCTGGCACGAACGCCGTGTCGGGCTGCAGGAAAACGGCGAGGGCTTCGCCTGGGTGATCCGGCCGCTCCCGCCGTCGCTCCGCGATTTCGCCACGGCGCTCGGCCACGATTTTCCAGAGGGCTACCACACCGAGGTCGCTCCGGCGGTCGATTCTTGGGTGGCGGAAAGCGCGGCCCTTTTCCCGGAGCGGGGCGTCTGGTGGATCATCGACTACGGCTACCCGAGGAGCGACTACTACGCCCCCTCCCGCCGCAAGGGCACCCTGCGCTGCTACGACGCCCACCGCGCCGGGGAGGATCCCTTCGCCTCGCCCGGACAGCAGGACATCACCGCGCATGTCGATTTCACCCGGGTCGCGGAAGCGGCGGAGCGCGCCGGGTTGAGGATGGCGGGCTTCACCGACCAGCACCATTTTTTGATCGAAGCGGCGCGTCCCTGGCTGCTCTCGATCGAGGGACAGGCCCCGGACGCCGCCACCGCGAAACGGCTGCGCCAGTTCCACACCCTGACCCATCCCTCCCTGATGGGCCGACAGTTCAAAGTGATGGAGCTCAGGCGGGGGAAGTGAGGTCCGCCTCCGCGTCGAGGAGCGCGCGGATCGAGGGGACGAGCCTGTCGTCCTCTCGCACCGC
>JAAYAT010000153.1 GCA_012719225.1 Verrucomicrobiaceae bacterium
CCGTCCATCTTCAAGGATGCCCGCCGGACGTCCCGGAACCTTTGATCGCGATACCGCCCTCGATGCGGCGATGGAGTTGTTCTGGAGCAAAGGCTAGGCCACCGGGACCTAGTCGGCCAAGCTGCCTGAACAGGTCGTGCCGTCCCAAAAAGCTGATCGCCACCCACGGGACCGACGCGAAAGGGAGTCGGGGCATTCCTTCCATCCCCGACTCAAGCGGGATGCTCGAACCAGTATACGATACTGGCCCCGAGGAGCCAGCCGGACACGACGTAGAGGAACAGCACCGACAGGTAAAACCAGAGCCGATGATGCAGCCCCAGCGGCATCAGGATGAACAGGGTCGCCACCGCCAGCAACGCGAGCGAATAGACTGGGAAACGATAGCCCTGCCTCGTCACCGCGCCGGTGAGGAAAAACAAGCTCACATTCAGGATGACGAGTAGGTTCGCGGTCCGCGAGAGCGCGGGCCAGAGGATGGCATGCTGCTGGTGGAAGCAGTCCTCGCAGCGTCGCCAGAGGCATCCAGGGTTTGTCTTATTGGACTTATTCATGCCATTCCACCCTCATGCTACCGCGTCCAGGAAAGCCAATTCTCAAAGAGACTTTTCACCAACGGCGTCAGCCGGGTGCGATTGTAGAGATCTCCGACCTTGCGAACGGCTTCGCCCTGAGTGGGATAGGGATGAATGACGTTGGCGATGGAGCCGAGGCCGATCTTTTGTGTCATGGCGGTGACGAGGATGCCGATCATGTCTCCGGCGTGCGGAGCTACGATGGTGGCACCGACGATCTCGTCTTTTCCCTTCCTCACGTGAACTTTCACAAAACCCCCGGTCTCGCCTTCGAGAATGGCCCGGTCCACCCCGGACATCTCCTGGGTGAATGTATCGATCTCTATGCCCTTTTCCGCCGCTTGCTCGCCGGTGAGCCCGACATGGGCGACTTCTGGCGAGGTGTAGGTACACCACGGGATGACCAGTTTGCTCACCCGCGCCCGGCCCATGAAGAGCGCGTTGCGAATCACCGTCCGTGCCATGAAGTCCGCCGCATGGGTAAACTGGTAGGGGGAACAAATGTCCCCCGCGGCATAGATGCGCGGATTGGTGGTGCGCAGGTGATCATCGACGGTTACGCCCTTTTTGTGGGAATCGACTCCGGCCTTTTCGAGATCGAGCCCCTCGATATTGGGGGCGCGACCGACGGCGACGAGCAACTTGTCCACGGAGAGATCGTAACCGCGGCCCTCGGACTCGACAGTGAGACGGATACTGCCGTCGGCGTTTTTGGCTACCTTCAACTCCTTCCCACAACAGAGAATCTCGACCCCGTCTTTCTTCATTTGATTGGCGACAAGATCAGCGGCGTGCCTGTCCTCGCGGCCCATGATGCCCGGCATAGACTCGACGAGATGCACTTTAGAACCGAGGCGGGCAAAGGTCTGCGCCATCTCGCAGCCGATCGGACCGGCACCGATGATGCCGAGTCGCGGGGGCAGTTCAGTGAGGCTGAAGAGAGTTTCGTTGGTGAGGTAGTCCACCTCGTCGAGTCCCGGAATGGGCGGGGCGGCGGCGCGGGCTCCGGTGGCGATGACCGCTTTTTTGAAGTGCAGCTTTTGTCCGTCCACAACCACGGTGGAGGCGTCGAGGAAGCTGGCCTGCCCGAGAAACACATCGATGCCCAACTGGGAGAATCGTCGTACGGAATCGTGGTGGCTGATCTGGCTGCGAAGTTTCCGCATCCGCTGCATCGCGGCTCCGAAGTCGATTGTAACACCCTCGGGCACATGGACGCCGAATTCCCCGGCCCGACGGACGTCGGCGACGGCGCGGGCGGCACTGATGATGCCTTTGGACGGCACGCAGCCGACATTGAGGCAATCGCCTCCCATCAGGCCGCGCTCGATAAGGGCGACTTTGGCCCCCATACCGGCGGCACCGGCGGCGGTGACGAGTCCGGCGGTGCCGGCCCCGATGACGACGAGATTGTAGCGATCCGCCGATTTCGGATTGGTGTAGTCGGTGGGGTGGACGTGACTTTCGAGGAGAAGATTGTGCTCGTCTCTCGGTTCAAAGGCTTCTTGGCAATTCATGATTCGGATGGAGTTAGGTGGTGTGTTAGTTTCCGGAGGCGGGGGCGGCGATCTCGCGGCGTTTGCGGACGATGGCCATGATCTTTTTCACGGCGAGGGGGAAGAGACCGAGGATGACAAAGGCGATGATAGCCTTCGGTGAAAGGATGCCTCCGAGTCCGCGTTCGGCGAGTTCGGCGAGGCTGGGAACGGCGGCCCCGGCATAGACGTAGACGGCGGTGCCGGCGAGCATGCCGATCTGACTGACCCACCAGAAGGCCCATGTGCGTATCGGGGTCAGTCCCATGACGAGATTGATGACAAAGAAGGGCACCACGGGGATGAGCCGCAGGGTGAAGAGGTAGAACGGCCCCTCGCGTTCGAGCGCCTCGTTGAATTTCGAGAGCCGTTCCCCGAACTTCGCCTGAATCGAGTCGCGGAAGAGGTAGCGGCTGAAGAGAAAGGCCAGCGTCGCCCCGGCAGTGGAGGCAAAGCTGACGAGGAGGGTGCCCTGCCAGAAACCGAAAAACCATCCGAAGGCGAGGGTGAGGACGGCGGCTCCGGGGAGGGAGAGCCCGGTGACGGCGACATAGACGAGAAAGCCGATCGCAAAGACGAGGAGCGGTGCGCTAACCTTCGCCTCGCGGAGCTGGGTTTCCTGCGCCGCGAGATTCTCGAGGGTGAGGGCGTCGCCGAACTTCACGTAAGCAAAAGCGGCGAGACCGATGACGACGAGGAAGAGGATGACTTTGCGCAGGGTGCTGTAGCGCTTCGCCGTGGCGGGACCGCTGGTGGATGGGGGAGATGACATAGGGTTGGATGGGAGGGTAAAGAGGGTTCGGTCGCCCGACGGGGTCATGTCCGCCTCAGCTCTCGAGGAGGAGATGGAGGACGTTGTCGGTGAAGGTGGCGTTGCTCGTTAGACCGAGGTGATCGGCGGCGATAAAGGTCGTCTGGTTCCATTCCACCGGGGAGCGCGGCACCAAGCCCTCCTTATCCGTCGATGCGGAGAGCAGGGCGGAGGCGCGGGTGACGGTGCCGTCGCCGGGTGCCTCGGCGTCTTTCTGGGCGCGGCCCTTTCCGGTGAGACGGATCCGGTCCAGGGTCGGGGTGGCGTCTCCGGCGAAGAGGTAGAGGCGGGTTTTCTCCGGTCGGACGGCGGGACGGTCGAGCGCGGCGTGGAAGCGCTCCGCGTTGATGAGGCATTTTTGCAAGTGATCCTCTGCTACGCGCAGTCTCTCATCGCGGGAGTCGAGCGAGGGGAGAAGTCTTCTAAGAGTCGTGTCTCCACCGGTGGCGAGAAGTCCGAGTTGTTGCTCCTTCCATACCGCCGGATCGAAGAGGTTCACCGGCGCACCTGTCTCGTCTATGACACTCCCGTGCCGATGCCGGGGGAGCAGTTCGTAGAGGGCCGGCATCGTCCCCAGTAAGGCCGGAGGAAACTCTCCGAGAATGGGGGCGGGGCGATAGCCGTTCAGTAATTGCTCGGCGGCGCTGGCGGACCCAGCGTTCGGGGGAGCCACGACGATGAGCTTTTCCACATCGCGGGATCCGCTCCAATCGAGGGCGGGTAGCGATCCATCGGCCGGGAGTGGCCGGGTTCCGTATTGAAGAAAGTAGCGTGCGACGAGACTTCCCATGGAATGGGCGACGAGGTCGAAGCGGACCGGGCGGCTGTCGCCGTATCGCTTCCGGTTTTCCCGCTCGACGTAGGCTTTCTTTTCCCGGATGAAGACACCGAGCAGCGCGGCATTCTCGACCGAGGACCGCCGCCAGTCGTAACCGAATTGAAAGCAGGTGAAGTGCTCGGTGCCGTAGTCGATCGCGCCGGAAGTTCCCAGCGTCTCGTCGCGATAGCCGCCAACGCCGAGGGAGGAGAGCAGTTGTCCATAGGCCTTCACCTGGATGGAGGCACCGAGATTGACGCGAACGCGGTCGAGGACACCTGCAGGGACGAGGTTGTCGTGCAACTCGGAGAGCGCCTTTCCTTCTTCCATGGGTAATGCGATGTCCTCGAAATGATGACGCAGATAGCCGCCGCCGAGAATCCCCCACGCGAGTACACCGGAGTCCGCCACCTCGAGTCGGGAACCGAGGATGCCGGGGATCACAATGATGGGATTCCGGTCGGGGCTGTGACGCTGCGCGGGGGAATCGTAAATCTTGCTGAGGTAAGGGTGGCGGGAAGTGGAGAGGCACCCGGAAAGGAGCGAACCGCTTGCCGCCGAGAGACCGAGCGCGAATGCCCCCCGACGCGTGTATCGGTATCCCCGTCGCTCTTCGTCAGCAAGGGCCTCGCCCGGCTGGATTCGAGCGAGGCGATTAGTGTTCATGAGGGATTGTCACCCTTCGCGACGGCGGCATGGAGCGAATGCTCGATGCGCTCCCGTGCGGCCTCGTCGAGCAGGCTCTCCGGTTTGGGATCGGGCGACCCCGCTGCGCTGTCATCCACACAGCAATGGGTCAGGGCGCTCAAGGTGGCAAACTGGCGCGGCAGCGGGCGGCAGACGCGGCACATCATCGAGTGAAAGCGGTAGCGAAAGCGCTCTCCACTCGTCAGGGGCCGGTCGAGTTCGGCCGAGCAGAGTTCGGCAAAGTGCCGACAGGAAAGCCCGGCCAATTTCATGAAGGGTCCCATGAGAGCCTGCATGAATCGGTAGGAGAGCGCCGGTCGCGGCGCGGGCGGGTGATTGCAGTTCATGGCACGATGTGATGGCGTTGGAGACAGGCGCGGAGCTGATGCCGGGCACGGGTCAGGAGAACGGCGGCGCTGCCTGGAGTGACCCCGGCGGCGGCGGCGGCCTCGGCGACGGGGAGTTGATCGATCTCGCGAAGGGAAAAGAGCAAGCGGAGCCGCTCGGAGAGTCCGTCCATGCACCCTTTCACTGCGCTGAGAATATCGTTCCGCTTTGCCTCGTCAACGGGTGTGTCGACAAAAGTCTCCATCCCGTAGTTGGGGTCGATCTTCCATGATCCCTGCGCGTCGAAGAGTTGGTCGAGGGGATCGCCGCCCCACTCTCCGTTGTCGATGGGATCCACCGACAGGCTCGTGGGGGTCCGCCGCTGCGCACGGTAGTGATCGAGGATTTTGAATTTCATGATGCCGAAGAGCCAGGTGCCGAGAAGGGACCGCCCGTCAAAGCCGGACCGTTTCTCCCACGCGGCCACGACGACATCCTGGACGAGATCCTCCGCCGTCTCGCGATTTCCCACCCGGCTGACGGCGTAGGCGAAGAGTCTCTCGGATTCCTGCATGAGTTGATCGGGGGTGAATGGATTCATTTGGGAGCGTGGGTGTTCCCGCGACTCTGAGTCGGTCGCAGGGAAGTGAGGGTTAACAGATTTCTACTTTTATTATTTTCCGAGAGCGTCACCCGAGCGGGAGTCGCTGGCGGAGATCGCGATGCTCGCCCTTCGCCGCGAGGATATGGATGGAATCACCCTCCCTCCACGCGCTGGTCGACCACTCACCCTCCCGATGGAAGGCCTCGGCAGAGGCGTCAAAATCAGGCAAGGCATCGGCGGAGAGAGTGACGAGATGGAGCCCGGGAGGCCCGTCCGCGTCCGGATTGGTGAAACAGATCAGGGAAACCCGGTGCCCTTTCCAAAGGAGCACTTTGCAGCCGACAAGGCGGTGCCCCCCTGTATCGGAGGGAATCTCAAAATCAGGAGCCGCCTCGTTCTCCCTGAGCCATTTTGCGACCATGTCCGGATCGTTCGAGACATAGTCGATCTGCTGAAGATTCTCAATCTCTGTCAACATGTCGGAGCGGAACCCGGCGAGGATTTGCTCTCCGGAAATCGGGGGAGTCACCGGTGAAACCGGAAGAAAACGGGTCGCGACCAAACTGATCGCGAGGAGTGCCGCCATCGCGAGAAGAACGCGGCCAAGGGGAAACCGCCGGGCCGGTCGTCGGGAAACCAGGACCCCGGCGAGGATGGTGGCCTTCAGGTCGTCCGGCGGTGCAATGCCCCGGAGCCGGTCCGCGACGACCGTGTCAAAGGCAGTGGATCGGGCAAACCAGGCGTTCAGTTCCGGGTCGGTCCCGGCGAGGCGCAGGGCTTCAGCGAGATCGGGATCCGAAGGATCGATATGACCGGGTCTCACGGCTCCGAGGATGAATTTGGCTTCTTCGTTTGTCATGGAAAAGGGTGTCAGGGTGATCTCAGTTGGCCGTGCCGCGTTTGAGAGGGACCACATTGAGAGGCAACTCGCCCCGGTCCATGGCAGCGGAAAGACGAGCGTGGAGCTCCCTCTTTCCCCGGGAAAGGCGGGACATCACAGTGCCTACAGGCACCTCAAGGATCGCGGCGATCTCGCGATAGCTGAGATCTTCGAGATAGAAAAGGGCGAGAGGAATGCGGAAGACTTCCGTCACGAGAGTGAGCGCTTCGAAAACCAGTTCGGCATCGGCGTTGGCGAGGGCGGCGACTTCGACATCGTCGGGTGCCTCAATCATTTCCTGTTCCTTTTCGTCGATAGGCAGGTAGCGCCCGATTTGTCGCCGCATCGCGAAGAATTCCCGCCGCAAGGTCGTGAAGAGCCAGGACTTCGCCCAGCCGAGGTCGCGAATCTGACCGCCCATTCGCATCAAGCTAAGCAATTAACCCGTTAAAAATAAATGAGTTAAATATCAGATTTTTGCGAATTTCCCCTTGATTTTGCGAGAGAGCCGGCAGGTTTTCTATGCAAAGAAACTCTCCCGCCGACTCCTCGCTCCTTACTCTCCCCGATCTCGACGAACTTGCAAAGAAAACCAAATTC
>JAAYAT010000154.1 GCA_012719225.1 Verrucomicrobiaceae bacterium
TGGAGGAAACACCCGAGAGCCTCCCCGCCCTCAAAGCGCTCGCCCGGATCGCTGACCAGCAAAAACGAACCGCCGAAGCGCTCTCCCTCCACACCCGCCTCGTCGCCCTGCTCCCTTCCGACGACGAAGACGCCATCGCCATTCGTCTGCGCAAAGCCGCCCTGCACCGGCTCCAGCAAGAGGATTCCGAAGCCCTCGCGGAATGGAACGGACTCCTCGCCGCGTTCCCCGCGAACACCGCCCTGCGCACCGAGATTGTTTCCCTCCTCCTCGAAGCGGGGGAAACCGACACCGCCATCACCGTGCTCACGGATCTCGCCGCGTCGGGAGATTCCCGGCAAAAACTGAACGCCCTCCTTGAACTGAACCGACTCCATGAGTTCCTCGGCGATTTCGACGGAGCGACCGCCGCGGCTCGCGAAGCTCTCGCGTTGCTCCACTTCAAAAACCACGAGCACGGAGAACTTTTTTCGCGCCTCGTCCAGATCCACGAACGGTTCGATCGCCTCGAGGAACTGGAGCGATCACTCGTCGACGCGGCCAGCGGGACCAATCCCACCGAGGCGACCCTTTTTGCTATCGCCGAATTTTACCGGCTCACCGCCCATCTCCAGAAAGAAGAGAAAGCGGTCGGCGATCTCGTCCGCGCCCTGCCGGGCAGGCTGGAGTACCGCATTCGTCTGGCCGACATCCAGATGGCCAACGATCACTACGACGAAGCGGCCGCCACCCTCGATGAAGTCCTCCAAGCCCAGGCCGAAGTCCCTCTCCATCTCATTCTCCGGCGCGCCCGCATCGCTATCCACGGCGAGAATCGCGCCGCGGCGTCGCAGTTCCTCAGCGACTTCCTCGGCCATCAATCGGTGACGCGGGACGGCAGGCGCGAGATCATTGATTTCGCCCGCGACAACTACCTCGACGACCTCGTCGAACGGCTCTTGCGCGATCTCCCGGGGGAGGACGACCCCCCGGGCGAACAGACCGCCGCGCCCATCGAACTGGCCCGATTCCTCCACGAGCGGGGTCGTCGCGAGCAGGCCCTGGAGACGTTGCGGCTCCACGTCGCAGCCGCTGGAGACGCCCCTCTCGAAAAGGCCACCCGGCTCTCCCACATTTCCAGTGTGTTGAAAGACCTCGACCAGCCCGATGAGGCGCTCGCCGCGATCGACGAGGCGCTCGATCTCTTTCCCGACAACCACGATTTTCTCAGCGCCCGCGCCGACCTCTACATCGGCACCGGCCAAGTCCCCGAGGCCATCTCCCAGCTCGAAGCCATCTGGCACCGGCTCGACTCATTCGACGCCCGCGCCGAGATCGACCAGCGCCTTTTCAGCTTGCTCCGCGGCCACTATTCGACCGAGACCCTGCCCGACCCCGAACCCGGCCTGCTGCAGAACGGGAAAATCCCGACCCTCGCTCAGTACCACGCCCTCGCCGCCGCCGCCTCGCGGACCGGACGCGGCGGGGACGAACCGCCCCCGAAGGAGCTGCTCGATTATTACGAGAAAATCAAAGCGACGGCGAACGAGACACCGACGACCCCGGCCCGCTACCGCGCCGCCTGGTGGGCCTTCAAGCTGCAGGACAATCACGAGTGTTTCCAGCAGCTCAACCGCGCCAACGAAGAGGCCGGTGCCCCCGTCGTCGCGGTGGAGAAAATGCTCCTGAGTCTGGCCGAACTCAACGAGCGTCCCACCCTGATGGTCCGGCACCTCTCCACCCTCATCGAGATCGATCCCGACAAGGCCGACGACTACCGGCAGCGCCGCGCCGGGATGCGCTTTGAACTCGGTTTCGAAGACGAGGCGGTGCGCGAGTTGAAAGCCCTCGCCGCCAAACCCAACGCCACCCTCAACACTCTCGGCACCCTCGCCCGGGTCTATCAACGTCAGGGCAGCACCTCCCGGCAGATCGAGGTCTGGCAGCACGCCTACCGCGACGCCAACGCTTTTGAAAAGCGCAACATCATCAAGCAGCTCTCCAGCGCCCTGATCGAAGCGGGCCGGGCCGAGGAGGCCCTGCGCGCCCAACTCGACCTCCTCGAACGCGAAAGCGATCCGGTGCAGCGCCGCAAGCAGCTCGACACCCAGCTCACCGTCGCGGGCACTCACTTTCTCCACGATTGGCTCCTCGCACAATACGAGGAACTCTCGAGGAAACACCCCTTCGACCGCTTTTACCCCGAAGCCCTCGCCCGCGTCCACAAGGCCGCCGGCAACGAGGAAGAGGCCTTCGCCCTGATGAAAAAAGCCTACTACATGTCGGGACAGAACGAAGAACTGCTCGCCGAACTCGGCGCCCTCTCGGATCATCTCGGGGATCTCAAGTCCGCCATTTACTATCGCCGCCAGCTCCTCGCCCGCGGACAGGAGGACGATCTGGAAAACTGGAAAATCCTCATCGAGATGCTCGAAAAAGATCTCCAGGTGGCCGAGGCCGATCAGTTGCGCCATCGCCTCGAAACCAAATTCGGCACCGACACCGACTTCCTCGGCGAACTGACCGACCGCTATCTCAAGGAAGGCCGCCCCCGAGACGCCGAACGCACCCTCGCCCGTCTCGTCGAGCTGCGAAACTGGGATCTCGGGGCCCGCTTCCGCCTCGCCCTCCTCCGGATCCAACGCGGAGAGAGCGAAAACGCTTTCGCCGCCCTCAACGAGATCCTCGACGCCACCGCCGCGGTGGACTACCCCGACGGTTTCGGCGCGAAACTGCTTCCGCTCGTCCGCCTTGCCTCCCTCCCCGAAGACGAACGCGAGGCCGCCGCGAACGGACTCGATACCTTCGTGTTCACGGTCGAAGCCTATCCCTTCATCGGAGGAAACCTGCAGGAGGAGATCGCCGCCGCTCTCCAGCGACCGAAACCCGAATTCACCCTCACCCCGAAGGAGCCCCACCTCATCCGCCTCCGCGCCATCGAAGAAGCCGCCGCCCTAGCCTCCGCTCTCGGCAAAACCTCCACCTGGCTCCAGCCCTGGCAGGGCGAGGACCGCCCCTACTTCGAGCGCCTCTGGGCGACCCGCTACGCCCGCGCCACCGGCGCTTTCGCCACCCTGCTGGAGCAGTATCCCGACTCCGGCAGCCACACCGATCAACTCCTCCTCGCCTACTCCCGTCTCCTCGCGGGACAGCCCGAACGCTTCCTCCAGTGGGTCGATGCCACCGACTCCACGAATGAGACCCAGCATCCGCGTTCCCTCTACGCCGGGATGGCCGCTCTCCTCCTCTGCAAGGACAACGCGGGCGATCCGCTCTACGATCCCTCCGCTTTCCACCGGGTCTTCGCCGGGTTGCCCTTCAGCAAAACCGTGGCCGCCCACTTCTTCTCGGAGCTGCGCAAAACGCGACGGTTCGAGGAGACCTATCGCCTCGGCGCTCTCTTCGGAGACACCGTCATGGACGACGAGGGCACCTTCCACTTCGCACTTTCCCAAGTCGCGGGACTCGCCGGTCTCCCGGCGGAACGCGTGGCCTGGCTCGACCGCTCCCTCGCCGCCGTGCGCGCCACCACCGGCACCCGGAGTGCGAACCATTTCTATGCCGCCCTCACCGAGAGGCTCAGCCTCCTCGAATCCGATCCGGCCCGGCGGGACTACCTGCGGGACCTTTCCTCCTGGATCGCGGACTCTCCTTCCGATTCCTCCGCGGGAGGGGAAAAAGAAATCCTTCTCAGCCTCGCCGCCGGCGACACCGCGCGGGTCATTGAGAAGCTCCGCCCCCTCGCCCGGCGACGGATCGAGAGGATCCCCTCGAGCGACGAAGCTCTCGAAGAGACCGGTGCCGCGACCCGCCGGAACTGGCCGGGCATGAGCCGGCTCCTCCACTACTACGCGGACCGGCTCCCCCTCCGCGAGGAGAGCGCGGCCGATTTCGTGGACGCCATCGGCGCGCCCCGGATGGTCCTCGACGACGATCCGCATGTTACCGCCCAGTACGAGCAGTTCGAAATCGACCGGCATCTCCTCCTCCTCGACTGGAGGAACGCGCCCGAGCGGGACGCCGCCGTCCGCGCGTTGCAGGGCCGCCTGACCCATCCCGACAGCAACATGGAACTCGCCAAAGCCCTCGAAAGGCGCGGCTTTCATCGCGAGGCGATCCCCGTCTATCACTACGATGCGATCCAGCGGGACCGGGACTACGCGCCGCTCCAGGGTCTCTTCGACGCCGCTTCCGAAGCGCTCGAACCCGCGCCCGCCCTCGCCGTGATCGAACGGATCCATTCCCGCGAATTTCCCGCTCCGCCCGGCCTCACGATCGATTACCTCAACGAACAACACGCCCGCTTCCTCCTCCTCGACCGCAACGTCGAGCGACTGGAGCAGCTCGGCCGCCCGCCCGTCACGGGGAAGGAGAACCGTCCTTTCCAAGGCCGCTCCCACCTGCCCTACCAAAACGCCCTCGTTCTGGCCTACCGCCAGAGCGGCGACGACGACGCCCTCCTCCCGCTCCTCACCCGGATCCAGGAGAGCGGGCAGGCGAGCGCGGAACAACTCCTCCTCGGAGCGGAAATCCTCGGGAAATCCTCGCGCCATGACGAAGCCCTCCGGTGGCTCTCGCCGCTCGCCCTCGATCCCGGAGAACCGACCCTGCAACGACGCGCCCTCCACCTCTCCCTGACCCTCCTCGAGGCCCGGGGAGGAGACCGCGTCGCTCCCCTCCGCGAACTCACCCTCGCGACCTTCGGCCGACAACCCACCTCCGTCACCCGGACCCTCGCCACCGCGCTCCACCGGGCCGGGGCGCCCGACGACGCCATCGCGGTGCTCCATCTCCTGCGCCGCCGCAACCCGAACCCCGCGCACCGCTCCGCGACCTCCCAACAACTCCTGCGCCTCGAAAGGGAGCGGGGCACCGCCTGGAGCGCGCTGCGGGACGAAGTTGAAACCTTTCTCGGCGACTTCGTCTACGGCGCCGAAGACGGCAACGTCGCGCCCTCGTCTCCGGTCAACGCGGCCACGCCCTTCACCTCCAACGCCTCCCATTTCGCCGCTTGGATTGCCGCCCGACCGGACGAAAACAAAGAACTGGCCGATCTGCTCGGGACTCTTCCGAGTCCTCCCGGGACCGCCTGGCTCGGCGAACTCGTCCGGGGATTCCTCCAGGATGACCTCGCCCGTGCCGCGCGGATCGCCTCCGCCGACGCCGATCGCGGAACCTTTGAGCACATCCTCGAAACCCTCCCGTCCTTCGGACCGGACGGTATTGCCGCGGCCCGCTCCCTCCTCGACGAAAAAGCGATCCGCGGGGATCTCTTGTTCCGCAACGAGCCCGCCCGCCAGGTCACGTTTTTCCATCGCATCGGGGACCGTCCCCGTCTCATCGAAGTACACCAACGCCTCGCGCTGGAAGCCCGCTCCGACCTGTTCCACCAACACGGGCTCGAAGACTGGCTCCCCACCCTCGACACCCGCCACCACCTCCCCGCCCTCTTCGCTGCCATCGGGGAAACCGAACTCGCCGACGGACTGTTCCGCGCCTACGACGAAGCGCTCCCCTCCTACCATTGGAATCACCTCGCCTTTCTCAACGGATACGGGAATTTTCTCGTCGAAAACGGACACTACGAGAGAGCCGATTCTTTCCTGCAACGGGTCCTTCGCAAATCGCTGCGCATAGACCTGCGCCTCGTGCCCCGGCTCTATCAGGCCTGGGGAAAAGCCGAGCAATGGGAGGAGCACTCCCCCCGCTACCATCTCACCCGGGGGCAGGAAGTCCTCGTCCGCACCTGGTTCCGCGCACTTGCCGAAGGGCGCGAATTGCCCGAACCTATCTCCACATGGTAATGCTCTTCCCCCATCCCCTGCGTTGCGCCACCCTCGCGATGACCGCGCTGGCGCTCTGCCAGTGCGAGACCCAGCGCACCGTCAAATCGACCCGCTCCTCCATCTCCTTCGACCAAAGCATGTGGGGCGGACAAGGCGGGGGCGAGGACAGTTCCAAACTCCGTTCCAAATTCGCCAATCGCGGATACAGCATCGCCGAGGACGGATCCATCCAGGCGGACAAGCCCGATCTCTACGCCGGACAAAAGCCGCGCGGCCTGGACGGAGAATTTGGGAAAAAAGAAGCCCGCTTCAAAAAGACCAAGGCCGAAACCAAGGCCTTCCGCACCCCCGAATACCTCAAGCGACAGGAATATGCCGGGGTCACCACCGCGAAAGAGAGCGGTGCCGCCGCCCGCGAGGGCAACTCGAACCAATCCAAGGACAAGGACTCCGGCAAATGGTTCAAAAAGACGAGCCGGAGCAGTACCGAACTGGCGACCTTTGAGACCGCCGCCCACGGAGATCGCGACAAGGTTTTCGCGACCCGGGCCGACCGCATGGCCCCGGCGGTCGCCGAGGCCCCGCGAGCCACCGGCACCCCGCGCACCATGGGCTACCAGGACAACGTCAGCATGAGCATGGACGACGTCAAAAAAATGCTCAACCCCAACGCCTACGCAAGGAGCACCGGGATTTCGGAGTGAGCCGCCCAATTCCTCTCGGAGAGGCTTGTCGGTTCTGGATTCTTCCGGTATGTTTTCTTCATGGACGCGAGAGAAGCTGTGATCGAGGAAATCAGAACCGCACCGGAAGCGGTGATCGAAGAAGTCCTGGACTTCCTCCGCTTTCTGAAGAGCAAATCGGCTGTCGAGAAACCCACCCACACGCAGCGCCGCGTGTTGCCGGATTTCGAAGCCCGCAAAAGAGCCATCTTCGGGGACCGAATCTTGCCGGATTCCCAAGAAATTTTCGACGAACTTCGAGCCGACCGCATCTGATGCGCTACTTCGACTCCGGATTGCTCCTGAAGCTCTACGTATCGGAACCTCGCGCCAAAGAGGCCGAGCGATTGTGTTATTCCTCTCCCGTTCCGCCCCCGTTCACCGACCTCCACGGACTCAAACTGCGCTCCGCAGTTCGCCAGAAGCTCGGTCGCGGCGAGATCGATCTCGCGGATTCTGAGAGAATTCTCAAAACCTTGGATGGCGACCTCGCTGCGGGAATGTTTTTCCATCCGGACTTTTCATGGCGCGAAGTCTTTCTCAGGGCCGAAGCCTTTGCCGCCGCCCATGGCGCATCGACCCTGTGCCGGTCTCTGGACACTTTGCATGTCGCTCTGGCCTCGGTTCTGGGGACGTCCGAGTTCTGCACGTTTGATACCCGGCAAGCCAGACTGGCGAGGGCCATCGGATTGCAGGTGATTCCGTGATCATCCTCCACTCGCGTTGACACGCCGCGAACTCGCCCTAGTACAACTCCACCGGAGAGCGTTTTCCGTCCTCCACGGAAAGTTTTTTCGCCTCCTCCTCGCCGAGGGTGGCGACCCGCAGATCCCAGATCCGCCCGTCGATTTCGCGAAACCGCTCGATCGACCAGGGGTAGGGTGCTTTCATCTTTTTCTTCGCCGCCTCGATCCGGACGAGGGCGTCGTGCAGCAGGGGGTCCGGCAGCGTGGCGATGACTTCGGCGGCTTTTTCGACCAACTCGACGCGGTGACAGATCATCGCGATGTCATTTCCCGCCTCAATGCAGGCGCGGATGGTCTCTTCGAAAGTCACCTCGTTGAGCACCGCACCCATGTCGAGATCGTCCGTCATCACGAGACCGTCGTAGGCGAGTTGATTGCGGAGGAACTGCCCGATGATGTTCTTGGAAAGAGAGGCGGGCCAACGCGGGCGATCCGCATCCCAGCAGGGGTAATGCGAATGACAGGTCATGATGCTGTCGAGATCCGGCAGCAGGGCGCGGAAGGGCCGCAGCTCCTCCGCCTCCATCTCAGCCAGGGTCTTGGCTATCACCGGAAGCTCGTGGTGGGGATCGCACTCCGCCGAGGCGTAGCCGGGAAAGTGTTTTCCGCAGCTCAGCACCCCCTCCCGGCGCAGGGCGAGGTTGAACACGGAAGCGTTGCGGATGACCTCGTCCGGCGTGGTCCCCCAGCAGCGTCCTTTGAGGGAGTTGTCCGCCTCGTCGTCGAAGGACAGATCGAGCACCGGACAAAGGTCGAGGTTGAATCCGAACATGCGCAAAATTTGCCCGGTGAGACGCCCGTGTTCCTCGACCTGCTTCAGGTCGCCTTTCTGCCTGAGCTGCTGCGCGTTGGGCGGCTCGCTCCCGATCAACCGGAGACGCGAGACCCGACCGCCCTCCTGGTCGATCGCGATGAAGGGCTCGATCTCACTGAGGTCCCGCAGATCGTCGATGAGTTTGCGAAGCTGTTCCGGAGATTTGATGTTTCTCCCAAAAAGAATAAAACCTCCCGGCTGGAGCGCCTTGAACCGGCGAGCCGTTTCCGGATCGAGTTCGCTCCCCGGCACTCCCGTGAGCAACAATTGGCCTAGCGGCGCGCTTTCATGCATGGGGAAGACGTAAGCGGATGGCGTCACAATTCTCAATCCCTTTTTCCGAAAAGCGCCCGGTGGCTTCCTCGGACCCGACCGTCTTCACGACCCA
>JAAYAT010000155.1 GCA_012719225.1 Verrucomicrobiaceae bacterium
GAGCCCGTCACGGTCGGCACCCACATCACCCGCGATGTGGAGTATCTCGATGCCGAAGCCGCCCTCGAGCGCTTCACCTTTCCCGACGACCTCGAGGTCAATGTCTTCGCCTCCGAAGATCGTTTCCCGGAGGTGGTCAATCCCGTCGCCCTCCAGGTCGACGGGCGGGGCCGGGTCTGGGTCGCTTCCTGGGAGGACTATCCGAAATGGCACCCCGGTCGGCCGGTGAACGACCGCATCGCGATTCTCTCGGACGAAGACGGTGACGGCGTCGCCGACAAGTCCACCACCTTCGCCCACGTGTCGCAGCTCACCGGATTCGAATTCTGGAACGGAGGGGTCATCGTCGCCTCCGCTCCCGATGTCTTTTTCCTCAAGGACACCGACGGGGACGACGTCGCCGACGTGAAAATCCATCTCTTCGGCGGACTCGGGGCCGACGACACCCACCACGCCGCCAACAACCTCGTTTTCGGGCCCGACGGCTACATCTACTACCAGCGCGGCATTTTCATTCTCGAAAACGTCGAAACCCCCTGGCGGGTCAGCGAGGAATCGGGAAGCACCGGCGTCTATCGCTTCAATCCGCGCACCTTCGACTTCTCCTTCGTGGTCGAGAACAGTCCGAATCCCCACGGCGTCAGTTTTGACAAATGGGGGAATCTCTTCGTCACCGACGGCACCTCGGGCAAAGCCTTTCACGTCTATCATTCCACCCAACCCGAAGAAGGCGAGGACTCCGCGAACTTCCGCGAAGGCTGGAAAAAGCGACCCCTCGTGCCGACCACGGTGCGCCCGGTGGCCTCCAGCATGGTCCTCTCCAGCCCGCATTTTCCCGAGAGCTATCAGAACAATTTCCTCATCTTCAACACCATCGGCTACCAGGGCATCAAGCGCTATCAACTGAGCTACCACGACAACGGAACCGTCGACGGGGTCGAGGCCGAGAATTTTCTCTTCACCGGGACCGATCCGACCTTCAAACCCAACTCCGAAGCCAAGCCGAGGGAGTTCCCCCCCGACTACCCCGGCGATCCCAACTTCCGCCCCTCCGACGGCGCGGTCGGCATGGACGGCGCCCTCTACTTCGCCGACTGGCACAACGCCGTCATCACCCACTCGCCCTACAACCTTCGCGACTCCAGCCGCGACAAGCAGCATGGGCGCATCTACCGCGTCACCGCGAAGGGCCGTCCCCTCCTGAAAGCGCCGAAAATCCACGGGGAGAGCATCCCGCACCTCCTCGGGCTGCTGCGGGATCCCGCCGACGCGGTGCGTCATCAGGTGCGGGTGGAACTCAGCTCCCGCCCCGACGACGAAGTGCTCGCCCACGCCAAAACCTGGGCCGCCCAGCTCGATCCGGCCAAAGCCGAGGACGCCGTCCCCCTGCTCGAAGCCCTCTGGATCCATCAGCGGCGCGGTGTCAGCGACAACGCGCTCTTGGAAAAAGCCCGCGCCATCACCACCCCCGAAGCCACGGCCGCCGTCGAGACCGTCGCCTGGCATTGGAGCGATCGGAACACCCACTTCCGCGGCAACACCACCGTCGAAGAGCGGGGCATGCAGTTCCGCACCTTTTACGAACCCTACTGGACCAAACTCACCGGCGAGAAACCCCCGCAACCCGCCGCGTCCAAGAAGAAAGCGCTCGACCTGAGCGCTGCGGAAAAGGCCAAACTCACCATCAAATGCGCTCTCCTCAAATATGACATCGAGAGCTTCGTGGTCCGCGCCGGACAGCCCGTCGAACTCACCCTCGACAACACCGACGTGATGCCGCACAACCTCCTCCTCGTCGCCCCCGGCACGATCGAAGATGTCTCGACAAAGGCGATGCAGATGGGAGTCGAAGGCTGGGGCAAACACTACAACCCCGGCATCTCGGCGGTCCTCCACGCGACCAAACTCGTCGATGCCAGCAAGCAGGAAACCCTCGTCTTCCCCGCACCCGAAAAGGCCGGCGACTACCCCTACCTCTGCACCTTTCCGGGACATTCCTACGTGATGCGCGGGGTGATGAAAGTGGTCGCCAAAGATGCAGCCGCACCCAAAGACGCCCCCGCCCCCGCAGCCAAAGGCGGGGAGTGAAGTCCCGCCGCGGAGCCGTCCGACGCATTTTTCCTCCCGCCATGACCGTCCGCCCCCCGCTCTTCGCCCTCCTCTTCGCCCTGCTTTGTTCGGCTCTCGGCGGGGCGGAAGCCGATGGCGACGGTCTCTTCTTCGAGGCGGAGGACTTTCAGGTCCGGGGCGACGGCTGGCGGGTCGCCACCACCTCGCAAACGCGCCGCGCCTCGCGGGCCACGGCGCTCAACGGATCCAGCGGCGACCTCGAGTCCACCGCGACCCACCTCTTCACTCCGCCCGCCGCCGGCCTCTGGCGCGTCTGGGTGCGCCACATGGTTCACGACCGCTACCGGGGCGCTTTCGACGTCGAGGTTCTGGAGGGGGAACGGGTCGTCGGCGGCAAAACCTTCGACACCGCTCCCTCGCCCGATACGGAAAACTGGGACTACCGCTGGGATTTCCTCGACCTCGAACTGACCGCCGCACCCCATTCCCTGCGCCTGCGCAAACACCAGCACAAAAACGCCTCTGGATACAGCCGGAACGTAGATTGCTTCTGGCTGACCCGGGACCTCCAGGCCGAGCCCGATCATCTCCGCCACGGCCCGCAGGTGTGGGTGCGGATCCGCCTCGGCGAAGGCTACGAGGAGCCCGTCTATCTCCACCTCTTCGCCGATCATTTCCGCAGCCCTTGGTACGCCCATTACGCCCTCTCCAAAGACGGCGAGGAAAAACGTGTCTCCCCGAAACGGCGCGAGGCCTACCTCACCAACGGAGAGAGCACCGCCTGGTGCAACCTCACCGAGACCGTCTATCAGGATTCCGGGGCGATCCTGCGCCTCCAGCCCGCCTTCACCTATACCCGGCGCGCCCCCCGTTTCCAGGGCGTCGTCGAATTCGCGCGGCGTCCCGGGGACGACGCCATCGTTCACCGGATCTCCTTCGACGACGCCCCCTCGCTCTGCGCCATCGTCGTGCCGCCGAACTTCGAGACGCCGGAAAATCTGGCGAAAATCAGGACGGCCCTCGACCTTGCCAACACCTACGGCAAGGTCGCCGACAGCATGACCTGGCCTGACATCGGCAAAAGACCCGAGCGGTTTCCCTTTTTCGTCGCCGCTTCACTCAAGTCGGGCGACATTAGCGCCACCGTCTTGGAACGGGAACTCGAGACCCTCGCCCCCTTTTCCTTCAACGGCCTCGGCCACGACAGGCTCCCCGAAGCTTACGGCTACCGACACAAATACATCGGAGGCGTCGGCTGGTACACCAAGGGGAGCTACAGCGCGCCCGATCTCGAACGCATCACCCAACGAGCCGCCGACACCTACCGGTCGCAGGTGGAAAGCGGGGTCCGCCCCGAAGAGATCGCCTACGCCATGGTGATGGATGAGCCCACCGGCGAACCCTCCGCCAAACTGGCCGGAGACGCCGCCTCCATCGCGGGATTCCGCGCCTGCATCAAAGGAAAATCCCTCCTCCCCGCCGATCTGCTGGTGGACGATTGGGACGACGTCAGGCCCGTCGCCGAGACCGAACGCGACACCTTTCCCGCCCTCCACTACTACACCCAGCAGTACCGCACCGTCGCTCTCGGCAACATGATCGCCCTGCAGAAAAAATTTCTGCACGAACATTGGCAACGCGATTTCCCGGTCAACGTGAACTTCAGCGACGGAGCCGTCTACTACGCCAACTTCTACGGCCAGGGCGTCGACTACTTCACCCTCCTGCACGAGACCGACCAGAATGCCATCTGGAGCGAAGACTGGAGTAACCTTGCCTCCACCTACCAGAACGCGAGCTACAACGTCGAACTGATGCGGGCGGCGGCGCGCAAGCACGGCCAGCACCTCGGCCATTACCTCATCGCCTACGCCGGCCGGACCGGCTACGACATCCGCCTCAAGACCGTCAGCGAAGCGGCCCGGGGGATCAAGGCTTTCAAAAGTTTCGCCTACGGACCGCGCTGGGCCACCCATGAGGGTTCCCCCTGGCAGACCGCCACCTCGATCTGGTTCGACCAGGCCACCGCCGTGCGCGAGATCGGCGCGGTCGAGGAACTCCTCCTCCCCGCGCAGCCCCGCCCCGCGGAAGTGGCCTTGCTCTACTCCTCGGCCAGCGACGCCTGGACCCACAAGCGCAACTTCGCCTTCGGCTTCGAGCGCATGCATACCTGGCTGGCCCTCACCCACGCCCAGATTCCGGTCGATGTGGTCCACGAGAGGGAGGTGGAAGAGGGTCTCCTCGACGACTATACCGTATGTTACCTGAGCGATCCCCACCTCACCCGGGCGAGCGCCGCGGCCCTGCGCTCCTGGGTGGAAAAAGGCGGCACCCTCATCCTCACCGCCGGTGCCGCCCAGCTCGATGAGTTCAACCGTCCCCTCGCCACCCTCGACGAAAGCATCCCGCTGACCCGGGCACCGCTCACGACCTGGCAAAAATACCAAGCGGCGGGCCGTTTCCTCTCCACCCTGACCCCGCGCGGCGAAGTCGAGGTGGCAACGACGCGGCTCCAGATCCTCTCCGTCGAGCAAAGGCTGGAACAGGTGGCCGAAAATCCCGACCTGAAAATCACCGCCTCGTTCGCCGACGGCGCACCGGCGGCAGTCCGCGCCGCCGTCGGCGACGGGACCGTGGTGGTGCGAGGCTACCTCCCGGCCCTCGACTACATCCGGCGCGCCCTCGTTGCGAAAAACGGCGTGGAAGAACGCGCCCGGGAAATCCGTGACAACGGCATCCCCGGTTCCGACGACGTGCGGGCGCTGGAAACCAGCGAGAAGTCCTAGAATCTCTGGGAGTACCCCGCCGAGGTTCGCGACCACATCGTGCAACCCGCCCGCGAGGCCGGGATCGATCCTCCGGTGATCTGCGATGTGCCGCTGGTCGATGCCGTCTGCATGGAGTCCGGCGAGGACCTGCTCATTCCGCTGGCGAACTACACCCTGCAACCGATCCCCC
>JAAYAT010000003.1 GCA_012719225.1 Verrucomicrobiaceae bacterium
TCGAATTTGAGGCGATCCGTCATGGAACGCTTGATCGATTTCCGCTCGCGCGCCTGCTGCAGGGCCACCTCCTGATTGTGCAGCTCCCTCGATTCATCCGCCGAGCGGGCCATCAGGGCCGCCGCCGCCTCTCCCTGGGCGCCTTGGGCGGAGGTGCGCACCTGTATCATCTCGGCCTGCCGACCCGTCACCCCGTTGGGCAGGCCCTGGATCATTCCCGCCGCTGCCGCCGGGTCCACCGGATAGGTCGAGGCCTCGGGCGCTTGGGCGCGGAGGGCCTCCGGCGTCGCCATTCCCAGGAAAAGTGTCAGGCAAAGCCCCGCGATCGAGGCCGGGCAGGAGCACCGCCCGCCGAACGGCGTGCTGGTGAGGGAAAAATAAGATCTGGACATGACTTTCAAAACGGAAGTTCAATCATTTCTGGTCCCTTGGAGACCCGGGCGGCGCACCACCCCTCTCCAAAAGGCCGTATCGTAACACGGTTCCCCTCATCTGAGGAGCGCTTTCGCGGATATTTTTTAAAAAATTCCGGGCATCCTCTCCGGATTTACCCCCTCTTCTAACGCATTTGCGTTTACACCCCTTAGAGAATTTGATATGTTTCCCTTGCCATGAAAACGCGTCTCCTTTGGTCCTCTCTTCTCGTGCTCGCCACCCTCCTCGCGCTGCCTCCCCTCCCCGCCCAGGACACCGTGCGAAGCAAATACAACGAAGGGCTCGCCCTCTACAATGCGGGAAAATACGGCGAAGCCCTCCTCCTTTTCGAAGAAGTCCTCGCCCGGAAACCCGATTTCGTCTACGCCCGGAACTACGCGGCGAAATCCAAAAGCATGATCGCGATGGGAGTCGGTCCGAAAAAGGATCTGGAAGGAAACCTGTCGCGCCTCATCATTCCCGAGATCAACTTCGCCGACGCCCCCCTCGGAGACATCCTCGACTACCTCTCGGCCCGTGCGGCGGAGATCTCGGGCGGCTCGGTCGTGGCGAACTTCATCTACAAAGGCACGCCCGAACAGCGTCAGAACACGCTCATCACCCTCTCCCTGCGCGGCGTCCCGCTCACCGAAGCCATCAAATACGTCAGCCAACTGAGCCACTCCAAGGTCAAATACGAAGAGCACGCCGTCGTGATCGAACCGCTCCAGTCCGCCGTCGCCCCGGTCACCACCGGGAACAACACGGCCCCCACGCCGGACGGCTCCACCTTCGAATGACCCGCCCGCCCGCGCCGTCTCTCCCCGTCCCGCTGTGAGCAGCCACCCCCTCGTCGTCATCACCGGAGGCAAAGGAGACCTCGCGCAGGCCTTGGCAACATGGTTCGGCGAGGCAGGCTACCGCGTCGAATGCCCCGGGCGGGAAGAACTCGACGTAACCCGCGCCGAGGCCGTGGAGAACTATTTCGCCACGCGGGAACCCGTCTCCGTCCTCATCAACAACGCCGGAATCACCGGAGACTCCCTCCTCGCCCGGCTCTCGCCCGAGCAATGGGATGCCGTCATCGACACCAATCTCAAAGGTGCCCATCTCTGTTCCCAAGCGGCCGCGCGGCGCATGATCCGACAGCGGGACGGCCACATCATCCACATCGGGTCCTACTCCGCCCTGCAACCGCCCGTCGGGCAGTGCGCCTACGCCGCCGCCAAGGCCGGCCTGATCGGACTAACCAAAAGCCACGCCAAAGAGTTCGGTGCCCGCAACATCCGGGTGAACTGCGTCCTGCCCGGGTTCCTCGAAACCCGCATGACCGCATCCCTCGGCGAAGCGCCCCGGGCCGCCGCGCTGGAGCGACATGCCCTGAAGCGGTTCAACACCCGCGAAGAAGCCGCCCGCTTCATCCATTATCTCACCACGACAGCGCACATCTCCGGCCAGGTTTTCCAGCTCGATTCCCGAGCCTGAAATCCCGATCCGACGATTGAACGCCCGCGAAAAGCGTGTAGACTGCTCCACGCGTCAGGACACGTCGCATCCGATTGAGGAGGGGTGGCAGAGTGGTCGATCGCGGCAGTCTTGAAAACTGCAGAGCCGCAAGGTTCCGTGGGTTCGAATCCCACCCCCTCCGCCATTTACAAAGGCCGGGCCCCAAGCGAAGCGGGGTTCGGCCTTTGTAAATATCGGGACCGGATTCGAACGCCGTTCGACTCGTAGCGAGCCCCCGCGAGCGAAGAGATCGGCAACGCCGATAATCCCACCCCCTCCGCCATTGGCTCCGCCCCGGGCCGAGCGAAGCCGGTTCGGGGCGGAGCCAATTATGCGAGACGGGTCAGGAGGCCTTACAGGTGTCGAACAACGTCCATTCTCTCGTGCAGGATACGAACCACATCGATTTCGGCATCATTTGCCCGATAGAAGATCAAATGTCGGCCGACCCCGTACTTGCGGTAGCCTTTGCGAATTGCATCACTGGGACGCCCGATACCGGGGTTACTCGCGATCTTGCGAAAACTTTCGTTGATCAGATGCAGGTAGCGTTCCGCTTGCTCTTCCCCCAAGTTTCGACCGTGTAATCCCAGATTGCCTCAAGGTCCGTGATCGCCTTGGGACGAAGGACGAATTCGGCCATCACGAAGCGGATTTTCGGGCTTGGATGAACTGATCGATGTCGAAGGCAACTGGTGCTCCGCTGTCTTCCCCCTCCTTCAGAGCTGCCCGAAGAGCCGCCATTTTTGTTTCCTGATCCTGAAGCAATCGGATGCCCGCGCGGATGACTTCACTTGCCGATCCGTAACGGCCGGATCGCACCTGTCCGGTCACAAAGTCGGCGATCTCCTCTCCCAGTTCAACGCTCGTGTTCTTGCTCATAAAATCCGTTCCTGTTACCAGCATATACCAAATACTGGCAGAAGGTCAACCGTTGACCCTCTCGTTGGTTGGCTGGAAAGAGAGACCGGACTCGAACGCCGTTCGACTCGAAGCTTCGCTTGCCACGACGCGATCTTCCTCAATGTTGTCGCTCTCCCTTGCGGAGCTTGTTTCTTTTCTCTTTTCCCGATGGGCGCTATGGGCGACGACGCGATGATCAAAATTCAGGGAGCCAGACAGCACAACCTGAAAAACCTGAGCCTGGAAATCCTGCGGAACCGCTTTGTGGTGATCACGGGGGTCTCGGGATCGGGGAAGTCTTCGCTGGCCTTCGACACCCTCTACGCCGAAGGCCAGCGCCGCTACGTCGAGTCGCTCTCGGCCTACGCCCGCCAGTTCCTCGATCAATTGGAAAAGCCCGATGTGGACTTCATCGAGGGGCTCACTCCGGCGATCGCGATCGAGCAGCGCACCTCGCAGCCGAATCCGCGTTCCACCATCGCCACCGCGACGGAAATCTACGATTACTTGCGCATTCTCTACGCCGCTCTCGGGCGTCCCCACGATCCGGTGACGGGCACTCCGCTGGTGCGTCACACCATCAAGGACATCGTCGACCAGCTCACCACCCACCCCCCGGGCACCCGCCTCATCCTGCTCGCTCCCGTCGCGAAGGAGAAAGGCGATACCCTCCTCGGCGCACTGGAACGCTACCGCGCCCGGGGCTTCATCCGCGCCCGCCTCGACGGGGAGATTGTCGAAATCGAGGAGATCGACAAAAAGGCGAAACCGAAATCCGCCGACATCGTGATCGACCGGCTCATCGTGCGGGAGGACATCCGCAGCCGCCTCGCCGACTCCCTGGAGATCGCCCGAAACATCGCCGGGAACCATATCACCGCTCTGGTCCAGACGCCGGGTGCGGAAAACTACGAACCGCACGACTTCACCTTTCACTACACCAATCCGGAGACGGGATTTTCCCTCCCCGGGCTGACTCCGAAACATTTTTCATTCAACAGCCATCTGGGGGCCTGCTCCGCCTGCCATGGTCTCGGCACACGGCTGGTTCCCGACGGCGAACTCATCGTACCGAACCCTGACAAATCGCTGCGCGAGGGCGGGGTGAAAACCTGGTGGACCGGTTCGAAGTCGCGCAAGGGCTTCCACCAGCGCGCCATCGAGGATCTCGCGAAGGCCTACGCGATCGATCTGGACGCGCCCATCCGAAGTCTTTCGGGGGAGTTTACCCAGGCGCTGCTCCACGGCGACGACAGCTTCGAAGGTCTCGCAACCCAGGCGACACGGCTCCTCGAGACGAGCAAGAGCGAGGTGACCAAGCGCAACGTGCGACGTTTCATGTCGGCGAAACCCTGTCCCGACTGTCAGGGGAAACGACTCCGGGACGAGATCCTCTCGGTCACCCTTACCCACCGGACGCGTCCGCTCTCGATCGAGGGATTCACCGCCCTCTCCATCGGCGAAGCACTCGCATGGCTCGACGGAGTGGTTCTCTCGAAGGCGGAGACAGCCTACGCCACCGAGGTCCTCGACGAGGTGCGCAAGCGGCTCGGCTTTCTCCACACGGTGGGGCTGGGCTACCTCTCGCTCGACCGCTCCAGCGGGACGCTCTCGGGCGGGGAGAGCCAGCGCATCCGTCTCGCCACCCAGCTCGGGGCCGGTCTCGCCGGAGTCCTCTACGTGCTCGACGAGCCGAGCATCGGGCTACATCAAGCCGACAATGAAAAGCTCATCGCCACGCTCAAAAACCTCCGCGACCTCGGCAACACGGTCATCGTCGTCGAGCATGACGAAGACACCATCCGCGCGGCCGACCACCTCCTCGACATCGGCCCCGGTGCCGGGGAGAACGGCGGGGAGCTCCTCGCCCAGGGCACGCCGGAAGAGGTCTTCGCCGACCCCCGCTCGATCACCGGCGCCTATCTCTCGGGACGGGAAAAAATCGAGATCCCGGCCCCGACATCGTTTCCCGCCACGCCCTGCGAGCTGGTGGTGCGCGGTGCCCGTGAGCACAATTTGAAAAACATCGAGGTGCGTTTTCCCCTCGGACGTTTCATTTGCGTGACCGGGCTCTCCGGCAGCGGAAAGTCCACCCTCGTCGACGACATCGTGCGCCGGGCCCTTTTCCGTCATTTCTATCAGAACAAAAAAAAACCGGGCGATCACGACTCGCTCGAGGGACTCGAACACATCGACAAAGCCATCGTCATCGATCAGGCCCCGATCGGACGCAGCCCGCGTTCCAACCCCGCCACCTACGTCGGGGTATTCGGTCCTATCCGGGATCTTTTCTCGCGCCTTCCCGCCTCGCGGACGCGCGGATACGAGCCCGGCCGGTTCAGCTTCAATGTCTCGGGAGGGCGCTGCGAGACCTGTCAGGGGGACGGACTCATCCGCATCGACATGCATTTTCTCAGCGACGTCTACGTGACCTGCGAATCGTGCCAGGGACGCCGCTACAACCGCGAGACTCTCGACATCACCTACCGAGGCAAAAGCATCGCCGATGTCCTCGAAATGACCGTGGAGGAGGCCCTGGCATTTTTCCAAAAAATCCCGAAAATCCGCCAGCAGCTCCGCGCCCTGCGGGATGTCGGTCTCGGCTACGTGCGGCTCGGGCAATCGGCCACGACCCTCTCCGGCGGGGAGGCGCAGCGCATCAAGCTCGCCGCCGAACTCGGCAAAACAGCGAGCGGCAAGACGGTCTATCTGCTCGACGAACCCACCACGGGCCTGCATTTCTCGGACATCGCCGTTCTACTCGAAGTGTTGTACCGGCTGCGGGATCAGGGGAACACCCTCATCGTCATCGAGCACAATCTCGATGTCATCAAGTGCGCCGACTGGGTCATCGACATGGGACCCGGCGGCGGCGAGACCGGCGGCACCGTCGTGGCCGAGGGTCCCCCCGCCGTGATCGCGAAATCGGAAAATTCCCTGACGGGACGGTATCTGAAAAAGCGCTTGTGTCCCTGATCGTCACGAGAAAAAGTTTTCCTCTCCTTTTCCCCGTTCCGCCATGATCCGATCCACCCTCTTCGTCTGCCTTCTCATGTTCCTTCCGGGAAACCTCCTCCGATCCGAAACCGCAGCGCTCACCCGCATCCGCGAAGTCCTCGCTTCGGGGGAAAAGCCGGTCCGACTCGTGGCCTTCGGTGACAGCGTCACCGGACTCTACTACCACAGCGGCGGGCGGCGGGCCTACGGCGAACTCCTCGGAGAGGCGATCCGACAGATCCACCCGCAGGCCGATCTCACGATCCACAACGCCGGGCGCAGCGGGCACACCACCGCCAACGCCCTCGCCCGCATCGAACAGGATGTCCTCGTTCACAAACCGCATCTCGTCACCGTGATGTTCGGGCTCAACGATGTCGCGAAACTGCCGATCGAGGCCTATCGTAAAAATCTCATCGAAATCGTGAGGCGATGCCGTGCCAGCGGCGCCGAGGTCGTCCTCTGCACCCCCAACGCGGTTCTCACCACGCCGGAACGGCCCCTGGAAAAAGTTTTCGCCTACAGTGAGGTGACCCGCGCCGTCGCCCGCGAATTCACCGTCCCCCTCTGCGACGTCCACGCGGAGATGGAGGCGCTCAAAGCCCGCGATCCCGAGGCCTGGCGTCTCGCCATGAGTGATGAGATCCACCCGAATTACGGCGGTCATCGCCGCATCGCCGAAGTCCTCGCCCGGACCCTCACAGGAGAAGAAACCAGGCTGGAAGACGAAGGACCGCAAGCTCCTCTCCTCGATTTTACGATGACTCGTCTCCGCGCCGGAGAAGTCGTCACCGTTCTTGCGATGCCTCCCTTCGAGACCCTCATCGGCGAGGCCCTCGGAGAGCGGGTTCCCGGTGCCCGCGTCGAGGTCATTCCCTGGCCGACCGCCGGGTTGAGTCGCACCCTTTTGCAAAAAGACGCCGCCCGCCGGGTGCGTCCCCTCGCCCCGACCCTGGTGTTCGTGGCGATTCCACGCGAGACGGCTGCCGAGGACCGCGAGCAATTCATCAAGACTCAGATGTGGATCGTCTCGAACAGTCTCAGCCGCGGGGCCCGGGAGTGGGATGTCGTCGTGGTTCATCCCGCAGTGTTCGGGGGCGAACCGGAAGAAGCGGAAAAGGAAAACGACGCCCTGATCCGGCGCATCACGGTGAATCAGGATCTCCCGCTCCTCGACCGCGCACCGGACGACCCACGCGACGCCGCGGTCCTTTTGCGCGAATGGCTCGCCGCCGTCTCTCCTTGATCTGTCAGGGCCGGATCACTTCGACCCGCACCATCTGCCGCCCCCATTCGAGCGCCTGCTTGTGGGTTCGGAAGAAAAGGTCGATCTTGTGGCCCGTGATCGCACCGCCCCGGTCCTCCACCACGCCCGAGCCGTAGCCGGGGATTTTCATCTTCGTGCCGAAGGGAAAAACACTCGTATCCGCCGCGATGGTGCCTTTTTTCGCCTTTGTTCCCGACGCGGTGACACCGACCTTCTTGCGTTCTCCCTTCATCGGACCGTAGGCATAGACGGGCTGCAGGAGAAGATTGCGCCGCCATCCGCAGCATTCGCCGCACTTGCAATATCCCGTCGCCTCCACGGTCACGAACTCCTTGCGAGACCCGAAGGAAGCGCTCGCGCAACCGCTCATGGCCAGGCAGAGAACTCCCAAGAAAAGAGAATGAACTATAATTTTCATAACGAAAAATGCTCTAGATTTCCCGATATTCAACCTCCAAAAAGCCCCGTTCCTTGGCTTCGACCCCAAGGAGGGACGCTTTTCTAGCGCCCGGCACAAGCCCCGTCGGATGGGCTTCGTCGGGGCTACAAAAGCCCCGTTCCTTGGCTCACCCGACAGCGCCGGGTTCTTCAGTCCCCCCACGGTAGCTCGCCACGACGAGGTTGCTGAGGAAACGGTCAGGATCGTCGACCGCCTCGCTGGTCACCCGGAAGGTCTTCTGACCGGTGTTTTTCCGGATGAGCTGCAAACCGAAGTGAAAATCGCGGAATTTTTCCTCGCAGAGCTGCAGGACGCTCTGGCCCCTCTCGTCCGCGAGCGACCCGACGCGTGCCACCGCGTCGTTGTCGAAGGTGAGACGGACGCCGTGGTCCTGCTCGAACTTGCGGCGGAAGGTCGCGATCTCGCTGATGACACGCGCGTCCCCGACCGGCCCGGCCTGGGCGAGGAGATGCTCCAGAACGGCGGGCGGATTTTCGACGAGGGCCTCGTCGATGACCAGCTCTGTGAGGGTCGTGCCGGGAAGCTCGAATTTGAAATGACGCAGGAGCCGTTCACACACGGTCATGAGTCCACGTGCGCCGGTCTTTTCGAGGGCGGCGTCCGCGGCGATCTTTTCGAGGGCCGCGTCGGCGAAGTGGGCGTGGATTCCGTAAGCTTCGAACTCGCGTTCGTACTGGCGGATGAGGCTGCCCTCGGAATGTTTCATGATGTTGTAGAGATCACCCGCCTCGAGGTGATCGCAGACGACCCGCACGGGGAGGCGTCCGATGAACTCGGCCTCGAATCCAAAATCGATGAAGTCCTGGGTGCCGGGTTCTTTGTCCTTTTCTGCGGCGCTGGTGTCGGCGTCGGTGGCGAAACCGATCGGCCCTTGGCGGAGGCGGCGGTCGATGATTTTTTCGAGACCCGAGAAGGCCCCGCTCACGATGAAAAGAATATGCCGGGTATTGATCGATTCGCGGCTCGCTTTGCCGGTGCGGCTCATCTCGAACATGGCCTGCATCTGCGACTGCATGTCCTGTGGATTGCGCACCGGGACCTCGGTCTCCTCCATCAGTTTGAGCAGGGTCGTCTGGACGCCGCGCCCGCTCACGTCGCGTCCTCCGATATGCGAGGAGGAGGCGATCTTGTCGATCTCGTCGATGTAGACGATGCCGTACTGGGCCAGTTCGACGTCGCCGTCGGCCTTGCGCACGAGTTCCCGCACGAGGTCATCGACGTCGCCGCCGACGTAGCCGGTCTCGGAAAATTTCGTGGCGTCGGCTTTGACGAACGGCACCCCGATGAGTTCCGCGATGTGTTTCACGAGATAGGTTTTCCCCACCCCGGTGGGGCCGACGATGATGACATTCTGCTTCGCGTATTCGATCGCGCGGGCGGCCTCGGGATCCTCTTCCTCGAGCCGATGCAGGTATTTGGCATGGTTGTAATGATCGCACACCGCGATCGCGAGGGCCTTTTTCGCTTCGTCCTGGCGGATCACGAAACGATCCAAGTGCGATTTGATCTGCCTCGGGATGAGGTCGAAATCGAGGATGTCGTTCTCCTCTTCGTCGCGCAGGTCGTGGTCCTCGCCCGAGGTGTCGGGAACGTTGGCGAAGGGATTTTCCCCCGCCCCCGTCGTCGTGAAGGTGACATGATCCCCGAAGCTCGATTTGAGAAACTCGGAGAGTTTCCGTGAAATTTCTTCGGGATCGGGAAACCCGCTCGTTCCGTCGTCGTCTTTTCCTGCCATATCTAAGGTTACGTTCCACGCGCCCGGCTCGATTACAAGTACGACCCTCTTGGCTGACGGCCGCTCTCAACGGTGCGAGCGGATCGCTTCCCAGCGCTTCGCGAACTCCGGATCGATCGCGGCGAGTTCGTCCGCCCGGGCCTCGACGAGGGCTCCGTGACCGGTCATGAGGGCGAAAAATATCGCGGATTCCCACGCCTCCGCCGATTCCGGTGCGAGCGGCGGGAAAACCACCCCGGCGGTCTCGACGAGCCAATCGGGGGCGAAGATCCCCACCTCCACCTCGTTGGGGCCGAATCCGAGATCGACGATGAAGAGGGTATCGCTCGCACCGGTGATGGCCGCCTCGATGGGATTCCCGACGCGGCGGCGGATGACGCCTTCGTAGCGGGTCTGCCCCAGCGCTTCGGCGAGGACGGGGAGAAATCGCCCGGCCTGCTCGTAGCCGTGGATCAGCGCGGCGCGGATCGTCCGCCCGGCCTCGGTCGTGACGGTTTCCTCCTCCAGCTTCACGATCGCTTCGGAAAAGCGCAGGGTGTCCCCGAGGTCCTGGAGGGAACTTACGAGAGCCTTGAGCCGGTCGAGTTCCGCCGGATCGGGTGGAGCAGGCGGCGCGGTTTCGTTGGGAGTCGGCATCGCCGTGGTGCCCGGCGCTCCCTCCGATGCGGTCAGTCCAGTCGGCGGCGTTGTCGCAGCGGTGGTGGCGGTTGCGTCGCCCGGTGACGCCGGGGCGGGCGTCGCCGCCATCGCGCGGATCTCGGCGAGGCGGGCGAGACGGGCCTCCACCAGACGCGGGGCCGCGCCGCGGGTGCGGAGGGATTCGCTCGCTTTTTTGAGCACGTCTTCCTGTTCGGCGAGGGCGTCGGGATGAGCAGCGGACGGATTGGGGAGATCCTTCAGGACCTCGAAGTCTTTCAGAAACGGTGGCACGGTGGATTTGATCCGCTCGATCCATTCGTATCCCTCGGGAGGGTTGCTCTCGACGAAGGCGTTCAAAAAGTCCACTCCCGACTCGAATTCCCCGCTCTGCCAGTTTTTCAACCCCGCCGTGAGCAGACCGAGCACCTCCACCGTTCCGGGGGTGAAATCCGCTTCGTCGCCCAGGAGTGGAAGGGATGCGGCCAGCCCGACGGCGGTCGTTTTGGTGAAGGCGGTCGCTTCGGTGGTGGCGTCCTCCGCTCCCGATTCGGTACTCTGGATGTGGAGAAAACTCTCCCGTGCGGCCGCGGCATCGCCCGCGTAGAGCTGGATCATGCCGCAGAAATAGTGGCTCCAGATTTTCGTCGCGGCGGGCACGGTCGGCTCGGCGATGAGGGCGTCGAAGATCTCTTTGGCCTTGCCGAAATTTCCCTTCGCGATAAGCGTCCGCGCCCCGAGAAACTGGTCGGTGATAGTGCTGTCCCCGGCGCTGATGACCCGTTCGCCGTTGCCGAGTTCGAGGTCGCCCTCAACCGGGGGGTCTCCGTTGAAAACCACCAGGGCGAGCGCGACGAGGACCGCGACGGCCACACCGAGGCCGATGAGGAGCTGGCGTTTGCCCCGGCCGCCCCGGCGCACCCGACCAACCGAATGGATCCCGAACTGCCGCGTCCGCACCTCTTCGATCCGGGCGATGGCCTCGTCGTAACTCGGAAAACGATCCGCCGGAGCATAGGCCATCATTTTCTCGACGAGACGAACCGTCTGCCTCGAAACGCCCGGCGCGACCGACTTGAGATCGACGGATTTCTTTTTGATCTCCTTGAGCTCTTCCAACGATGAGGTGTTGGCCTCGAAGGGAGGTTTCCCCGCGAGGGCGTGGTAGAGCGTCGCCCCGAGGCTGTAAAGATCTCCCAGGAAAGTATCGGGGTCGCCCTCGAGTTTCTCCGGCGGTACATAAAAGGGCGTCGCCCAGAGATCCTCGGACTCGTCCTCCCCGCCCTGATGCACCGCGAGGCCGAAGTCCACGAGCTTGGTGGTGCCGTCGTCGGTCACGAGCATGTTGCCGGGTTTGATGTCGCGATGGATGAGATTCTCACCGTGGGCGGCCTTGAGCCCTCTCGTGACATCGAGGGCGATCGCGAGCACCTCGGACTCGGCCAGGGCCCCCTTGTTGCCGATGAGATCCTCCAGACTGGTCGCGTGGACCAACTCCATCGCGATAAAGAAATAGCCGAGTTCGTTCCCCACCGTGTAGACCTTGACCACGTTCGGATGGATGACCGAGGCGGTCAGCTTCGCCTCGCGCTCGAACATCGAAGTGAGGGCGCGGTCCCGGCTGAGGGACTGGTGCAAAATTTTCAGGGCCACTTCGCGACCGAGATTCATGTCCACGGCGCGGAATACCTGGCTCATCCCGCCCTCGCCGAGCAGTCCCACGATCTGGTATTGGCCCATCGTCGTGCGCACCCGGACGTAGGCTTCACAGTGCGGGCAGGTGATCTTGGCAAAGGGTCCCACGCCGCCGACATCGAGCGCTTTTCCGCACTCGGGGCAATGATTGACCAACGGCTTTTTCTCCTCGGCTTCTTCCATGGGGGGGTCGCCTCCGAACGCTGCTTTTCGAAGAGCCGACAGTGTATCGTCAGCGACGACGAGGTCCAGACAATTCACCATCGGTTGCTTCATTTTCCCTGATAATCATCATAACTTTTCTCAGCCGCTTGCCTCCGTGGCCACCCGGCGCTAGACTGCCTTTTCACATGGGGAAATCACCGAATACCGTCGCGATTGGCAGGCACCGTTTGGGCGGTGAGAGACCGCTGTTCATCCTGGGACCCTGCGTGATCGAGTCCCAGCCTTTTCTCCGCGAAATCGGCCCCGCGATCCGCGATATCGCCGACGCCGCCGGAGTCGATTTCATTTTCAAGGCCAGCTACGACAAAGCCAACCGCAGTTCCATCCGCTCCTTCCGCGGGATGGCTTGCGAGGCCGGTTGCCGGCTCCTCGCGGAAGTCGGTGCCGAAATCGGGGTTCCCGTCACCACCGACGTTCACACCTCGGGGGAAATCTCCATCGCCGCCGAATTCATCGACGTCCTCCAGATTCCCGCCTTTCTCTGCCGCCAGACCGACCTGATCGAAGCCGCCGCGAAATCCGGTCGGGTCGTGAATGTGAAAAAAGGCCAATTTCTCGCGCCATGGGACGTTAAGAACATAGCCGACAAGCTCGACGCCTTCGGCTGTGAGAATTACTTTTTTACCGAACGTGGAACCAGCTTCGGGTACAACAATTTGGTCGCGGACATGAGATCTATCCCCTGGATGCAAGAAGACGGACTGCGCGTCGTGTTCGACGCGACCCACTCCGTGCAGCGTCCCGGCGGCGAGGGCGCTTCGAGCGGTGGCGACGGCCGCCTCGCTCCCGTCTTGGCCCGCTCCGCCGTCGCGGCGGGCTGCGACGGGATTTTCATGGAAACCCATCCCGATCCTTCGAAAGCTCTCAGCGACGGCCCCAACCAGGTCCCCCTCGACAAACTGGGCGACGTCCTCCATCAACTCCGCGAGATCTACACGCTCGTCCGCCGCACGGCATGATCCGACTTTTTTCCATCCGCTGTCTTCTCCCGCTGGGTCTCGTCGCCATCGGCGCGGCGGGGTTGGTCCGCGTCGAGGCGCAGGATGACAAGGAAGCGGAACAGCGTGCCGCGCAAGACACCGCCTCCGCGGTCGTCCAGAGCGCCCTGCCCGCCGAACTCACCGCGAATTTCCCCATCGGACGCGAATTTCTGGGCGTATCCATCCCCTCCTACACCAACGACACCCTCAAGTCCGTCATGACCGCCGACTCCGTGGTCCGCGTCGACGAACAATACCTCGATCTCGTGAACCTTGTTGTCCTCGTCTACAACAGCAAAGGGGAACCCGAGACCACCATTTCCATGGACGAGGCCTCCTACGATCTCGTCATCGGCGAACTCGCCAGCAAAACGCCCTCGCGCATCGAGCAACCCCGCTTCGTCATGACCGGCGACAAGATGACCTTCCAATCCGGTTCCCAGATCGCCCGGCTCATCGGCAATGTGAAACTCGTCGTCTCCGACCTCGAGGATCTCGGCCCCGCTTTCGGCGGGCCGGGCGTCCCGTCCGACACCACCGACACTCCCTGAGCCCCCTCCCCGTTTTCCATTTTCCGACCTCCCGTCTTTTTCCGCACCCTTCCCACTTGATTCCACCGTCCCCATGAATCATCGCCCCTCGCCTCTCGCCATCCTTTTCCTCGCCCTCGCCGCGATGGTGTTCCCGAACCTCCCGCCCGCCCACGCGCAGGAGGAGGGAAGCGCCCCCGCCGCGGCCACGAGCGCCGCGGAAAAAGAAAAAAGCCACTCCATCATGGCCGACCCCCGCCTACGCAACATGCTGCGGTCGGTGAAAGAAGATCCCGCCGCCGCCCTCGAGGAAGCCGTGGCCGATCCCTCGGCCATCGACACCTCCGACCTCGATCCCGAGGAAGCGGTGCGCCAAATGACCAAGGCCTTCGCCGACAACAAGGACAAAATCGACCCCGACAAATTGAAAGCCGCCGTCGCCACCGTCCAGGAATCCGGTCTCGTGGAAAAAACCGCCGCCGCGGTGGAGCAGCTCGCCCCCGAAGCCGCCGCCGTGCTGGAGACAGTCCCCGAAGCCGCCGGGGTCGCCGCCATGCTCAAAGAAAGCCCCGAGTCCGCTCCCGAGTCCGTCGCCTCCGAACCCAAGCCCGCTCCCGAACCCGTGCCCGCCGACGTTCCCGCGACACGACCGGCCCCCGGTATCTCCGGCGGGGTCCCCACCCCCGTCGCCATGCCCGTCGATCCGGGTGAAATGATCGCCACCCCCGTCGATCCCGATGCCCCACCACCCGGCGCCGACGAACCGCTCCGGACCGCGGCCGATTCCCCCGCCTTGGCCAACACCGCCGTCGATGCCATCGCCGGTGCCACCCCCACCCAACCCATGATCCCCGACTCCCCCGGCCTCACTCCCGAGGAGATTCCCAAACCGCAACCGCTCACCAAAAAATACGCGGCGGGCGGCGGGGCCTATCCCGCGGCCGACAGCCAGCACATGGAGATTCTCTCGAAGGAGTCCACCATGGACAACGCCCGCGGCATCCTCCTTTTCACCGGCAATGTCTTCATCGACCACCCCGAGTTCGAGATCAAATGCGACAAACTGGAAATCCAGATGGCCAAAGGCGTCGGGATGGACGGGAGCGCGGCCGGGGAATCCGACGCCACTTTCAAGCGCGCCATCGCCTCCGGCGGCATGGTGGAAATCAAACGCATCGCCCCCGACGAAGAAGGCAAACCCAAGACCCAGATCGCCATCGCTCGCATCGCCGATTACAACGCCATCACCAAAGACATCATCCTCTCGGGAGGCCCTCCCTACATCCAGGACGGGGACAGCTTTGTCAAAACCAACTCCGAAGACGCCCAAATCATCATGCGTGGCAATGGTCTCTACGAGATCACCGGATCCAATAAACGCAGCCAGATTGTCATCCCCGTCGAGCAGGAAGAGGGCAAAAACGGCAAGAAAGGCGAAAACGGCATCGGTTTGGGCAACGCCTTCGACGGATTCCGCTGATCTCCACCCCACGGTCGCGCCTTTCTCCCTCCGCTTCTCCCCCAACGCATGAGTTACACCGACGAACGGGACGAACTTGACGAACTTTTCGGCGTCAGGGATTCCCGGCGCAAGACCGGCTATTCCGACGAATACAAGAAACCGACGGAATCCGCCCCGCCCCCCCTCGCTCCGCCCGCGCCTCAAGATAGTCCGGCCGCTTCCGTCACGAAGGCCGAGATCAAAAAGCCGGTCAAACTTCGCCCCCCCACCCACGTCGAGCCCCATCCCCTCGACCTTCCGCCGGCCCGGTCCGCCGCCCCACCCGCGAAGCCCACGCCCGACGACACTGTGATCGAGGACGAGGAATTCCTCCACCTCGACACCGACGACATGCCCGACTTTTCCGACCTCGACTTTCTCCCGCCCGAGAAAACCGCGGCGGTCCGGCACAAGTCGGAACCCGCCATCGCGGAATCCGTCCCCGCCGAACCCGTCGCGGAAACGCCCGCACCGAGCCCTTCTCCGGCGGCCTCCCCCGCCGCCCCCCGACCCGCGACGGACAAAGCCGATCTCCGCTTCGAGAGCGACGCGGCCTTGGCCCGACCGGACAACGACCACTTCCTCCTCGACACCCGCGGTCTCGTGAAAATCTACGATGGTCGCACCGTGGTCAACGGCGTCGACATCAACGTCCGCCCCGGCGAGATCGTCGGATTGCTCGGGCCCAACGGCGCCGGGAAAACGACGAGCTTTTACATGATCGTAGGGCTCGTCCCGCCCAACGCCGGCCAGGTCCTCTTCAACGGCAACGAGGTCACGACCACGCCCATGTACCAGCGGGCCCGCCTCGGGATGGGCTACCTCCCCCAGGAAGAGTCCATCTTCCGCAAACTCACCGTCGAGGAGAACATCATGGCCGTGATGGAGACCCTCGGCATTTCCCGGAAAGAACAGCGCTCCCGCTGCGACGAACTCCTCGAACGCTTCAGCATCACCCACATCCGCAAAAATGTCGCCCTGACCTGCTCCGGCGGGGAAAAGCGACGGCTCACCATCGCCCGCTCCCTCGTCACCATGCCGAGCCTCCTCATGCTCGACGAACCCTTTTCCGGGGTGGACCCTATCGCCGTCAACGAGATCCAGAACATCGTCGAAGACCTGCGCAAGTCGGGTCTCGCCATCCTCATCACCGACCACAATGCCCGTCAGACCCTCGAACTCGTCGACCGCGCCTATCTCATTTACGAAGGCAAGGTCCTGCGCGAGGGGACCCGCGACTTCCTCATCAACGACCCCGTCAGCCGCGAACTCTATCTGGGTGATCGCTTTACGATGTAACGCTCTCCCTGGATGCCTCCGGGAGCCGCGGAGTCGCCCCGCCCGGGACACGTCTTCGCGCGTCGCCCCCGCTCGAACAAGCGCACTGCGGGCTTGTCAAAGAAGAGCGGAATCTGGTACCCTTCCAGAGTAGTCAGGACAATTCCAACCCCGAAAACAAAACAACACCAATTATGCAAGTCACGAACGTTAATTTGCCCATCACTGTCACCGGACGTCATGTCTCCGTCACGGAACCCATGCGCGAGTATGCTGAGAAAAAAGTGGCCGGCTTGCACCTCGATTACCCCAAAATCATCGAGGCCAGGGTCCTTCTCAATCTGGAGCAGAACAGGCACATCGCGGAAATCATCCTTTTCTGTGCGAACCACATCGTGATCGAGGCCGAGACCACGACCTCGGACATGTACGCCTCCATCGACGAGACGATTTCCAAGATCGCCCGCCGCATGCGCAAGCACAAAACGCGCATGCTCAAGTCGCACCGTCCCAAGAAAAAGCAGAAGGAAGTCCGCTACACCAACGAAGTCGTCTTCCCCGCCGACCTCCCCGATGAACCCGCGGCCGACCACGAACCCGTCATCATTCACAAGGAGAAATACAAGATCAAGCACCTCTACAGCGACGAAGCGATCATGGACATGGAAATGAACGAAAAACCTTTCATCCTCTACCACGACGAAAAAACCGACAAGCTCGCCATCATCTACCGCCGCGAAGACGGCGACTACGGCATGATCAACGCCGCGGAATAAGAGAGATCACCGGTTCCCGGCTTCCGCACGGCGGGACGCGGAGAACAGCCCCGTGCTGTCCCTGTCCCGCCGGGCGACCGAACCCGACCGCCTCCTCCGGGTGCTGCCAACGGATCCCCTCCGGCACTACGCGCTCCCTTGAGGCCGTATCCGCACATGAGCTTCCCCCTCCCGCGAGCCGTCCGTCCCGGATCACGACTCGCCGTGGTCGCCCCGGCGGGACCTTTCAACGAAGCCCCCTTCCGCAAAGGCCTCGCCTGGCTCTCCCAACGCTACGAAGTCCGCACCCGATCCGATATTTTCAGCAAAAGCGGCTACTTCGCCGGCTCCGACGAGCGCCGCCTCGACGAACTCAACGAAGCGATCCTGGACCCTGACGTGGACGCCGTCATTTGCGCCCGCGGCGGTTTCGGGACGACCCGGCTCCTCCCCGGTATCGATCCCGCCGCGGTCCGGAACGCCAACAAGACACTCGTCGGCTTCAGCGACATCACCGCCCTGCACGCCCTCTGGGCCCGCGCCGGGGTTCGCTCCATCCACGCCCCCATGGTCGCCGCCCTCGGCACCGCCTCGGAGACTCTGCGCGAAAAATGGATCACCCTCCTCGAGAATCCCGCCGCGCCGCTCCAGTGGAATCTCCAGGGAATGAACGAGCCTCCCGGCGCACCCGTCGAGGGCATTCTCACCGGGGGGAATCTCGCCGTCCTCGCGGCCCTCGTCGGCACGCCCTACCGACCTCCCCTCGACGACCGCATCCTTTTCCTCGAAGACGTCGGCGAGCGCCCCTACCGGGTGGATCGCCTCCTCACCACGATGACCCAGGCCGGGTGGTTTGATCGCGTGCGCGGAGTCCTCATCGGGGCCTTCACCGAAGGCGACCCCGGACCCGACGGCGTCACCCTCGACGAGGTCCTCGCCCGCCATTTTCGTGAGGTTCCATTTCCCGTCCTCCGCGGTCTATCCGCCGGTCATGTGGAAAACAACGAACCTCTCCCCTTTGGAACGGAAGTGAGAATCGAAGGAGGAAAGGCGACGACTGGCACGATCTTCCCTGCGGTCCCCGACGACCTCACCTGAAGCCCGCGACGGAACAAAAAGACCCAAAAAAAACGGGGCACTCGCGTGCCCCGTTTTCGGGAAGAGGACCCGGAAGGGTTCGTATTTCTCAGGAGAAAGTTTGCGTCCAAGTTCTCGTGGTGCCGTTGGAGTAGTGGTCGCGATAGGTCACCACGGTGACGTAGTAGGTGTAGCGACGACCGCCGGGATGATAGGCGATGCGGGGTTCGGTGCAGCGATGCACTTCGACCGTGCTCACCTTGTAGGGCGTCACGTGATGACCACTGTGGATATGGCCGTGATGTCCGTGATGACCTCGATGAAGGTGAGCGCTGCCATGATGGCTCCCGTGAGCATGACCGCTGCGGGAGTGGCTCTTGTGGAGGTGACTCCGGTGCGAGTGATGGGAATGGCTCCGGTGGCCGTTGTGGGCGGGGCGAACGGAGGGATTCACATAATTTTCGATGTGGAAACCGTGCGATCCGCTTGAATGGCGGGGACCGGCTTCAGCGGTAACAGCGCTCCCGGCGAGAGCGGCGGCGGCGGTGATCGAGAAGAGGAGGAGTTTCATAGGCGGGTTGCGTGGTTGGGGTGGTTCGTCTCACCTGCAACCGGGAACCGGAACGGTCCTGGTGGTGATACGGGATCGACGAATCCCCCCCGCCTTTTATGCGAAAAAACCCAGCTCCATCACGGTGCCGTGCCGGAGCGGTTTCTCCCCAACTCAGGTGCCCAGACCCGACCGCATCGCCTCGACCGGTGCCTCGCGATTGAACCAGAATTCGAAAGCGAAAACTCCTTGCCACAACAACATGCCGAGACCGTTCGCCGCCTTGGCTCCCTCCGCTTCGGCGTTGGCCATCAGTCTCGTTCGCGCGGGCGAGTAAACCATGTCGTAGACGAGATGGGAAGGATCGATGAGGCGCTGCGGGACCACCTCGGGATCGCTCCGTTTCATTCCCATCGGAGTCGCATTGATGATGAGATCGATCTGGTCGATTTCGCGCTCCATCGCCCTTTCCTCCCAGGGGATCGCGACGAGCCGGTTCGCGGGGCCTTCGAGCCTCCCCGGAGCGTTCATGAGATCCCGCAGCTCTTCCGCGAGAGCCTCTGCCTTCGCCACGGTGCGATTGACGAGGACGAGACGCTCGCAGTGGTCCATGGCGCATTGCACCGCCGCCGCTTTTCCCGCGCCCCCGCCAGCCCCCACGATCATGATGCGGAGATCGGTGAGGTCCATGGAGAAAGCCTCCCGAACGGCACGACGCAGCCCGGGCGCGTCGGTGTTGTGCCCGACGAGTTGACCATCATCCAGCACCACGGTATTGACCGCGCCAATGCGGCGGGCCACATCCGTCATGTCATCGACGGCTTCGAAGACGGCGTTCTTGTGGGGAATGGTCACATTCACCCCGATGAAGTCCGCCTCCCGGAGCCGGTCGAGCGCCTCGCGCAAGTCCTCGGGCGCAATGTGGAGCCGGACGTAGCGGCAAGCTATCCCCGCCGCGAGGAGCGCGGGCTGGTGCATTTGCGGCGAGCGGGAATGCGCCACGGGATCTCCGAGAACCGCGAGTCGCGCGGGGGCCTCCAAATCCGCCGTCGCTGCGGTCCAGTTGCGGAGATCTTGGATGGTATAGACGTCTTTTGGTTCTGCCATGGGAGTCACGCACTAAAGCACTTGCAACGGGTTCTGCAATCTCCCGGACGGAATCGGATCCAACCCCGCACCCCTGCTCAGGTCGCAGCATACTCGCTCATCGCCGCGAGGATGATGGCGACACTGACGGCGCCGGCATCGGGCTTGCCGAGGGAATTTTCCCCGAGGGTCTTGGCGCGGCCCTTGGTGGCGATCATGCCTTCGCTGGCATCGCGTCCAGCAGCGGCGGCGGCGGCAATGGCGGCGAGGGCCTCGGCTACGGGAAGATCGGCGACTTCTCCCGCTTTTTCGGCGGCGGGATAGAGGGCGTCGACCATGGTCTTGTCGCCCGGCTTGGCGTCCCCGCGGGTCATGACTCCCTCCGTGCCATCTTTGAGAATCAGGGCCAGTTCCTTCCCGGTGAGGACCGCGGCCTCTCCGACGGCCTTGCCTCCGGCGCGGAAGAGCGTCCCGAAGAGCGCGCCCGAGGCACCGCCCATGCTCGACATCATCGCTCTGCCGACGCTCAGCAACACCTTGCCGACAGTGGGAAAATCCTGCCCGGCGAGGGCTTCTTTGACCGCCGCCATGCCCCGCTCCATCCCCACGCCGTGATCGCCGTCGCCGAGGGCGCGGTCGGCGTCGGTGAGGATGGGTTCGGCCTCGATGATCCGGTCGGCCACCACGAGCATCATGTCGCGGACTTCGCCGGGGGTGAGTGATTCTTTTGCCATGACGGAGCTGTTGTTGTGACTAAACAGGGTTGCCCGGGGGATTCAACCCTCTTGCTTCTCGCTGCAAAAATTTCCGGGACCCGGGTTCAGCCCCCGTAGCGCCCTTCCATTTTGCTGAAACAGACGGACTGACAGGGCATTTCCCAGTATTTTTTCAGCTCGTCATCCAGGCGGGTGAGGGAAAAGGAAATGCCGGACATCTCCTGACAGGTCACCAACGGACCGACCAGCACGTCGAAAATTTGGATCCCTTTTTCGGCGAGGCATTTCTTCGCGGCGCGGAGGGCGATGAGCAGTTCCATCATCGTGGTGGCACCGAGGGAGTTCACGAAGAGGAGCACTTCGTCGCCTGCGGCAAGGGGTTCGACCTCGTCGTCTTTTTCAAAATCCTCGAAAATGTATTGGAGCATCCGGGCGCTGAGTTCGTCGGCGGTGGCCATGGGAATCTCGCCGACGCCGGGTTCTCCGTGAATGCCCATGCCGAGGCCGATCTTGTCGGGATCGATCTCAAAGGTGGGTTTGCCGGTGGCGGGAATGGAGCCCGGAGACATCGAGACCCCGACGGAGCGGGTCTGGAGAACGGCTTTTTTCGCCACCGCCTCGAGTTCGGCGAGGGTTGCGACAGACTGGGAGGCCGCTCCGGTGATCTTGACGACGGGAACCAGACCGGCGATGCCGCGACGGTTCTGCTTTTGCGAGGGCGGTGCCGAGCAGACATCGTCCCAGATCAGGACGGTGCGGACCTCGATCTCCTCGTCGTCGGCGAGTTCCGCGCCGATATCGAAATTCATGACGTCGCCGGCGTAGTTGCCGTAGAGATAGAGGACCCCTTTGCCACGATGCACCGCCTCGGTCGCCTCGAAGACGATATTCGGCGGAGGTGCCGCGAAAATGTCCCCACAGGCGGCGCCGTCCGCGAGATTGCGACCGACGAGACCGTGGTAGATGGGTTCGTGACCGCTGCCGCCGCCGACGAGGAGGGCGACTTTGTTCTCGGGGATGTGGGTCTTGACGATGGAGCGGGTGCCGACGTGGCGACACTCGCCGTTGTAGGCGTCGACAAGGCCTTCGACCAGTTCGTCCGCGACTTTGAGAGGATCGTTGATGAGTTTTTTCATCGTGGGGGGAAAGAAAGTTCGGGCATGCGCCGGAGCCTGTTGTCTCAGAGTTTCGCTCGGATGACAAACGGAAAATGGCGGGGCTGCGATTTTGCGGGACACATTCAGCGGAATTCGGTACAGTGCCGCATGGCCCCGTTTTCATCTTGTTTTCCCGTGATTTTTTTCGCGCTGAGCCTCGGCGCGGCGAACCTTCTCCCGGCCCAGGAGACCCTGACGGCCGATCTGGATCCTTTCATCACCCTCCCGGGAGCCTATCGCATCACTCCCGACGATCTCGAAAAACAGTTCGAGCAGGGCGACTGGACGCGGAATCCCTATTTCAAATGGCTCACCGAGGACCACTCCCGCGCCGTCTTCCAGCGCAAGGATCTCGGCGATCTCAAGGTCGATCTCACCCTGATCGGGGGCACCGTGCCCATCGAGGAGATGATTGTCGATTTTGAAGGCGGCGCTCTCCTCGGGGTGACCATCTCGGTGTTCAACCGGGGCGACGGTGGCGCCATTCCCCTCAGTGATTTCGAAGCCCGCAAACGGGCTCTCGGCAGGCATCTCGGACAGCAACTCGAGGTGCGGCCGACGCGACGGCAGGCGAAACCGACCCAAGGACTGCTCACCGATGGATTCATGTGGATCTCGGCGAGGGGCAAAGCGATCCTCGAGCACAATCACGAGGCACCGGGCAAGACGGAGTTCCTCCGCATGCGGCTCGCCCGTCGCGACGCCGGCGGGGCCTACGAAGCGGCGATGCAGTCCCGCGCGGGAGCTTCGGTGAAACTTTCCCAACTCCCGAACCGCGTCGTGCGGGACGAGATCGAGGAGGGCGGCGTCTCCATCCGGGGCATCCCCATGGTCGACCAGGGAGCGAAGGGATACTGTGTCGTCGCCTCGGTACAACGGCTTTTCGAGTACTACGGCATCCCCTGCGACATGCACCAGCTCGCCCAGATCGCGGGTTCGGATCCCGACCGCGGCACCAGCATCCTCGCGATCAACGAAGAACTCGGGGCGATCGATCATCTTTTCAAAACCCGCTTCAACTGTCTCGCGGTGCGAGATCGGAACGGCCTCGTCGAGTTGATCGACGGCCGTTATGTGGGTCCCGCCGTCCCGGAGGCGGATTTTCACAAAATGATAGGGAAGAGCATCGACGCGGGCATCCCCCTGCTCTGGGCTCTCGAGGTGGGTGCCTACCCCGAAACCCCTCCGCTACAAGAGCAGACCAGCGGCGGCCACATGCGCATGATCATCGGGTACAATACCCAAGCGAACCAGATTTACTTTTCCGATTCCTGGGGTGCCGGGCACGAGCGCAAAACGATGGACGCGAACGACGCCTACGAGGCCACCCACGGCCTTTTCATCCTGAAACCGACGACGCGATAGCGCGATAGCCCGTCTTACATGCCGCGTGGCTCAGGGATCGGCGGTGCCGGACCGGAGGATCAGTTCGGGCAGGTAAATGTCCTCGTTGCTGGCCTGGAACTCGGCCTTGAGCCGTACCTTGAAACGGGACAGATCGACGAGATGCCATCGCAGGTAGCGCCATTCCCCGGTGTTGCCGTCGTGCTCGATCCCGACGAGAAGATGGTGCGCGTCGTAGAGGATCTTGTTCGTCTCGGTCCGCGGGGTGAAATAAAAAGTCCGCAGGCTGGAATCCATCGATCCCTCCTCCACGAGCTTGGGATCGAGGTAGAGGACCCGACCGCTCTCGAGATGCCGCACGAGGAGGTCGGGATACCCGGCACGCTGCAAATTTCCCGCGGCGGTGCGCGGATGCGAGCACTCCAGTTCGGGAGCGGCGTCGAGCTCCTCGATGAGCGCCCGCTCGAAATAGGAGCTGACTTCGTTGATGCGACTCTCCGCGTAGGTCTCGGAATCGGGCCGGTTGTAGCGGTCGAGGACCTTTTTCATCGCCTCGTCGATCAATGCCAGGATTTCCCCATCGACCGGATCGTCGGGATGGATCGGGAGGACCTGTCGGCCTGTCGAGATCTCGACGAGTTCGGAAAAGGGCACATCGCGGAAGGTGCCGCCTCCGTTCAGCACGGTGGAGACGAGGGCCGAGACGGAAGGTTCCCGCTCGATCACGACCTGCGGCGCCGCGCGGCGTTCACAGGCGGCGGGAACGGTGCAACAGAGCAAGGCCCCGGTCAGACGCACCCGGGACATCTCCCGGCGACGGACCTGTCCGGGACGAACCCGCTCGCCCCGCTTTTGCCCGAAAATCGAGAGAATGCGCATGTTCGGGATGATGAACATTTTTTCCGCAAAAGAGGAGGGAAAAACGCGGGAATCCTCCGTTCGCGGCCTGACAGCCCTCCCCGCTCGGCCTCGGTGACGCGGACGAACGCGAACCGGAAGCAGCGGATTCACTCCCGCAGGAGGGCGCGCTCGAACTCGTCCAGAGAGGTCGACGCGTCGGCGGCGCGATGGAGCGCACGAAGCCGTTCCGCGTCTCCAGTAGCGCGGATCGGTGCGACAAAACATTCCGGCACCGCACCAAAATGGACCAGCAAGATTTCGAGAACGGCGTCCTGGAGTTCTTCGATCCGTTCGTTGCGGGGACCTTGTCGCACCGCTTTCATTCGACGGGCTGTCCTTCCGCCGCCGCCCGCAGCGCCTCGAGCAGGGAACCGAGTTGCTGTATCGTCGTCATGATTCCCGGATTGTCCTCCAGCAACTTGCCGAGAACATCCGCGGAAGATGGAGCCCCCCCGGCCGCACCGGAGCCATCCGCCCCGGCGATCTCCGCATCGGGGATACTCCAGGCGTCGAGCCAGATCGATTCCCCCTTGGTGAATCCTGCGGCGAGGAGCCGCCTCTCCAAATCCGGCATGTGGCCGGCCCCGTAGAAAACGGCGAACTTCCCTCCCCCCCGCACTGTGCTTTCCTCGGCCAGCACCTCCATGACGACACGGTTGCGCTCGGACACGAGGACGGTGCCGTCGTCCCCTTCGAGCCGGGTGATGAACTCCTCCGACTCGCTGATGAACGGGGCGATGCTGCGTTTCAACTCGTTGCTGTCGCCGCTCATGACCGCCGCGAAGATGCGCTGCATCATCGCCGCGATGGCTTCCTCGTCGTTGGGAAAACCAGCCACGCCCCCTTCCTCGGCCAGGCTCAGGGCGCGCGTGAACAAGGTCGCGAAATTCTGGTTTCGGGCCTGCATCAGGGCGGCGAACTCCCCCCACGCGACATCCGCGTGGACGAAGTTGCGGGCGGAGTAATCGATCCGATCGATCTGAAATTCCAAGCCCAGAAAAGACCGGGCCAGCTCCTGCAACCTGCGCACACTCACCATCTCGGGCGCCGCCGCCGGGTCCGTCGCCGCACTCGTTCCCGGCGATGTCCCGCCCACCATTTCGTAGAGCACCGCGTCGTATCCTTTCAGCAACTCGTTGAGATTTTCATAGTAGGCGGCGTCGCCGAGATGCACCACCCCGACGAGATCGACGACACTGCGGCCTTTCTCAAACCGCACCACCGCCGTCTGGAGCCGCGAGGGCAATCCCGCTTCCTCCTCATAGCGGATGTAATCGACCTCATCCGCGATCGCCGGAACCGGTGGCCCCGCAGCCGACCCCGTATTCTGGGCCGCCACCCCGCCGGCCAACGAGAGCAACGCGAGGCTGGAAAAAAGACTTTTCATCTATTCAGTGGACGTTCGGAAACGGTGGCGACTTACCCGCCAGGCCCGTTTTTCTCATAAATCCTCACTCGGGTCGAGCCGGAAAGGCCTCCCCCGCATTCGCGTCACTTTGCCCTCGTTTCCATTGAGGGCTATGTTTTTCCCCTCCCCTGATGATTCAACGCTCCATTCCCATCCAGTTCCAGCATCGCATCGCCTTCACCCACGGCGCTTTCGACGCGAAGAACCACAGCCTGCGCGACATCGTCGCCGACGCCTGTGCCCTCGACGGAACCTCGAAAGTCCTCGTCCTGCTCGATTCCGGCGTCGCGGAGACCAATCCCGACCTTGCCGAACGGATTTCCCGTTATTTCACCGCACACGCCGACACCCTCACCCTCGTGGCCGACCCGATCATCCTCCCGGGAGGCGAGTCTTGCAAAAACAACTGGTCCCTCGTCGAGAAAATCTGGCAGGCGATCGAGTTTTTCAAAATCTGCCGCCACTCCTACGTCATCGCCATCGGAGGCGGAGCCTTCCTCGATCTCGCCGGGTTCGGCGCCGCCACCGCCCACCGCGGCATCCGGCTGATCCGCATGCCCACGACCACCCTCAGCCAGGGCGACGGGGGTGTCGGGGTGAAAAACGGCGTGAACTATTTTGGCAAAAAGAACTGGGTGGGGACCTTTTCCGTCCCTTTTGCCATCGTCAACGACCTCGAATTTCTCGCGAGCCTGCCGCCCCGCGCCTGCCGGGACGGGATCATCGAGGCGATCAAGGTCTCCCTCATCCGCGACCGCAATTTCTACGACTATCTCCTCGCGAACGGAGCGGCCCTCGGACGGCTCGAGACCCGCCCGCTCGAGATGACGATACGGCGCAGCGCCGAAAACCATGTCGAGCACATCGCGACCAGCGGGGATCCCTTTGAATACGGTTCCGCCCGCCCCCTCGATTTCGGACACTGGGCCGCGCACAAACTCGAACAAATCTCCCACTTTCAGGTCAGCCACGGAGAAGCCGTCGCCGTCGGAATGGCCGTCGATTTGCTTTATTCCGTCCACATCGGGCTGCTCGACCGCGCCACCGCGGAGGAAATCCTCGGACTCATCGAGACGGTCGGTTTTTCCCTCTGGTCCTCTGAACTCGACCGGGAGGAACGCGGTCGTCCCGTCATCCTCGCCGGTCTCGAAGAATTTCGCGAGCACCTCGGCGGACGCCTCACCATCACCCTCATCCCGGCCATCGGAGAAAAGCTCGAAGTCCACGAGATGGACGAGAGCGCCATCCTCGCCGCCATCCATGAGCTACGGGAACGCGCCGCGAAGGCTTCCTCCCTCCTGCCAAACCGCTGACCTATCTTTCTCATATGGGAGGAGGGGAGAGCAACAGACTATCGCGAAACCCTTTTCCCTGATTGCCGGTGGTGGCAAGGCGGGATGGGATGCGGTATAATCGTGCAGATAGTCTTATGAATCCAAACCAGTTTACCCACAAACTACAGGAGGCGTTTCAGGCGGCTCAGTCCCTCGCTGCTTCGAAAAACCACTCGGAACTCAGCGGTGCCCATCTTTTCTCAGCCCTCCTCGCTCAGGAAGAAGGGGCGACCCGGCCGATTTTGGAAAAGGCGGGCGGGAATGCGGGGGGCATGGAGGCGGCACTCCGCCGGATCTTGGAAAAACTCCCGTCGGTCCAGGGCAACGCCGGTCAGCAGATCTACCTCAGCCAGGACTTGCGGGCGGTGATGAACACGGCGGAAAAAATCCGCTCCGAAATGCGGGATGAATTCACCAGCGTGGAACACGTGCTGCTCGCCTTGATTCGCGAGGGTGCGCCCGATCTCAAGGCCCTTTTCAAGGAGCAGGGCATCGACGAGGCGGCGATCACCACGGCCATCACCTCGGTGCGGGGCAGCCAGCGCGTCACCGATCAGGATCCCGAGGGAAAATACCAATCCCTGGAAAAATATGGGACGGATCTCACGGCGATCGCGCGGCAGGGGAAAATCGATCCCATCATCGGTCGGGACGAAGAAATCCGGCGCGTCATGCAGATCCTCTCGCGCCGGACGAAGAACAATCCGGTGCTGATCGGTGAGCCGGGTGTCGGCAAGACCGCGATCGCCGAAGGTCTCGCCCGTCGCATCGTGAGCGGCGATGTCCCCGAATCCCTCAAAAACAAACGCCTCATCGCCATGGACATCGGCTCCATGATCGCGGGGGCGAAATATCGGGGCGAGTTCGAGGACAGGCTGAAGGCGTTTCTCAAGGAAGTCACCTCCAGCGAAGGGCAGATCATTCTCTTCATCGACGAACTCCACACCATCGTCGGAGCGGGGGCGAGTGAAGGCGCGGTCGATGCCTCGAACATGCTGAAACCCCAGCTCGCCCGCGGGGAACTCCGCACCATCGGTGCAACCACGCTGGACGAATATCGCCAGTATATTGAAAAGGACGCCGCGCTGGAACGGCGCTTCCAGCCGGTCATGGTCAACGAACCTTCGATCGAGGACACCATCACGATCCTACGCGGCATCAAGGAACGCTACGAGGTCCACCACGGCGTCCGGATCAAGGATTCGGCCATCGTGGCGGCGGCGACCTTGAGCGAGCGCTACATCGCCGACCGCTTTCTCCCTGACAAAGCCGTCGATCTGATCGACGAAGCCGCCTCTCGCCTCAAGATCGAACTCGACAGCCGCCCCACCGAAATCGACCAGTTGGAGCGCCAAGGCATGCAATTGGAAATGGAGCGCCAGGCCCTCGCCAAGGAGAAGGACGAAGACAGCCGCGAGCGACTCCAAAAGGTGGAGCGGGAAATGGCGGACCTGAAGGAAAAATCCGACGCGCTCCGCGCCCAATGGCAGAATGAAAAATCGGTCATCGATATCGCCAACGCGGTGCAGGAGGAAATCGAGCAGCTCAAGAACGAGCTGGAACGCAGCCAGCGCGAGGGGGATCTCGGACGAGCCAGCGAGATTCAGTACGGACGTCTCCCCGAGAAGGAGGCGGCTTTGAAAGAAGCCCAGGACCGTCTCCACACGATGCAGCATTCCTCGCGCCTGCTCAAAGAGGAAGTGACCGAGGAGGACATCGCGGAGGTGGTGAGCTCGTGGACCCACATCCCGGTCTCGCGGCTCCAGGAGGGCGAACGATCCAAGCTGGTGAGCATGGAATCACGTCTCGGCGAAAGGGTGATCGGTCAGGGCAAGGCGGTCGAGGCGGTGGCCAACGCGGTGCGACGCGCCCGGGCCGGCTTGCAGGATGAAAATCGTCCGATCGGGTCGTTTCTTTTCCTCGGACCCACCGGGGTCGGAAAAACGGAGCTGTCGCGCGCGCTCGCCGAGTTTCTCTTCGATGACGAGAACGCGATGGTCCGCATCGACATGAGCGAGTACATGGAGAAACATTCCGTCTCGCGGCTCATCGGAGCGCCCCCCGGATACGTGGGCTACGAGGAGGGTGGCCAGCTCTCGGAGGCGGTGCGGCGCAAACCCTATTCGGTCGTGCTCCTCGACGAGGTGGAAAAGGCCCATCCCGATGTCTTCCACGTGCTCCTGCAAGTGCTGGACGACGGACGCATCACGGACGGACAGGGGCGGACGGTGGATTTCCGACACACCGTCATCATCATGACGAGCAACATCGGCTCGGAACATATCATGAGCGAGAGCAATCCGGAACAACGCGAGGCTCTCGTGATGGGGGCGCTGCGGGGGCACTTCCGTCCGGAGTTTTTGAATCGCATCGACGAAACGATCCTCTTCGACCGTCTTTCGGAAGAAAATCTGGCGGAGATCATCCACATCCAGATCGCGCGGGTGACGAAACGTCTCACCGAACTCGGGCTGGAGTTGGAGGTCACTCCGGCCGCGCTGGGAAGGCTCGCGACGGAGGGCTACGATCCGTCCTACGGCGCGCGCCCCCTCAA
>JAAYAT010000156.1 GCA_012719225.1 Verrucomicrobiaceae bacterium
TCAACACCGTGCTTTCGGGCGGGGCGGGTCCGACTTATCTCAGTTTTCATCCCTCGGGGAAGTATCTGTTCGTGGCGAATTACTTCGGCGGTTCGGTCGCGGTGCTGCCGGTCCGGCCCGACGGCAGCCTGGGGAAGGCGACGGATTTCAAAATCGACCGGGGCGAGGTGGGTCCGACGGTGGCTACGAACGCGCCTCCGGGCAGTTTTGCTTTCAGCGGACACGATCGCACTCACGCCCACATGATCGCCTCGGACCCGGCGGGCCGATTCGTCCTCCATGTCGATCTGGGTCAGGATCGCATCTACAGCTGGAGATTCGACGAGGAAAAGGGGCTGCTTTCTCCCAACGATCCGCCGCATGTGAACCTGCCGCCGGGCGATGGTCCGAGACATTTCCATTTCCACCCCAACGGCCGCTGGCTCTACTCTCTGCAGGAGGAGGGTTCAACGGTGGTGCTCTTCGACTACGACGCGGAGAAAGGGGGTCTCACCGTGCGGCAGACCCTGTCGAGTCTGCCTCCGGGCTATGCCGGGAGCAATTTCTGCTCGGGTATCCTCGTCTCGGGGGACGGTCGCTTCGTCTACGCGGGGAACCGTCTCCACGACAGTATCGCGATCTTTTCCGTGGGGAAGACGGGGGAGCTGACCTATCTCGGCGAGGAGTGGACGAGGGGCAATTACCCGCGCAGTTTCGCCTTCGATCCCACGGGCGGGTTCCTCTATGTCTGCAACCAGCGATCCGATCACCTCGCGGCGTTCCGGGTGAACCGGGAGACGGGCGGGCTGGATTTCACGGGCCACTACATCCCGGTGGGGAATCCCTCGGCGCTGGTCTTTCTCGATCTGGCGGTGTGACGATGCGCGCCTACTTGGCGGGGCGCATCCGCGCGGCGAGGGTTTCAAAGGAAAGTTCCACCTCGAGGGTGGCGTCGAGTCGTCGCGCCCGCCGGAGCAATTCCTCCGCATCGGGGGCGGGGGCTTCGTCCGAGGCGATCACGACGAGATTCCCCGAACCGGGCACATCGAAGAGCGCCATCGCGGGGAAGACCGCGCGGATCGCGGCGAGATCGTCGGCTGTCCCGGGGCGGGCTTCGATGAGATTGAAGGCGACCACTCCGCCGGGTTCGAGCCGGGAGCGCACCGTCTTGAGAAAGGCGACTGTCTTGAGCCGGGTCGTTTTTTCCTCCAGGCCGGAGTCGGGTGCCGGGCGCAGGAAGGCGTCCATGTAGATGGCGTCGTAGCGATCGGGCTCCTCACGGAAAAAGGCGAAGGCGTCGCGGGTGTGGAGGCGGGTCCGGGGACCGGGCACGGTCTCGAAATACTCGGCCGCCAGCCGCACCACGACGGGGTCGATCTCGACCGCTTCCACCATCATGGCGGGAAAGGAGTGGTTGAGAAAGCGCAGCATCCCGCCGCCGCCGAGTCCGACGATGAGGACGCGGTCCTGCGGGTGGCGATAGAGCATCGAGGTGAAAAGCGATTCGGTGTAGCCGAGCTGGTTTTTCCCCGGATGATCCAGCGCGAGGGCCGATTGCCGTTGCTCCGTGCCGTCTTCGTCGACGAAGAGCAGACTGCGGACGCCGTCTTTTTCCCGTACGCGGATGTGGGAGTAGTCGGACCGCGTCTCGTGAAGCAGCACGCCGTAGCGGCTCTCCGCCCGCGCCAGGGGGCGGATGGTCTGCGGCGCGAGACAGAGGGCTCCGAAGAGGAGGATCCCCGCCGCCGCGAGGAGGCCGAGAGGGTGTCGATGCATGTCCCTATTCTCGACCGACCCGCGCGAATTCTCCAGTCCGCAAGTGGTGGAAGGGGAGATGGCGAACGACTCAGTCGCAGCAATCCGAGGGATGTGCGCCGGAGCGTCGGTCCCGCCACTTCGGATTGGCCGGGTTCATCAGATGGGAATAGAAGAAATCGTATTTCACCTTTCCCTTGTAGGCGGGGCGGCAGTGGTGGTGCCGCGCGGTGACCCACTGGTATCGGGTGGTGCCGTCGGTGCAGAGAACGGGCCGGTAGTAGGCGATGAGATCGTGTCCGCATTGCTGGCAGACGCCGCGGAACTGGCTGTGGTATCCGCCCGCCTCCAGCACGAGCGGGGTGAGGGCGAGAAGAAATGCCAGGGCGGCGACGAGGGAGATCCGGTGTTTCATGGGTGTCGGTGGGGTTTCGTGAAGCCTTCCGAAAACATCGGATCCAATGATTCCCAATTCCGATTATTTCCGTAATTGTGAGAATAGTATCTGATAATAATTATGAAATCCAGTAAAAATTTCTGCTGAGGGAGCGAATTTCCGGGAGGCGGAGCGCCGGGGGCGGGAGAATTTTCCGGGGGTGGCCGATGTGCGGAGCGATTTGCGAAGACTTTGGCACAAAAAATTCGTATTCACGCACAAAAGGCGCGGTTTGGCGGGTTTCCCGGGGTTTTTCGGGGGGTGTGATCGGGGCGCGGGAAGTTCCGCTTCATTATGGACGCTGGATTTTCTGAAAGTTTCGATCATGTTCTCCCCCCCCGGGTCGCCCCGGAATCCGATTTTATTTTTTCATTCTCTCACTCTTTCCCATTCATGTCCGTTTCGAAGACCTCTCCGCTCGGCTGGCCACAACCTCAGGGCCTCTGGCAGCCTTCGCATGAAAAAGACGCCTGTGGTGTCGGATTTATCGCCCACCTCAAGGGCAAGCGGTCGCACGACATCATCCAGAAAACTCTGACGATGAACGCGCACATGGATCACCGCGGGGCGAGTGGATCCGATCCGGCGACAGGGGACGGCGCGGGGATCTTCGTGCAGATGCCCGACAA
>JAAYAT010000157.1 GCA_012719225.1 Verrucomicrobiaceae bacterium
CCTCACTCGGGCCTGCAAAACTACGTCCCCTGGGAGGAGGAAACCGTCCACACCTTTGAGAACATCCTCGTGCAGCAGGACGGACGGGTGAAGCCGCTCTACACCGTGGCCCGTTTCTCCCTGCTGCAATTCACCGGCAAGTCGAGCGTTTCCTTCCAGACCGGGGATGGCGAGAACCACCGCGTCCACTACGCCGCCTGGCTCCTCGACGTCCTCTTCCGCGGGGAGATCGCCAAGGACATTCCTCTCTTCATCGTCGATGACTCCGCCGCCGTCGTCCGGATCGGGGTCTCTCCGAAATCCAAACGCGACCGCTACTCCTACAATGAAATCGCCGTCGGACGCGCCAAACTCGCCGAACTTGGGGCCCAGTATGCCGAGAAACAAAGCCAATACGAGAAGAGCGAAAAAGATCCGCAATACGAACTCGAACGCCTTGAGGGCATGCTCCTGACCCTCGGACGCAACGTCAGCTCCTTCGAATATCTCGTCGGCCAATTCGGCTTCGCCCGCAAAGGCGAGGTCCTGGTGAACGCCAACATCCTCCCTCCGGAACTCAGCGCGCTCGCGAAACAACTCGATACCGTCGAGATGCTCGACAAGATGCCCGAGATGACGATAGATCAGCTCGTCCAGCTGATACGCCAGCCGCCCGGGGATTCCGATGACGAACGCGCTTTTTCCGGGGCGCTCCGCCTCTTCTTCTTCCACGCCAACTCCGCTCGCGGTCTCAACCTTTTCCCGCCGCAGGAAAAAGACGACGAAGTCTGGCTCTCGGCTTCGGATGTTCTCCTCGCCGGGCTCGCTTCGAAGGAAGTCCGCCCCTGGGCCACCGAACAGCTCGGCGGCATCCGCACCCTCGTCGACGCGCAAAAAGAAGGTGAGGGCGCCTTCCGCGAAGCCCTCGCAGCGTTCTCCGCCGAGCAGGACGCCATCGCCGACGCACGCGGCGAGGGGAAATATTCGGAAATGGAGATCACCCTCTACCGCGGCAAGTGGTTCACCTATTCGCTCTACTGCTTCGTCCTCGCCTTTGTCGTGATGGCCTTCAGTTGGCTCACTCCGGCGAGCCGGACGGGTGGGGTTCTCATTCTCATCGCCAGCCTCCTCGCGGTCCTCGGACTGGCCCTCGATACCTATGGGATCACCCTGCGCTCCATCATCCGACAGCGCCCCCCGATCACCAACCTCTACGACACCGTCCTCTTTATCACCGGCACAGCGGTGCTGTTGGGACTGCTCATCGAGTATTTCACCCGGGTCGGCATCGGCACCCTCATCGCCGTCGTCTCGGGGGTGATGGGCATGTTCCTCGCGATGAAGTACGAAGCCAAGGAGGCCACCGACACCATCACCCAGCTCGTCGCGGTGCTCGACACGAACTTCTGGCTCGCCACCCACGTCACCATCATCAATATCGGGTATGCCGCCGGTCTCGTCGCGGCGATTATCGGGATCCTCTACCTGACGGGCCGTTTTGTGATGATGCTAATGGGAAAAACGAACAAGGAATTTTTCCGCACACTCACCCGCATGAACTACGGGGTGATCTGTTTCTGCCTCTTTTTCTCCCTCGTCGGCACCGTGCTCGGCGGGATCTGGGCGAACTACAGCTGGGGCCGCTTCTGGGGTTGGGATCCCAAGGAAAACGGCGCTCTCATGATCTGCCTCTGGACCCTCGTGATCCTCCACGGACGCATGGGCGGCTGGATCCGCGACATCGGAATCCACATGAACAGCATCATTCTCGCGATGATCGTGACCTTCAGCTGGTGGGGGGTGAATAACCTCGGGGTCGGGCTGCACAGCTACGGATTCACCGAAGGGGTCTGGGGCGCCCTCTACGGCTCGTGGATGGTCCTCGGCGTCTTCCTTTTCATGGGAGCGGTCGTGTGGTTCCGGGAACGGAGCGCGAAGAGCCTCCGCGACGATCTCGCCGCCGGGAAAAAGACCGTCACCGCCTGATTGCCACGCTGTGCTGAACTCCATTTTTCCGCTATCTTCGCATTGGCTTTCCTTCTGTTTTTGACTACAATTGCGCCATGGCCATCTTTTCCGGACTTCTTGTTGTGCTTTTCTTCCTCGTCATCGGTGCCTTCGCCTTCCAGTATCTCCTGAAAGGCGAAAACTGAATGGCGGATTTTTCTCGACCTTCCCCGGGCACGGCGGTTTCCCCTTTCGCCAAGGGCTGACCCGGAGGGAACGCCCGGGCGAGCTTCCGCGATTCGATGCGACGCAAAACCAAGATCATCGCCACGCTGGGGCCCGCGACCGAGACTCCGTCGGCGATCCGGGATCTCCTCGTCGCCGGGGTGAACATTTTCCGGCTCAACATGAGCCACGCCTCGCACGACTGGACCCGCGAGGTGGTCGGGGCGATCCGCACCGTCGCCGCCGAACTCGGGGTGAATGTCGCCACCCTCATCGACCTGCAGGGCCCCTCGATCCGCACCGGCGATGTCGCGGAAAGACTCGTTCTCGCCCGCGGCGATCTCCTCGAGTTTCGCAATCCCGACCTTGCCCCGGCGCTGCCCCTTTCGGTGACGACGAACTACGACAAACTCCACGAGGATGTCTCGGCGGGCGATGTCATGCTGGTGGACAACGGCGAGATCCATGTGCGCATCCTCCGCATTGAGGAGGGACGCATCACCTGCGAAGTCCTCACCGATGGCGCGATGGGGTCGCGGCGTCACATCAACCTCCCCGGGATTCGGGTGAATCTGCCGGTCCTGACCGAAAAGGACATGCACGACCTCGACCTCGCCGCCGCGCTCGCGGTCGATTTCGTCGCGATCAGCTTCGTGCGCGACGCCGCCCACGTCCGCTACCTGCGCGAGCAGCTCCTCGCGCGGAACTGCCGCGCCTCCATCGTCTCCAAGATCGAGGACCAGGAAGCGGTCAAACATCTCACCGGCATCATTGAGGAATCCGATGCGGTCATGGTCGCGAGGGGAGATCTCGGGATCGAAGTCCACATCGAGGAGTTGCCCATCGTGCAGCGCACCATCCTGCGGGAATGCGCCCGGATCGGCCGTCGGGTCATCGTCGCGACCCACATGCTGGAGTCCATGATCACGAATCCCGTCCCGACGCGGGCGGAGGTCACCGATGTCGCCAACGCGGTCTTCGAGCAGGCCGACGCGGTCATGCTCAGTGGCGAGAGCTCCATCGGACAGTACCCGGTGAAATGCATCGAAAACCTCGACCGCATCGCCCGCCGAATGGAGCGGGAACCGGGGGCCGGCTTCGCCGACGCGATCCAACTGAGCGGCGAAAAACAGCATACCGTTCACTCCGCCGTCGTCCTCGCCAACTCCCTGGAGAAGGCCAGCCTCGTCATTTTCACCGCCGGCGGCGTCCTCGCGAACCACGCCACCCAGCAGCGTCCGGTGCATGCCGACATTTTCGCCTTCTGCCCCGATGAAGAGGTGATGCGCTCGCTTCTCATGAACCGGGCGGTGACGCCTTTCTTCCTGGAAATGGCCGACCATCCCGACGACAACATCCGCCGGGCCATCGATCTGCTCAAAGAAAACGGGTTCGTCGAAGCCGGGAATCCGCTCGTGATTCTCAGCGACATCCTCCATCGGGATTTCGACACCGAAGCCATCCTCCTGCGCAAGGCGTGAGTCGGCTTGCCCCTCGACCCTTTTTCCGCTCCGCTCGCCCTCGATGAAACTGAGTTCGTTCCAAACGATGGATCCGCTCCTTCTCCCCGGTCTGGTCAACACGGCCCTGCGGAACGACTGCGACGATCTCGACGACCTTGTGAGAACGCACGACATCGCCCGGGACGCCCTCGAAGAGCGGATGACGTCTCTCGGCTACCGCTACGTCGCGGCGAGCAATCAATTCCGGCCTGTTCTCCGCGACGCGGAAAAGGGCGACGCGGAACCGGGCTGAACCCGGGCGGATCCGACCTCACTTGTGCGCCTTGGCAATCTCCTCGATCTCGGAGCGCTTGACCCCGGCGGGAGCCTCGACGGCGGCGAACCTCGCCCGCGCCGATGCGGCTTCCTCCACGGTGACGGGAGCTGCGCTGTTGCCCCACTCGTTGCGGGTGTAGGTCAGCACGGCGGCCAATTTCTCATCATCGAGACCGGCCGCGAGGGGGGCCATCACGCCCATGAAGTCCATGTTTTCCTTGGCGATGCCCTTGAGGACGACCAGCAGCGAATAATCGGGATCACCGAGAAGCACTTCTGAACCGATCAGGCTCGGAGCCATGAGACTCGGCCCGACCTTGAGACCGGTGCCATCCGGGCCATGGCAGGCGGCGCACATCGCATACGAGGCCTTCCCCAGCGCCATCACCTCGGGGTCGATCGCGGCTGTGGAGCCTCCGCCCGCGGGGGCCGGAGCCGTGGCCGTTTCCCCGCCAGCCGCCGGAGCCGGGGCAGCGGGAGCGGCCGCCGGAGGAGCGGCCGGAGTGGTTTGTGTCGCCGCCGCGGTGGGTTCCGCTTCCACTTTCTCCTGCTTGATCCCGCCGAGGAAAGCCGCTCCGACGATGCCCAGCATCACGATCAGCGACAGGGGAACCAGGAAAAGAAACACATTTCCAATGACAGAGAGAATCGGATTTTTTGAGTCGGAGGTTTCGGCGCTCATAATGGGGGGAAAAAAGCTCCATTTCCGAGGAAGTCAATGGTAATGCTCCGTATCCTTGTGAATAGCATATACGTGCAAAGCCCCGGAAAAGGTGCCACCGGATTTTTTCCACGCGCCTCCACCTTTCACTTTTCACCTTTCACTTTTCACTTCTCCACCCATGTCCGATCCATCCTCTTCCGCTTCCCCGTCCCCTTCCTCGCCCGAAGTGGTTCTCGTCCCCATCGAGGCCGCTTCGATCGAAACTCTTCGGGAAATGGCCCTGACGATTTTTCCAGCCACCTACGAGGGGCTCATTTCCCCGGCCCAGATCGAGTACATGCTCGACTGGATGTATGGCGAGGACACCCTCCGCCGCGAGATCATCGGGGACGGGGTCGGCTACCACTGGATCACCGTTGGCGGGGAGAAGGTCGGATTCCTCGCCGTCGGCCCGGTTGCGACGGGCGAAGTCTGCCCTCTCCACAAATGCTACCTGCTGGCCTCCCGGCAGGGGCGCGGGATCGGCAGCGCCGCGCTGGCGGAGATCGCCTCCCACGTCGCAGCGGCGGGCGCCTCATCCCTCGAATTGCGGGTGAACCGGGAGAACGTCGCCGCGATCCGCTTTTACCAAAAAAACGGCTTCACCCTCCACGCCGAAGACCGCTGCGAGATCGGGAATGGATTCGTCATGGACGACTACCTGATGCGGCGGGAGCTTTCGCGGTGAACTTTTTCGTGGCGACGGGACCGGTTCACCCCGAAACTGCCCTCCTTGGAAAAACGCATCGAAAATCAGTCCACCTCCCCCGCGAGAGAGGACCTCGTCGCCGCCGCGCGGGAGTTGGTCCGGGCGGCGACCCGTCTCGCATCCCTCTATGGGCCGAAAGACGACATCCTCGGACGCGATCTGGAAAATTTCAAAAACGAAGCGCTCCTCTTCCAAAGCGAAATCGCCGTCTGGTTCCCCGTCGTCCCGTCTCCCTCCGCCGCATCGCCGGACGAGGCTGCCACGCTCCGCTCGGCCCGTCACGACGCCCGCAACCGGCTCAACCACCTCTTCGGCATCCTCCAGCTCATTCGTCTGGGGAAGCCGCCGGTGACCCTGCTCCACCTCAGTTCCGCGGCGGTCCGCTGGCTTGAGAAATGCCTCTCAGCCCTCATCGCGATGGCGCCGCTCCCCGACGAACCCCAAGCGGAGACCCTTGCTCCTTCCCACTCGCCGGACCGGGCCGCTCCCGAGGCGGGCAGCGCCGGACACCTTCTCATCGCCGACGACGACGCCGGCAATCGCTCCATCCTCGGTCGGCTCCTCGAACCGCACGGCTTCCGTCTCGCCTACGCCGAAAACGGCGTCGAGGTGATTCGACAGATGGCGGAGCAGGATTTCGACGCCGTCCTCCTCGACATCGAGATGCCCGAGATGGACGGATTCGAAGTGCTCTCCCGTCTCCGCGAAAGCGGTCAACTGCGCAACACTCCCGTCATCGTCGTGACCGGATTGCAGGAGGAACAGGACGCCGTCCGCTGCATCGAAAACGGTGCCGAGGACTTTCTCTCCCGACCCATCCGGCCCGCCTTGCTCATGGCCCGGCTCAATGCCAGCCTGGAGAAAAAGCGTCTCCGTGAGAAGGTCTTCGAACAACATTTCACCCGCGAACTCGCCCGCGAACTCGCCCGCAATCCCGACCCCATGAAGATGCAGGCGCGCCAGGCCGAGGTCTCGGTGCTCTTCTGCGACATTCGCGGTTTCTCCGCCGTGAGCGAGCGGCTCGGACCGTCCCAGACGATAGATTGGCTCAGCGGGGTCATGGGCGAATTCTCCTCCCTCGTGATCGACCACGGCGGCGTGCTGGTGGACTACACCGGAGACGAACTCCTCGCGATGTGGGGTGCCCCGAACGAACAGCCCAACCACGCCGAACTCGCCTGCCGCGCCGCTCTGGAGATTTTGCGCTCTCTGCCCGATCTCAACAAAATGTGGGAGCCGCTCATTGATGCCGAAACCGAGGTCGGAATCGGAATCAACTCGGGCGAGGCCCTCGTCGGCAACGTCGGGACCCACCGCAAATTCAAATATGGCCCGCTCGGCACCGCCGTGAACCTCGCCAGCCGCGTCCAAGGCGCAACGAAGTTTCTCAAAACCTCCCTTCTCATCACCGGCGAAACCGCAGCCAAAGTGCGCGGAATTTTTGCCACGCGGCGGCTCTGTCAGGTCCGCGTGCAGAACATTCTCGCCCCGGTGCATCTCCACGAACTGGAAAACCCGGGCACCCCGGGGGACTGGGATCATCTTTCCTCCCGTTACGAAATCGCCCTCGATCTCTTCGAAAAAGGCGATCTCGACGGGGCTCGCCGCGACATCCTCGCTTTTCTCGAAGAGGTGCCCTCCGATGAACCGGGCAAAAAGCTCCTCACCCGCATTGAGGAAGCGCTCCACCCCGAAGCGCCCTCCTTCGATCCGATCTGGACCCTGCCGGGGAAATAGCCTGCCGGATATATCCCGTCCGGCTGCGAAACCCGTCCTCTCCGTTTCGCAACTGGAGAAATACGGCCGATTTTGCTCTTCAAACTTTCTCCAGACAATGGTATCAATGCCACCGTTTCCAACGGCATGCGTCGCCAAGAAGAGGCCTGCCCGACACTTCCATAACACAATCCTGTTCCCAGCCGATATGTCCCTCACATCCACACCCTCCCGCCCGAGCCGTTCCCTGCCGAACCTGACCGCGAGGCTCCGTCGCGGCGTGATTCCCGCTCTGGCTCTCCTGGCCTCGACCGCTTTTGCCGACACCGGCTTTGACGGAAAACCGGCGGTGCAACCCGACCAGCCGGTCATCCTCTACGACGGGGACAAGGTCAACGACCTGAGCCAGTTCTACACCTGGCTGCAAGAACACAAATACGAGGATCCCAACCGGGTTTTCACCGTGGTGGATCAGGTGGATGGTGCGCCCGCCATTCGCATCAGCGGGCAGGACTGGGGAGGCATCGTCACCCGGCAGGCCTACAAAAACTACAAACTGGTCCTCGAGTTTCGCTGGGGCACCGTGACCTGGGGCAACCGTAAGGACCGCGCCCGAAACAGCGGCGTGCTGCTCCATTGCATCGGCGAGGACGGAAACTATCGCGCGGATTTCAACGCCCCCTGGATCGCCTCGGTGGAGTATGAAATCCTGCAGGGCCGCACCGGCGACATCATCCTCGTGTCCGGCTTCGAACCCGGTTCCAGCGACCCCATCCTGCCTCGTCTGACGATGCAGGCGCAACCGGAGGACCGCTACTGGGATCCCAAGGGGGAACCCCGCGAATTCGTTTCGAGAAAAGGCCACCTCCATTGGTATGGCCGGGACCGGGAATGGAAGGACGAGCTCGATTTTTACGGCGATCAGGAGGTCGAAAAACCCACCGGAGAATGGAACCATGTGGAAGCCGTCATGAAAGACGGGGATCTCACCTACTACCTCAACGGCGTCAAGGTCATGGAGGGAACCAAGGGCACCCTGACCGAGGGAAGACTGCTCTTCCAGTCGGAGGGGGCCGAGATTTTCTTCCGCAAGATCGAATTGCATCCGCTGACCCCCTGAGAAGCGGGGGGATGAAACCCGTCGCCCGATGAAGCCGCCGCCCGCCCTTGTCCTTTTTCCGACGGCGTCGCGACGGCGCTGGCTCGGGCTGCTCGCCGTCGCGGTCTTGCCATGGCTCTCGTTGTCGGCCCGGGAGCAGGGGCGGTCGGATCCCGCGTCCGGTGCCGGAGGGCTGACCGACGAAGTGGCCGCCCGGGTGGACGACGCGGTGCACGGGGAAATGGAGCGGCAGGGCCTCGTCGGCGTTTCCGTCGGGGTGCTGCGCGATGGCGGGATCGCCTATCTTCGGGGATACGGATGGGCCGACTGCGAGAAGAAGGAACCCGCGACCGTCGAGACGGTCTACAACTGGGCCTCGAACTCCAAGCCGCTCTGCGCCGTGGTCGCGATGCAGTTGGTGGAAAAGGGTCTCCTCGATCTCGACGCGGACGTGCGGCGCTACGTGCCCGAGTTCCCCGAAAAGGAAAAAGGCGTCATCACGATGCGGCATTTGCTGAGCCATCAGAGCGGCATTTCGCATTACGGCGATGTCATTCCCACCCGTCGCCGCTACCGGGAAGAGATTCCCTTTCTCGATCCGGTGCTCGCCCTCGACTCCTTCAACCTCACTCCCCTGGTCTTCGCCCCCGGGGAAAAAGTGCTCTACTCGTCCTACGCTTACATCCTCGCCAGTGCCGTGGTCCAACGCGTCGGCAAGGAACCCTATCACCGCCAGATCGAAAGGCGCGTCGCCGGCCCGCTCGGCCTGACCAGCTTGCAACTCGACCTGGAACACGACGACCAGCCGCATTGGGCGGCGGGCTACGTCGAGGACGACGACGGTCGCGTGGTGCGGGCCAAGGAAACGGCGCACTATTGGAAACACGGGGCGGGCGGCTACAAATCCCATGTCAGGGATTTCGCCCTCTGGGCGCAAGCTTTGCTCAACCATCGCCTCGTCGACGCCGCCACGGAAGCGGCGATGTGGACCCCGCAGAAAACCCGGGATGGCGAAGACACCAACCGGTCCCTCGGCTTTACCGTCGACGGGCAGGGCGGCCTGCGCGTCGCCCACGGCGGCACGCAGGCCGAGGCGACGAGCCGTCTCGTGATCTATCCCGAACGAGGGCACGGCGTGGTGGTGATGACCAACTGCGGTTTCGGCGACCCCGGCGCCGTCAGCACCGCCATTTACAAGGCGCTGAACGCCGCGCCCGCTGCAGAGCCTGTCGCCGACGAGTCCGATCCTTTTCGATCCCCGACCTTCTCTGGGAGGGGAACCGAGGGGATGAAACATGAAATGCCCAGCCCAACCGCATTGACTCCGCCATGAAACCAAGCCGCGTTTTCTCCCACCTCGCCCGCCTCCTTGCCCTCGCCGCTTTCGCTTGTCCGCAACCGGGTTGGGCAAACCGACACGCGGTGCCAGCGGAAAAGGGCATGGTCGTCAGCGTGCATGAACTGGGTTCGGCGGCGGGTGTGGAGATCCTCGAAAAAGGTGGCAACGCGGTCGATGCCGCCATTGCCACGGGTTTCGCGCTGGCGGCGGTCTATCCGGCCGCGGGCAACATCGCCGGTGGCGGATTCATGCTGATCCATCTGGCCGACGAAGACCGCCAAACGGTGATCGACTACCGCGAGGCGGCACCGGGCGGGGCGACCCGCGACATGTTCTTGGACGAAAAGGGCAAGGTGATGACCGAAGAGGGATCGGCGCGCCTCGGCTGGCGGGCCAGCGGCGTGCCGGGAACCGTCGCTGGCTTCGCGCTCGCATTTGAAAAATACGGATCGGGTCGCGTCACCTGGGCGGAGGTGATCGAACCCGCGCGGCGGCTGGCGGAGGGCCATGTGCTCACGCCCGGCGCGGTCGCCTCCATGAATCGCGCGGCGGCGCGGCTGGAGCGCTTCGCCGAGTCGAAGCGCATTTATCTCAAGAACGGCGAAGGCTGGAAGGCGGGCGAGCTCTGGCCGCAGCCGGAACTGGCGGCGACGTTGACACGGATTCAGAAGGAGGGCGCACGCGAGTTCTACGAGGGCGAGACGGCGCGCCTCATCGACCGCGCGATGGCGGAGCACGGGGGCACCCTCACGCGGGAGGATCTGCGCGACTATCGC
>JAAYAT010000158.1 GCA_012719225.1 Verrucomicrobiaceae bacterium
AGGATTTACGGATTTTTCCAACAGGTCCTGAACTGCGGATTTCATCTCCCTGCCACTCAGTGATCCTCGCCCCGCCGCAGACGCTCGAGGATGGCACCGATGCGGCGGCGGGCATCCCGTTGGTCGGTCCGGAGGCAATAGGCCCGCCCCTTGGTCGCGGCCCACGGAACGAGCACGTCGAAATCGAGGTCGCGGAGAAGTGCGAGGCTCTCGATATACGACGCGCGATCACTCTCCCCGAGCACCGTGGCGACCCACTCGCCGTCGCGCGGGTAGATCGTGTCGCCGGTGAAAAGGCAGCGGTGCCCTCCGCTGGTCCAGAGAAAAGCGGTGGCCCCGCGGGTGTGGCCCGGAGTCGGGATCACCTCGAAATCGTCGTCGAGCAGGTGACGGTCGGCGAAGGTCTCCGCCACGGACATTCTCTCAGCAACTGATGCGCGGTCCTCCTCGTGGCAATGGAGAGGAGCGTCGATCCGCTCCGAATCAATCATCGCCTCGTGCCAGTGCCCGAAATAACGGCGTGCGATGCCGCCGAGATCCCGGACCACCAACGCATCGGATACGAGCGTGTTGGCGCTGTAGACGAGCAGGTTGCCCCGATCGCGGCGCAAGAGAAAGGCGCGGATCGCAAGCGAGGAGTCGAACGGAAGCGTCTGTGGGGCCGAGGCGTAGAGGCCGGGCAGCGAGGCATCGACTGGAACGGGATTTTTCATTGCGGGGCTCTTCTTCGGGACGGCGTGCAGCTTCGTGCCGCGTTGCTCCTTCAGTATCCGTTTTAATCAAGCCGTGACGGTGGCGAAACCTGGGGACTGCTTTACTTCGGGAAATAGCGAACTCCCGAAATGTGCTCGAAATGGCTGTCTTGTGTCCAGAGGGTCGCTCCAAATCGCAATGCCGTGGAATAAATGATGCTATCCGCCAGGGGGAGGGAATGGCGGGCCGCTTCAAGTGCTAAGGATGCATCGAGATCGACAATGCGCCCAAAGCTCATCACACTGATGATTCGAATGGCCGCATCTTCTCCGCGTTCGCGCAGAACCTTCTTGAATACCTCATAGAGGCAGATGCTGGGAACAATCAGATGATCGGAATCTTCAATGGCGTCGGCGAAAAAATCAGCGCGATCTGTATCGGCGAAATACTCAAGCCAGGCCGACGAATCGATAACATTCACAAGCGGTCGTCCTCTCTTTCGATGGAAGTATCGATGCCTTTGAGGGATCCACGCATTTCTTTTATGCCCTTTAGAGGAATGAATTCCACGCGATCCTCATGTCGGAACACATGCAGCTTCATTCCCGGCTGCAAATCGAGTTCTCGGCGAATGCTCAGCGGGATCACGACTTGGAATTTGGGTGAGACGGTAACGATTTCCATATCGATGGAGGCATCGTAAAACGGAAGGCAGAACGATGCAAGGGGTTTTAACCGTCCCCGGTGAGCCGACGGTCAATCCTCGACGATCTTTTCTCCTTCGCTCCTCTTGCGCCGCTCCTCCGCGGAAACGGGCCGGGAGACCCGTTCTAGTGCGCCATGGAGCGTCACGACCTTCCGAGGTGGGAGACCTCGGCCATCTGGACCCGTATTCTGGATGAGAACTTGAAGTAACTGCGTCGCCGCGAGGCGGGGTGGAGAGCAA
>JAAYAT010000159.1 GCA_012719225.1 Verrucomicrobiaceae bacterium
GTAGGCGCAGCCCGCCACAACTCAACTTTGTTCGGAGTTTCAGGGGTTGAGGGGTTTGTTCGCGCTCGCTTCTGGCGCGACCCCGGCGCATCCCTTGCTCGACCTCCTGCTGGGAAACGCTACGATTCCGCTGATGAATCCCAGACTTTTTGACTTCACGAAACCCCTTCTCCTCGCGGTGGTGCTCGGCATCTCCGCCGCCGTTTCCGCCGACGAACCTGCTCCGCCGGAAGGGTTCCGCGCGATTTTCAACGGCGTGGACCTCGACGGGTGGTACGGCTGGAACCCGCACAGCAGCGCCAAGCTCGAAGGAGAAAAACTCGCCGAAAACCTCAAGGCGCAGCGCGCCGATTTCGCCAATCACTGGACGGTCGAGAACGGGGAGCTGGTCAACAATGGGACCGGTCCCTACGCCACGACGGAGGAGGAGTTCGGCGATTTCGAGCTGCTCCTCGAATACAAGACGGTGGCCGGGGCCGACAGCGGCATCTACCTGCGCGGCAAGCCGCAGGTGCAGATCTGGGACAACAATCAGGTCTTCAATCCCGAAAAACCGACCCGCCGTCCCCATCTCGGGTCGGGCGGGCTGTTCAACAACACTCCCGGGACCCTCGGACGGGACCCTATCATGAACCTCGACAAACCCTTCGGACAGTGGAACAGCTTCCGGATCAAGCAAATCGGCGACCGCACCTGGGTGACCTTCAACGGACGACTCGTGGTCGATGGAGCGCCTTTCGAGAATTACCCCGACAAGAGCGTGCCCTATCCCGCGGCGGGTCCGCTGATGCTCCAGACCCACGGCGGGGAGATCCGCTGGCGCAACATTTTCGTCCGCGAGATCGGCGAGGCCGAGGCGAAACGCTTTCTGGAGCAAAATCCGCTCCTCCCGAATCCGACCCACTACGACGTGGCCTACGGGTCCCATCCGAAACAGCTTTTGCATTTCTGGCAGGCGGAATCGGAGACTCCCACGGGCGTGCTCTTGTTCATCCACGGTGGAGGCTGGAACGCCGGGGGGCGTCTCAGCGGCCTGACGAGGATGCTCCCAACCCTGCTCAAAGAGGGCGTTTCGGTGGCCTCGGTGGAGTATCGTTTCATCAAGGAAGCCACCGCCGATGGAGTGACCCCTCCGGTGAAAGGCCCGCTCCACGACGCCGCGCGAGCGCTTCAATTTCTGCGCAGCAAAGCGGAGGAGTGGAATATCGACAAATCCCGCATCGGCGCGAGCGGCGGGTCCGCCGGGGCCTGCACTTCCCTCTGGCTCGCCTTTCATGATGACCTGGCCGATCCGAAGAGCGAGGATCCAGTGGCGCGGGAATCGTCCCGTCTCCTCTTCGCCGCCGTCTCGGGAGCGCAGACGACGCTCGATCCCGCCCAGATGAAAGAGTGGACTCCCAACAGCCGCTACGGCGGACACGCCTTCGGTTTCACGGGGGATTCGGAAAAGAAGATTTCGCAGTTCGACGAGTTTCTCGCGAAGCGGGAGACGATCCTGCCGTGGATCGCCGAGTATTCGCCCTACGCCCTCGTGAGCAAGGACGACCCGCCGGTCTATCTCTACTACACGTCTCCTCCGGCTCTCGGAGAGGAACAAAAGGATCCCACCCACACCTCCAACTTCGGGGTGAAACTGCAGGAGCACTGCGAAAGCCTGGGCGTCGCCAGTGAACTCGTCTATCCGGGTGCGCCCGACGTCACCCACGCCACCGTGCTGGACTACCTGCTCGCCCATCTCAAAACTCCCGTTGCCGCCGAATGATGGGCCGGTTTTCCTTTTTCTTTCTCGGCTGCTGTCTCGTGGGCTTGTCCGGTCCGGGAAGTCTCGGGGCGGCCGAGCCGCTCGATTTCACGGTGAAATTGGAGACGGTGATGAAATACGACGAGGGGGATTTCCTCTGGTTCCATCCCCGCGCGGCGGCGATTCCGGGCGGGGCGGGGGAGGTGCCCACGGTGATGATGACGATCCAGAAGCATCTCAAGATCTCGGACTATTATTCCGGTCTTCATTTCATGACTCGCGCGGGTGTCGATGGTCCTTGGATCGGACCGATCCTCCCTCCGGAGCTGGATTGGAAAACTCTGCCCGATGGAGTCACTGTCAGCGTCGCCGATGTTACGCCCGGCTGGCACGCGCCCACCGGGAAACTCATCGCGATCGGTGCGCAGGTTCGTTACAGTCCGGCTGGCAAACAACTGGAGGACGTCCGGCGCGCTCATCAGACGGTCTATGCCGTCTACGATCCGAAGACGGAACAATGGACGCCCTGGCGGATCCTCGATCTGCCCGACGACGCGCATTTTGATTTCGCCCGCAACGCCTGTTCCCAGTGGGTCGTGAAGCCCGACGGCTCTCTCCTCGTGCCGCTCTATATTTCTACCAGCACGAAAGAACCCTTTCGCACAACCGTGGCCGAGTGCCGCTTCGACGGCGAGATGCTGCGCCATGTGCGGCACGGCAACCTCCTCGCCCTCGATGTTGCCCGGGGACTCTACGAGCCGTCCCTGATCGCCCACGGAGACCGCTACTACCTGACCCTGCGAAACGACAAAAAGGGCTATGTCAGTGTCAGTGAGGACGGGCTTCAGTTCGAGGAGCCGATTCCCTGGCGGTTCGACGACGGAGCGGAGCTGGGCAGTTACAACACTCAGCAGCATTGGCTGGCCCATCGCGACGGTCTCTTTCTGGTCTACACCCGTCGCGGTGCCGACAACGACCACATCGTGCGGCACCGGGCTCCGCTCTTCATGGCCCGGGTCGATCCCGCGGCGCTACATGTCATCCGCTCCAGCGAAAAGGTGGTCGTGCCCGAGCGCGGGGCGGAGATGGGGAATTTCGGGGCGGTGGCGATCAATGAGAACGAATCCTGGGTCACCGTCTCCGAGGGCATGTTCATGAAAGATTCCAAAGCTCGCGGTGCCGAGGGTGCCACCTTCGTCGCCCGCATCCTCTGGTCGAAACCAAACACTCCGTAAATTCCCGCCGCCATGAAGATTCCTTGGTTCGTCGCCCTTTTGATTCTCGCCGTCTCGTGCCTGTTGCCTGTCGGTGGTCAGGAAAAAGCAAAAGCCTCTCCCTGGAAAGCCGGAACCGCCTCGGCGGTGATCACCCCGGAGAAGCCCATGTGGATGGCCGGATACGCCGCCCGGAAAGCTCCCGCCGAAGGGGCCGAGATGGATCTTTTCGCCAAGGCCCTCGTGCTCGAGGACGGGGAAGGCGGGAGCGTCGCCATCCTCACCGCCGATCTCATCGGCGTGCCCCGCGATGTCCGCCTCGCGACGGCGGGGCAGGTCGCCGCCCAGCACGGCATCCCGCCCGAGCGACTCCTCATCAATGTCTCGCACACCCACTGCGGCCCCGAATTGCGCGATTCGCGGAACAAGAACATCGACGATCCCGAGCGGCGGTCGGCGGAGGCGAAAGACTACTGCGCCTTTCTCGTGGCCACTTTCACCCGTCTCGTCGGCGAAGCGCTCGCCAACCGGGTCGAGGCCGGAGCGGAATATGTGCATGCGCGCTGTGGCTTCGCGATGAACCGGAGACGTCCCGATGGCAAAGGGGGATTCCGCAACGCGCCGAATCCAGACGGGCCGGTCGATCACCGCGTCCCCGTGCTGCATGTCAAGGCAACCGCCGACGAGAGCACCCGCGCCCTCGTGTTCGGGTATGCCTGCCACTGCACCACGATGGGCTACCAGAAATTCAACGGAGACTACGCCGGCTACGCGCAGGGCATGATAGAGGAAGCTCATCCGGGGGCGACCGCTCTTTTTATGAACGGATGCAGCGGGGATCAGAATCCCTATCCCCGCCGCGAGCTGTCCTACGCGGAGTCCCACGGCCGCAGCCTCGCCCTCGCCGTGGAAAGCGCACTGGGCACGCCGCCGCGCTCGCTCGGAGGTCCGATCCGCGCGGCGATGAAAGAGATCCCGCTGGCCTTCGACACCCATCCGACCCGGGCGGAACTGGAAGTGCGCGCCGCCTCGGACGACAGGCTCGACGCCACCCTGGCAAAACATCTTCTCGGTGAACTCGATGCCGGGCGGGCACTGCCGGTCGATTACCCGTATCCTGTCCAGGTGATACGGCTCGGTTCGGACCTCACCCTCGTGGCCCTCGGCGGCGAGGTGGTGGTGGACTATTCGCTGCGCCTGCAGAAGGAGATCGACGATCCCGTCGTCTGGGTGGCGGGCTACAGCAACGACGTGATGACCTATATCCCGAGCCGTCGTGTCTGGGACGAGGGCGGGTATGAAGGGGGCGATGCGATGAAATGGAAGCTCTTTCCGGCCCGCTGGCGCTCCGATGTCGAGGAGTCCATCGTCCGCGCCGTCCACGAATTGCGGAGGGAACTGGAGTAGGGGAGCACCCGTAGTTTCACGCGGTCAGATCCCGGAGAAAATGAGCCACCAGGCGAGGCCGCAGGCGAGGCAGAAGAGCAGGAAGAAATGGATTCCGTTGCGGCTGCGCTCGGCGTGGTAGCGGCGTCGTTCGGCGTGGGAGAGTCGGCGTTTCTTCGCGGGACGCCGGGCCGCTTTGTCGGGCGGTGGGAGGATGTTCTGCTCGCGCATCTCGGCGCGTCGGGCTTCGGCGGCGTTCTTTTTCTCCAGAAAGGATTCCAGCGCACCGATCCGGGCGTGGAGCCGGTAGGCCTGGGCACCGAGGTCGTCGTCACGCTTTTTCTTCGCACGCGGCTTTTCCTTGCCGGGAGCGAGGTGGGCGGCGGTCTCTTTTTCGGGCCGACCACGTTTGCGGCAACGGCGGTTCTTCGGACGGGAGGAAAACAGGCTCATGCGGAAGAAATCAGAAGAAGAGGAATCCGATCAGCGCGATCACCCCGAAACCGACGAAGGGAAGGGAGAAAGCGAATCCGCTCTTCAGCCAGTAGGTGAAGTCGCCCTGAACCGCGGAAGGCAGGGAGGCCGCGGGACGCGCGGCGGGTTTGCCTTTGAAAATCCCCGGCTTTTTGGCGAGTCCGTTGATCATCGGCAGGATGTCGTCGATTTCGTCCTCGGCGGCCTCGATGTAGCTGATGGCGCGGGCGAGTTCGGCCTTGCGGTCGGCGCGGCTCCACATCTCGGGGCGGAGCCCGTTGATGTTGGCGAGATGGCTCTCGAGGCGCTCGTGGGCGTTGCAGCAGTCTTCGGCGACGCGACGGGCCTCGGTGGCCTCGCGGTCGAGGACGGAGAGACAACGGCCGAGTTCTTCGCAGACCTCGATGCGACCGCTCTTGAACTGCTGCTCTTTCTTGGTGAGTTCCTCCAGTTCGGCCGCCTGGCGTTTGATCTGCTCTTCCTGCTGGCGGAGGGCGCGGAGTTGGTCCTGAGCCTGCTGGTATTCGTCGTCGATATCGTCGCTGTACGGCGTCACCGCCTGAAACTGCTTGGGATCGAACTGAATGTTCAGGTCGTCTTTGTCGTCTTCGTCGAAGAGAAAGGGATGGATTTCGGCTGTCGCAGACATGGTTTCAGGAAGTTGAATTTTACTTAACCTCCATTAATATTATAAATCTCTTAGAATTTCCAGTCTTTTTAGCTTTTTCCGTGAAAAAAAGAGGGGTCCGGCGCTGACCGCGAAGGTGAGGAAGAGCAGGGCGAGGAGGCCCCATTGGCGGGACGGGGAGCGGTACCATTCCGGATCGACGGTGTTGCTTTGAAAAATGTCCCATCTCAGGTAGGCGAGCAGGAGGAGGAAGATCAGGATGTAAATGAAGCTCCCGACGAGGCAGAGGGTTCCGCCGAAACCGCTCACGATTTTGGCGGCGTTGGATTCCTGCAAATTGGGGAAGAGCACTCCGAGGCCCACCGCGAGACCGTTGAGCCCGATGGCGAGGCAGGCCACGGCGGAGGCGAAGAAGACCGAATCGGCGAGCCCGATCCGGAGATTGTAGCCACTGATGCAAAGGATCGCGATGACGAGGACGCCGCTGCCGAGGGTGCTGGTGACGAATTTCTGCATCACGATGGAGGGAAGCTGGAGCGGCGACATCGCGAGAATCCAGAGGCGGCGTCCCTCCAGGCTGAACTGAGGGAAAACAAAGCGGGTGGTCAGAGTCGAGAGCGCCAGCGCACAGACGGCGAGATTGAGAAAGGCGACGAGATAGAGATCGCGGGGTTGCTCCATTTCCCCGTTCATCTGGCGGAGTCCGCTCGAATAGATCGCGAGAAGCCCGAAGACGAGGGAGAACTGCACCCATTGGGCCGGTTCGCGGAAAAAGGTGAGGAAGTCTTTCCTCGAAATCGCGGCGAGGGGGCGTCCGACAAGATGCGCGAGGAAAGAGGGATTCGGGTAGCGGGCCAGGACGGAGGCAGCGGTGGGGACTTTCCCGCGGTCCCGTTTCAGCGCCGAGGCGGCGGAGTGTTGGAACGAGCGGTTCCACGAGGAATAAAACCAACGTCCTCCGGCGAAATAGAGGAGGAGCACCGCCATCAGTCCATGGCTCACGAGGAGGGTGGGGTAGAGGGCCGAGGCATAGCTGCGGTGGGGCCGGGTCCAGTCCACGATGGACGCCGCCACCCAGGTGCCCGGCAGGGCGCGGTTCACTGTGATGCCGGTGTGGTGGAGAACCCGCTGGAAGGTGAGGGCGGCGCTGAGGCCGGTTTCCTGGACGATCTCGCGGTCCTGCAGGCCGGTCCGGACTGCCGAGGCGATCAGGAAAACGGCGAGCACGCCGAGGCCGATGACGATCTGGCGGCGGTTCAGCCAGCGCACCGCGGTGACGAGGAGGAGCGCGCCGAGGGCGCTGGCGAGGCTGAGGAATACGATCAGGACGAGGGTGGTTTTCAGAAAAAAACCGGGGGGCACCTCCCGCATCCGGGCAAAGGCGAGGAGGAGCGGAGCGAGGATGAAGGCGAGTCCCCAACTGGAAAAGGCGGCCGATTCAAAACATTTCCAGAGAAAAATCGTGCGATGGGAGAGTGGCAGGCTGAGGAGCCATCGGGTGTCGCGGTTGCGGTAGAGGGAGATGTAGGTGGTGACCGCGACCGAGAAGACCAGCATCACGAGAAAGCAAAAAAACATCACGTGGATGAGTCGGTCGCTGAGGAGCGCGCCGGCGGCGGGGAGCGCGGCGACGTATTGGAGGCCTTCCCGGAAGAGCCAGTAGGAGGCGACCATGTAGCCGACGAGGAAACACGCGATCGTCGCGGTCATCAGCTTCGAGCGCCGCGCCGCGACGACCGTTTTCACCCCGAGCATACGGATATGAATCCGGAAGAGGATGAGCCATTGCGACCAGGTGGACATGAAGGAGGGGCGGGATCGAATTTTCCCTTTGGAAAACGCATTTTATCTCTAAGGTGCCCCCCATGGCAAGCATAGGAACCCCTTTCACTCCCGAC
>JAAYAT010000160.1 GCA_012719225.1 Verrucomicrobiaceae bacterium
CGCTTGCCCGGGACGCGCTTTGGCCGGAGCCGTAAGGATGAAACTTGCGATGCCAAATCCCACGGGTCCCGTCTTTGAGCTCACGCCCGCCCTGTGCGAGGAGGGCCTCGCGGAATCCCGCCGCAGCCCGCGTCGGCGCATGCTGCTGCCGATTCACCGGGGAGGAGAGGATCTCGTCCAGCGGATGATCAACTTCCTGCAACCGGGGACCTACATCCAGCCGCATCAGCATCCGCGCGAGGGGGCGTCGGAGACGGTACTGGTGATGTCGGGGTGTCTCGGCTTTCTCTGCTTCGACGAAGCGGGGGAGTTGCGCACGGCGAGCCGTCTCGAGGTGGGGGATCTCATCGACATCGAGGCGGGAATCTGGCACGGAGTCGTCGCCCTCGCGCCCGACACGGTCATCCTCGAATTCAAGCGCGGTCCCTTCGACGTGGCGGACAAGGTCGCCGCGGAATGGGCCCCGGCGGAGAACTCGGAGGCAGCTCCGGCCTACCTCGCCCGGCTCCTGAGTTTCTTTCCGGAGAGGTGAGGGATCCAGGGGGCAAGACCCGTCGCGGCGGGAACCGGAAGGGCTGCCGACCGGGAGAAGTCCGACGGGTTGGCAGCGCCCTTCCTTGCTCCCGCCGCGGGGAAACGCCTCAGTGGATCTCGATGCTGCGGGGTTTCACCTCTTCGCGGAGGGGAAGGCGCAGGGTGTTCCATTTTCATGTCGCGCCTTGTCTCAAGTCCGGCTAAGGTCGCAAGAACACGCTCATGGGGGAAAAATGGACACTCGAATCTGCCGCACGGGAAAAGGCTCCTGGCCTGCACCCTTTCGCGGGAGCGCGGCTCCGCGTTTTTTTGCGTCATGCCCTGCTCACGCCGGGACTGGATCCGCGGACGCGCTACCAGCGTTTTATCGCCTGGGTGGGGCAGATTCTGCGCTTCCCGCTGGCCTGGATTGAGAAGATCAAATACGGCGACGCGATCCGGCGGGAGACGCTTTCGAAGCCGCCGATCTTCCTCATCGGCCACTGGCGCAGTGGCACGACCCATTTACACAATCTGATGAGCCGCGACCCGCAGTTCGGGTTTCTCAAGTTTTCCGAGACGGCGATGCCGATGGACATGCTCGGCCCGAAGGTGCGCATCGCCCGTCGCATCATCGACCGGGCCCTGCCGAAGACGCGCGGCTACGACAATGTGAAGCTGGCCCTCGACGAACCGCAGGAGGAGGAGATGGCTCTGGGGAATCTCAACCCGATCGGTTACTACAGCATTTATTATCTGCCTCAGGACATGGAGGGGCACCGGGACCGCGCCCTCTTTTTTGAAGGTGTCGGGGCGGCGGCGCGGCGGTGTTTCCAGCGGAATTACGAGTTCCTCATCCGCAAGGTCAGTTATGTGAAGGGGGGGAGGCAACTGCTCTTTAAAAATCCGCCATCGACGACGCGCATGGAGATGATCCTGGAGATGTTTCCCGATGCGAAGTTCATCCATATCGTGCGCAATCCCTGGCCGGTTTTCAGTTCGAGTTGCGGGAAGTTTCCCCGGCTTTTCAACGCCTTCGCCTGGCAGCCCTTCCAAGATGTGGACATCCCCGGTTTCACTCTGGAGACCTACGAGCGGGTCATGCGGCGCTACCTCGCCGACCGCGAGAAGCTGCAGCTCCCGGCCGATCAACTCGCTGAGACGAGCTATGAGGAAATCACCGAAGATCCTCTGGGGGAGATCGGGCGGATCTACGATCAACTCGGCCTGGACGGCAAGGAGGCGGGGCTGCGGGAGATCGCGAAGTATGTCGGAACGCTGAAGGGCTACCGCCGCAACGTCCACCGGGTTTCCACCGAGCATGCCGAGGCCATCCGGGAGCGCTGGCGCTTTTCTTTCGAGGCGTGGGGGTATCCGCTGGATCCGCCGGAAGATATTGAGGTGGCTGGTTAGCTTTTTAGCTTTTTTTTGTGAGTAGTGACGGCCTGAAACGATTTTGAAATCCCTCTTTCTGGTATCCGGCGAGATCAGTGGTGACACCCACGGGGCCGCCTTGATGAAGGCGCTCCCCGAGGTGGGGGAGTGGCGCTTTTCGGGTCTCGGTGGTCCGGAGATGCACCGCCTCGCTCAGGAGGTGGAGGACTGGCTCGGCGAAGCGGCGGTGCTGGGACTTTGGGAGGTGTTGAAAAAGTACGGCTATTTCCGTCGCAAGATGGACGAGACAGTGGCGCGGATTCAGGATTTGCAGCCCGATGGTGTGGTGCTGATCGATTATCCGGGCTTTAATCTGCGCCTCGCGAAGCGCCTGCGCTCGGGCGGGTACAGTGGCAAGCTGATCTATTACATCAGTCCTCAGGTATGGGCCTGGAAAAAGGGACGCATCCGGGTGATGGCGGAGCTGCTCGATCTGATGATCTGCATTTTCCCTTTTGAAAAGGAACTCTACGAGGCTTCGGGGCTGCGGACGGTCTTCGGCGGGCACCCGCTCGTGGATTCGCTGGAGGGTGTGAAGCGCCGCGGGTTTGAGCGCGCTGAAAACCTCGTCGCGCTGCTCCCCGGCTCGCGGGAGCGGGAAATCGCGGCCCTTTTCCCGCTCATGCTGGAGGCGGCGGCGATCCTGCGGGAGCGGCATCCGGCGCTGCGGTTCGCCACGACGGGGGCGACGCCGGACCTGACGGAGCGATTGCGGACGATGGTGGAAGAAGCGGGCCTGGGCGAGGCGATCTCGGTGGGGGAGATGTCCAGTCATGAGATCATGTGCCGGGCGACGGCGGGCGTGGTGGCCTCGGGCACGGCGACGCTGGAGGCGGCCTGTCTCGGGCTGCCCTATTGTCTGACCTACAAGGTGGCGTGGCTCACCGCGCAGGTCGCGCGACGGGTCATGTCGGTACGGTATCTCGGCATCGTCAATGTCATCGCGGACCGCGAGGTGGTGCGCGAACTGTTGCAGGACGAGGCGAACGGGAAGGCGCTCGCGGAGGAGCTGGAGCGACTGCTCACTTCCGCCGGGGAGAGGGCGGACTTGCAGCGCGAACTGGCCGGGGTCGTCTCTCAACTCGGCGAGGGCGGAGCTCATCTGCGTGCGGCGCGTGCGGTTCTCTCGGCTTGGGACGTAAACACTACGGAAGAATGATATGAAAGAGGGACGATTGATCCGGTTTTTGGTGGTGGCCTTGCCAGCCGGCCTGTTGGGCATGGGAATTTTTTCCATGGTGAAGAGCCAGTTTTACGAGAAGACGTGGGCGCTCGATCCGAATGAGGAGATCCGCCTCGACGCGGCGGCGCTGAATCAGCGTCCGGTGAACCGGGCGGATCTCGGCGCGGCGCTGGAGGTACTTTCGACCCGGATCGGCGAGCGTCACCTCGGCAAGCCGGAGCAATTGGAGCGCACCGCGGTCTGGCTGGAGTCGAGCCTGGGCCTGGCGAATTTGGGCTATGTGGTGACTCGTCATCCCTTCGAAGCGGATGGGAAGGCGGTGCGCAACGTCGTCGCGGAACTCCCCGGGCGCGAGCGGCGCGACGAGATTCTCGTGGTCGGCGCCCATTACGACACGGTTCCGGGGAGTCCGGGGGCCAATGACAACGGGACGGGGGTCGCCGCGCTGCTGTCCCTGGCGCGGGCCTACGCGGGCGACGCGCAGGGGCGCACGATCCGTTTCGCCGCGTTCACTAATGAAGAGGAGCCCTATTTCCAGACCGAGGCGATGGGCAGTCTCGTCTATGCGAAAGCCTGTCGCGCCCGACAGGAAAAGATCGTCGCGATGATCTGTCTGGAAACGATAGGGTATTTTTCGGAGGCCGAAGGGAGCCAGAAAATTCCGCCGGGACTGACCGGAGAATTACCCGAAAAGGGGAATTTTCTCGCCTTTGTCGGCAACGAGGCGTCGCGCTATCTCGTCGATGCGGCGAAGTCGGCGTTCCAATCCGCCGCGGACATCCCGACTTTCGGCGGGGTTTTTCCGGAAGAGGTGCCGGGGGTGGGCTGGTCGGACCACTGGTCGTTCTGGCAGGCGGGATTCCCGGCGGTGATGATCACGGACACGGCACTCTACCGGTATCCTCATTACCATCTCCCCACGGATACACCCGACAAGATCGATCTCGCGAAGCTGGAGGAAACGGTCCGGGGGATCAAGGCGATCGTCGACGCTCTGGCGAATCCGTAGCTCGTATTTTCCGGGCGGTGCGGGACGGTGGATGCCCGCCGGGTCAATCGGACGCGAGGACCATCCCGGCGCGCTCACTGAGGACTTCGGCGATGCGGTTGTCGCGGTCGCAGAGGATCACCCGGGGGGAGATGGGCTTGTCGGCGAGTTCAAATCCCATGATGATGACCTTTTCCCCGGCGTTGATGAGGTGGGCGGCGGCACCGTTGATCCCGATGACCCCCGAACCGGGGTCCCCGGCGATGACGTAGGTCTCCAGTCGTGCTCCGGTGGTGGCGCTGACGACGAGGACTTTTTCCCCGACCCAGAGACCGGTCGCCTCGATGAGGTTCCGGTCGATCGTGATGCTGCCGACATAATCGACATTGGCCTCGGTGACGGTGGCGAGGTGGATTTTGGATCGGAGGAGGCTGCGCATGAAAAAGAAGGGCAAGGTTTCGCAAAAGCCGGGCAATTGCAAGAGGGGGTTGCGCCCCGACGGAATCGGGAGCCTCGGGCGCGGCGCTGCCTTTCTTTTTTCCTTCAGCCTCGGGTGCGGCGGACCGCGTCTTCCCAGGCGGCGAGTTGCTCCTGCATCCGGGACTGTCCGGGGCCGGGGACGAAGCGGGAATCCTCGGCCCAGTTCGCGGCGATGGTGTCGCGGTCGGGCCAAACCCCCAAGGCGAGTCCGGCGAGGTAGGCGGCTCCGAGGGCGGTGATCTCGGACGTCCGCGCCCGCACCACCGGCACGCCGAGGAGATCGGCCTGCATTTGCATGAGGAGGCCGTTCGCGGTGGCCCCGCCGTCGACCCGCAGTTCTTTGAGAGAAATGCCGGAGTCATCGCACATCGCGCGGATCACGTCGCCGGTTTGGTAGACGATGCCTTCGAGGGCGGCGCGGGCGATATGCGAGCGGTTCGAACCGCGGGTCAGTCCGGTGATGGTGCCGCGGGCGTAGCTGTCCCAATACGGAGCCCCGAGACCGGCGAAGGCGGGGACAAAATAGACCCCGCCATTGTCTTCCACCTCGGAGGCGAGGGCCTCGATCTCGTCGGAGGACCGGATCATGCCGAGCTGGTCGCGCAACCACTGCACGACCGCTCCGGCGATGAACACGCTGCCCTCGAGGGCATATTCTGTTTTACCTCCGATGCGCCAGGCCACGGTGCTGAGCAGGCGGTGCCGCGAGACGATGGGGTTTTCACCGGTGTGCATCAGGGCGAAGCATCCGGTCCCGTAGGTGTTTTTCGCCATGCCCGGGCTGTGGCAGGCCTGGCCGAAGAGGGCGGCGTGCTGGTCCCCGGCGATGCCGGCGATGCGGATGGGTGCGCCGAAGATCCCGGGGTCGGTCTCTCCGTAGACTTCGCTGCTGTCGCGGATTTCCGGGAGGAGGGAGCGGGGGATGTCGAGCAGCGCCAGCATTTCGTCGCTCCAGTCCGTCGTCCGGAGATCGCAGAGGAGGGTGCGGGAGGCGTTGGTCGCGTCGGTGAGGTGGAGGCGACCGCCGGTGAGTTTCCACACCAGCCAGGTATCGATCGTGCCGAAGGCGAGCTCGCCGCGCTCCGCCCGTTCGCGGGCACCCTCGTGGTGGTCGAGCATCCAGCGGATTTTCGAACCCGAGAAATAGGCGTCGATGACGAGCCCGGTGATCTCCTGGATGCGGGGGGCGTGTCCGGCGGTTTCCAGGTCGCGGCAGAAGTCGGCGGTGCGCCTGTCCTGCCAGACGATGGCCGGACCGACCGGTTCGCCGGTGGTGCGATCCCAGAGGAGACTGGTTTCCCGCTGGTTGGTGATGCCGATGGCGGCGATGTCGTCGGCCTGGAGTCCGGCCTCCGCGAGCGCCTCGCGGGCGACGCGGAGCTGGGTGGTCCAGATTTCCTCGGCGTCGTGTTCGACGAGACCGGGGGAGGGGAAATGTTGGGTGAACTCTTCCTGAGCGATGGCGACGGTGTTTCCTCCGTCGTCGAAGACGATGGCGCGGGAGCTGGTAGTTCCCTGATCGAGGGCGAGTAGGTAGGCGGGCATGAGGCGAGGATAGGGGAAAGGCGAATCGGAGAAAAGGGGATTTTCGCTTTTTGGACACACCGGGTGCGAAAGGCTTCGCTCGGGACCGGACCCGCGTCCGCGGTCCGCTCGGGAGGAGCCTGTCCCTACACGGGAGGAGCCTGTCCTACACGAGAGTGTCCCTACACGAGAG
>JAAYAT010000161.1 GCA_012719225.1 Verrucomicrobiaceae bacterium
GAACTCTGGGCAATACCAATGGGGAAGCTGCGGTAGATGGGGAAGCCGGTCTCCTCGCGGAGAAGTGGCGGGAATTGAAGGAAAATCTCACCGATTGGGAGGAAGAGCATCCCTCGGTGGTGCTCGCCGTGGGCCGGATTTCGGATTCGCTGGCGGTGGTGGGGCTCTGAGTCCCTCGTGCTTCACTCGTCCGGGCGCAGGACCTCGATGCGGCATCGGGTGATCCCGCGTCCGACGAAATCGAGTTTCTTCGCCGCCCCGATGGAGACGTCGAGGACCCTGCCCTTGGTGTGGGGACCGCGGTCGTTGACGCGCAGGACGACGGACTTTCCGTTCGCGAGATTGGTCACCTGGATCCTCGTCCCGAACGGCAGGGTTTTGTGCGCGGCGGTTTCGCCCGAATTCGAAAACCGCTCCCCGCTGGCGGTGCGCGTGCCGCCGTTGGTCTTGACGCTGTACCAGGAGACCGTCCCGCTGAACACCTCTCCGGTTTTTTTGTATCCGGGGTGGGCGCCCTCGTCGATCCGTTTCACCGAGACCGAGGGAGGCGACGTCCCGGCGGGTCTCCCCAAGGTGGCGAAGTCGCAACCGGTGAGAAAAATGGTCGAAATACCTCCCCAGAGGAGTTTTCGGTTCCCGAATGTCAATCTGGCTATCATGGAAGTTACGATAACTCTTTTCTCCCGCGCCGCCACCCGCAACGCCGTCGCGGTGGCGAGAGGCGAGCTTCAGTCCGGAGTTCCCCGATGCCGCAGGAGATGTCGCATCCCGAAACCGAGGGGGATCGCCGAAACGAACATGCAGAGGATCGCGGTCCAACAGATGACGCGCGAGGTTTTGAGAAGGTCGCCGAGGACTTCGCTCCCGTCTGGCAGGGCTTGGCCGGCTACCGCTTCGCGCCACCACGCCACCGCGACGAGGAACATGGCGATCGAGAGGACCACGGTCATTCCGGCGGCCTGGATTGCCTGTTGTTTTCCTCGCGTCCGCGGGATCACGACCCGAACGACGAGCCAGGAGAGTGCGCAGAGCAGATAAAAGGTGAGCCCGTTGTCGAGGGAATTCACGAAGGAGAGGAGATGGACCGAGGTGGAGGTCAGGAGCACCCCGACGAGGACGATGACCAAGCCGGTGGCGATGAAAAGCGGCTTCCAAACGCGGTCGCGGCAAGTCCACAGCAGGAGCAGAGCAACGATCACAATGCCGCCGGCGATCCACCAGCGCGCCGCATCGGTGGCAACGGGGGAGGTGAGGTAGAAGAGAGTTCCCACTCCGGCGGCGATTCCGAGCGTGGGAAAAAGCCGGTCCCCCCGTTTCAGCGAAAAGATCACCCAGAGGATCGCGAGTATCGTCAGCACGACGAAAAACAGGGCGTGGAGGCTCCCGGGGCTCAGCTCGCGAACAAAAGGAGTGAATGACAGGAGATTCATGGAGGCAACCGGTCCCGCGTTTCTTGGGGGGGCCGGAGGGACAAGAGAGCTTATCCGCTTTTCCGTGAAATTTTCCACAGCAATTCCGCAGGGATCCGGTCTCCGCCGAAACGATGCGCCCTCAGGGTGCGGTCGTGGGAGGAGGAGGGGATTGCGGAGCGGGGGGCGCTTGGTCCGCAGGAGCTCCCGAAAAAAGAGTCGCATTGAGAGAGGCGCCGTCCCCGGCGAGATATTCCTCCCAGTGCAGGTGCCCGTCGCCGTTCGTGTCCATGAGTCGGAATCCCTCGACGAAGGGGGCGGATTCCAGGATCGACTCCACGGCCTCGTCCTCCGTGATTTCCCCATCCCCGTCGCGATCGAGGCGATGAAAAATCTCCGCCGTATCCGGTGCGGACGGCTTGGCGGCCTGCCATTCGCTGAGCGAGATTTGCTGGTTGCTGTCGAGATCGAACTCGGCGAGGCCTTCCCGGTGTTTGAATTTCGCCATTTCCTGTTGGGAGACTTTGCCGTCCCCGTCGAGATCGGCGAGGGCGAAGGTGGCCTGATCCATCACCCCGGGTTCTTCCGGCTCGGGTTCGATGGTCCGGCAGGAAGAAAACAAGACGGACAGGATCGCCCCTCCGAGGAGGGAAACGCGACCTTTGGCCAAAGAAGCAGTTGCTGGCATAACGATTCCGCGGAGGAGAGGGGGAAACAGGCGGGGAAAGGTCAAAACCTTGTCCAAGACCCTGCAACCTCCGCCATTTGACCCCGTAATTCAAGTCCCGGGCCTCTCTCGGGCGATGGCTCCGCCGCAACCGCTCCGCCGCCGGAGAAAAACACGCGGGGAAGGAACGGGGTCGACAGCGGCCCATCCGGTCCCTACGTTTCGGCATGACCACTCTCCGTCCCGATTTCCTCAGCCGCCGTTCTCTCCTCACCCGCCTCGGTCTCGTGTTGGGAGCGACCGCCATGAAAGCCGGAGCGGCCGACCGGCCGGCGCGCATCCTCCTGCGTTCCTCGTGGCAGACCGTCAACATCGGGGACATCGCCCACACCCCCGGCGTGCTCCACCTTCTCGAGCAGCATCTCCCCGACGCCGAGATCACCCTCTGGCCGAACAACCTCGACAACGGAGTGGACGAATTGTTGACCTCGCGTTTTCCCAAACTGAAAATCGCGAAAGGCACCGAGGCGCTCGCACGGGCCTTCGCCGAAAACGATTTTCTCCTCCACGGATCGGGTCCCTCCCTCGTCGCGGAAAAGGATGTCGTCCGCTGGAGCGAAGCGACCGGCAAACCCTATGGAGTCTACGGCATCACCCTCCCGAAAAAGGGTTCCAGCTCCACCAAAGAGACGCCCGGGGAGAAGTTTCGGAAAACGATCCGGGTGCTCAGCGGGGCGCGTTTTGTCTTTTTCCGCGACTCGCATTCCCTCGCCCTCGCGAAGGCGGAGGGCTGCACCTCGCCGGTGATGGAGTTCGGTCCGGACGGGGCTTTCGCCTGTGATGTCAGGGATGACGAAAAGGCGACCGCCTTTCTCCAAGCGAACGGATTGGAGGAAGGCAAGTTCCTCTGCTGCATTCCCCGCCTGCGCTACACTCCGTACTGGCGTATCAAAGACCGGCCCAAAGACGAGGTCCGGCACGCCCGCAACGAGGAGATGAAGGCCCACGACCACGCTCCGCACATCGAGGCGATCCGCCGGATCGTCGCGGAGACCGATCTCAAGGTCCTCCTCTGTCCCGAAGACCGCACCCAGATGCAGGTGGGCAAAGAGGTCATCTACGACCGGCTTCCTGATGAAATCAAAAAACGCGTCGTCTGGCGGCCCGACTACTGGCTCACCGGGGAAGCGATCAGCGTTTACGTCCGCAGCTTGGGACTCTTCGGCAACGAGATGCATTCGCCCATCATGTGTATCGGCCAGGGTGTCCCTGCGATCGTCTGCCGCTGGGCCGAGCAGACTTCGAAGGGCTATATGTGGGAGGACATCGGCCTCGGGGAGTGGCTCTTCGATTTTGACAAGGAGGAAGACCTCGCCCGTCTCCCCGATGCCGTCCTCGCGATGGCGAAAGACCCCGACGCCGCCCGGGCGAAGGCCGCCGAGGGACGGCGTTTCGTCGAAAAACGCCAGCGCGAAACCATGGCGGTGCTCGCCCGTGAAGTCGGGGCCTGAGCGCCCGCCGGAGTCCGGGGCTTGGGTGGCTCGGCGAGCCGTCGGGCACAAGGGCGGACATCGTCCTGTCAGCGGATTCCGGCGATCCCGGAAACGCGAGTGGGCAAATGCAAAATTCCCTGTCCCGACACTGGCGCAACGCACGAAACGCGCTACCCTTTTGACCCCTCTCGCTCCTTTTGTATGAAAGCCTCGCGTTATCAGACTGACACCGCCGATCCCACCCAGTTTGCCCCAGGTCAGCGCTGGATCAGTGAAACACAGACCGAATTTGGACTCGCCCTGATCCTCTCGTCGGATTACACCCATGTGAAAGCCTTTTACCCCGCCGTCGGCGAGACCATCACCTATGCGGCGAGAAACGCCCCGCTCCGCCGGGTCGCCTTCGAGCCGGGAGACACCGTCAAGGATCAGGAGGGGAACGCCTTCGTCGTCGCGGAGATCCGCGAGGATGAAAAAAGGCTCATCTACATCGACGGCGACGGCCACGAGTTGCCCGAGAGCGGGCTCTCCGACACGATGAGCGTGCAGCGTCCCGAACAGCGTCTCCTCGCCGGCATCAGCGACGATCCCCGCCTCTGGAGTCTGCGCCAGTCGGCCATCCGGGCCCAGCACGAGGCCCGCGCCAGCGATGTCCGCGGACTCATCGGCGGGCGCATCTCCCTGATTCCCCACCAGCTTTTCATCGCGGAAGAAGTCGCCAACCGGGCCGCCCCGCGCGTCCTCCTCGCCGACGAGGTCGGGTTGGGGAAAACGATAGAGGCCTGTCTCATCCTGCACCGTCTCCATCTCTCCGGGCGCGCCTCGCGCATCCTCATTCTCGTTCCCGACGCCCTCGTCAACCAGTGGTTCATCGAACTCTACCGCCGCTTCGCGCTTTCTTTCGCCATTTTCGATGAAGAGCGGGCCGCCTCGATCGAGAGCGGTGCCCTCGCGGACGATCCCGACAAACCGGTCAACCCTTTCTTCGACGATCAGATGATCCTCTGCGCGACCTCGTGGATCGCCTCACATCCGCATCGCGCGGCGCAGGCGGCGGCGGGGGAATGGGATCTCACCATCGTCGACGAAGCCCACCATCTCGAGTGGAGTGTCGAGTCCGCCAGCCCGGAATACGCCGCCGTCGAGGCCATCGCCAGGCATTCCGCCGGTCTCCTCCTCCTCACCGCGACCCCGGAGCAGCTCGGGCGCGAGGGGCATTTCGCGCGGCTCCGACTGCTCGACCCGGCCCGTTTTTCCGACCTCGACACCTTCATCCGGGAATCGGAGAATTACCGCTCCATTTCCGATCTGGCGGACCGTCTCCGCGGCGACAAGAAGCTCACCGCCAAAGAATTGAAATCCATCGCGACCCTCCTCGACAAGGAGACCGCCGCACAGTTGAAAGAGGACGGCACGCCCGCCCGCCGCGAGGCCTGTCGCCACGCCCTCATCGACCTGCACGGTCCGGGTCGTGTCCTCTTCCGGAACCGCCGCCTCGTCCTCGACACCTTTCCCAAACGCATCGTCCACCTCTGCCCGCTGGATTGCTCCGAGGACGAGGGCTTTGAAATGAAACTGGACTGGCTCAAAGCGCTCTTGCGGGCCGACACCGAATCAAAGTTCCTTCTCATCACCCACGCGCGCGAGACCGTCGAGGCGATCGAGGCGGCCCTGCGCGAACGGATCAGCTCCCAGGCAACGATGTTCCACGAGGGACTCTCGCTGCTGCAACGGGACAAAAACGCGGCTTGGTTCGCCGACGAGGAAATGGGTGCCCGACTCCTCATTTGTTCCGAGATCGGTTCCGAGGGGCGCAATTTCCAGTTCGCCCATCACCTCATCCTCTTCGACCTGCCCTCCGATCCCGGTCTCCTGGAGCAGCGCATCGGACGTCTCGACCGGATCGGTCAGACCGAGGATGTCCACATCCACGTGCCTTTTGTCGAAAGCACCGGCGAAGAACTCAAGGCGCTCTGGTACCACCGCGGCCTCAATGCCTTCGAGCACACCCTGCACGGGGCCGGTACGATTCACCGCGCCTTCCGCGAGGAACTGGAGGGGCTGCTCCAGGCCGATCCCACCGAGCGCGAGGAAGCTCTCCCCGATCTTCTCGACCGCACCCGCGCTTACAAGGAGAATCTCGACAAGGAGCTGGAAAAAGGGCGGGATCACCTCCTGGAAATCAGCTCCTTCGACCGCGATCAGGGCCAGGCCCTCGTCTCCCGCATCGAGACGCTCGACGAGGACAATCGCCTGGAATATCTCATGCTCAAGGTCTTCGACCATTTCGGCGTGACCGTGGAGGATCTCGGAGACCGCAGCTACGTGCTCACCCCCGAGCACCTTTTCTCCGCCGACGCGTTCCCCGGTCTGCCCGAAGACGGTCTCTCGGTCACCTTCGACCGGAGCCTCGCTCTCGCGCGGGAGGATCTCACCTTTCTCACCCCCGACCACCCCATGGTCACCAGCGCGTTGGAGAGTCTCATTTCGACCGACCACGGCAACGCTGGTTTTTTCCGGCTCGAGGGTGCCTCCGAACAGCTTCTCCTGATCGAAACGGTCTGCGTGCTCGAATGTGTCGCCCCCGAGCATCTTCACGCCGAGCGGTTCCTGCCCTCCAAGCCGATCCGCGTCATCGTCGACCAGAAAGGACGCAACCGCACCGCCGACTTCGACATCGAGCGCATCCGACGGGACGGTCGCCCCGGACCGAGCACCTTCCTCCGCGAAAAATCGCGGGCGCTGCGAGCCACCATCCCGCCGCTCCTCGAGGTCGCGAGCACGGAGTCCGAGGAACGTGGCGACGAGATCCGCGCGGCGGCGATCGAACGCATGGAAGAGGAGCTGGCCGCCAATATCGAGCGGCTCGAACGTCTCCGCGAAATGAACCACCCCGTGCGCGAGGAGGAGATCGAGATGGTCCGCGCCGCCCAGATAGAACTGAAAAAATACCTCGCCGACACGCCGCTGCGGATCGACTCGGTGCGGCTCATCCTCGCGATGGCGTAAGCACTGACGACTTTTCCCAAGGGGATGACACGACCTGCCAGAGGCTCGCGCAAGCGGGCGAGACGCTCCTGGAAAGGAGAGCCGGAACGCCCCGCTTCCCGTTCTCTCCTGCGTCATCCGCTCCTGCGATTTGTTGTTTTCATCGTCCTCGCGAGCGCCTGCATCGCCCTGCTCATCGCGGCGATGGTCCTCTTCAACTACGACCGTCAGGCGGCCCGCTACGACATCACCGCCGTCGGACGCATGCCTCTCGAATCGACCGTCACCGACGGAACCGGCGAACTCATCGGCTACCTGCACGGGGAAAACGTCGGGACTCCGGTGGCTCTCGATGAGGTCTCCCCGCATTTTCTCAACGCCCTGATGGCGCGGGAGGATTCCCGCTTTTACCAGCACCACGGCATCGACCACTTCGGCTTGGTGCGGGCCTGGCTGCGGAACCTCCGGGAAAAACGAACCGTTCAGGGCGCCAGCACCCTGACCATGCAGCTCACCCGGATGAGCTACGGCCTCACCGGACGCACCATGCGGCGCAAGCTCCTCGAAATGGCGCTGGCGCGCCGCATTGAAAAACACTACAGCAAGGATGAGATCCTCTCGTTTTATGTGAACCGGGTTTTCCTGGGCACCGGCATGAACGGGATCGAGCAGGCCGCGCGGGGCTACTTCGGCAAGTCCGCCGCCGACCTCACCCTCCCCGAAGCGGCCATGCTCGCCGGCGTGATCCGTGCGCCGAACGGCTTTTCCCCTTTCCGCCACTACGAGGCCGCCCGGAGGGAAATGCGCGGCACCCTCCACCGCATGGCCGATGAAGGGCTCCTCAGCGAGGCGGAGGCGGAGGCGATGGGAGCGGCCCGGCCCGAAGTGCTCCCGCAGGATCGTTGGATGGAGATGCTGAGGCGGCAAGCCAAGATCTCGGAACAGAATTACCTTCTCAAAATGGTCTCCGACGAGATGGAAACGATGTTCCCTTCGCTCACCGGCGTCGGAGGTCTCTCGATCCGGACGACCTTCGACAGTCGACTCCAGGCCGCCGCCGAGAAGGCCGTCGCGACCCGTCTCACCGCTCTCGAAAAACAGCCCGACTACCATCACCCCGCCCTCGCGGCCCACCGCGAGGGCGAGCCCGCCTATCTGCAGGCCGCCGTGGTGGTCATGGAAAACTTCACCGGGGCGATGCGGGCGGTCGTGGGGGGGCGCGATTTTTCGCACAGCGCCTTCAACCGTGCCACCCAGGCCAAGCGGCCCATGGGATCGATCTTCAAACCCCTCGTCTACGGCACCGCCTTCGAACGCGGTCTTTTTCCCGGTATGCTCGTGAGTGACGCGGCGATCCTGCCGGGCGAGATCGAGTGGGACCCGGTCGGCTGGACTCCGGAAAACTCCGACGGGATCTTCGGCGGAATGCTGCCGGTGGAAACCGGTCTCATCCGATCGCGCAATACCATGACCGTGCGTGTCGGCGAGTGGGCCGGGATCGATCGGGTCCTCGCGATGATGGAACACGCCGGTCTGGGGGACGCCGAGCGGGCCGAGCCGACCCCTCCGATCTACATCGGCACCGTCGGCGCCGATCTCTGCGGAGTCACCAGCGCCTACACCGTTTTCGCCACCGGCGGGATACGGCACGAACCGTATTTCGTCGAATCCGTCACCGACCGCGACGGCACGATTCTTTACCAGCACGAGGATGCGAGCTATCGGGTGCTCTCCCCCGGCGCGGCCTGGCTGACTTCGAACATTCTCAAAAAAGTCCTCGAAGAGGGCGGCTCCGCCGCCGGTCTCCGCGAACTCGGGTTCACCGCCGCCGCCGGAGGCAAAACCGGGACCACCAACGACTTTCAGGACGCCTGGTTCGTCGGCTACACCAGTAGGCTCTCGGGCGGCGTCTGGATCGGCCTCGACCAACCCGGAACGATCATGGAGGGGGCCTACGGAGGCCGCGTCGCCCTGCCGGTGTGGAATGACATCATGACCGGAGCGGCGGGGATCGGCTACGAATTCACCGAGTTCGCCGAACCCGAAGAGGTCATTTCGATGGAGCTTTGCCGCGAGTCCGGACGGCTCGCCGACGAGGGATGCGCCGCGTCGCGGAATGTCTACGTGGAGCAAGTCCCCCACGACCTCATCCCGAGGCAATTCTGCAAGATCGCCCACTGATTGCGTTTTTCCCTCCCCCCGCTGAGAGTGCGACCGCCATGCCAGGAAATCCTCCGTCTCCCGTGACCGCCCCCGCGTCCGAATCCGCTTCGGGGAGTTATGATCCGTTTTCCGCCTTCGCGCTGATCTGGGCGGTGACGACCCTGGCGCACCAGCTCGCCTTCACCTTCTGGACGGAGTCGTGGCAGGGCTGGCTCCTCGTCACCGCCGCTATCGCCGTGATCTACCGGCCCGGCTGTGTCCTCCGCCTCGGAGTCCTCGTCGTCACCTCGCTCCTGAATCTCTGGCACAAGCTCCCCTTCGTGCCGAACCACATTCTCTTCGAGGGGATGCTCCACCTCATCATGCTGATCGCTCTGATCGGTTTCTTCCGCACCGGGCCGGGACGCCGCGAACTGGCCCGGGAAAAGGCCGCGTTCGCCTCGCGCCTCGCCCTTCTCGGTGCCGCCGCCTCGGTCAAGGCCCTCTACTTTTTCCTGCCGGGGATACCGCACGGACCGGTTCCCGGGGCCCTCACCACCCTCTTCCTCCTCTTCGCGCTCTGTCGCGTCCTCTTCGGCCCGGGGAAGATCGGATCGGGAGGTGACTACTACGACCGCATCGCCCCCATCCTGCGCGTCGCGCTGTTGATCATGTATATCTGGGCGGTGATCCAAAAACTGAATTGGGATTACTTTGATCCCGAGGTCTCCTGCGCGGCTGTATTGCACAAGGAGATCGCGGCCTACTTCGGCCCGCTCCTCCCGACGGGCAGGTGGGCGTTGATGACCGCCGCGGTCGCCTCGCTGCTTTTCGAACTGGGGATCCCGCTGCTCCTCTTTTTCCGGAAAACGCGATTTATCGGCTTTGCCGCCGCGATCGGATTCCATCTCTGGCTCTCGATCCATCCGGCGGCGGGGATTTTCAGCTTCACCTCGCTGATACTGGCGATGCTGGTCTTTTTCCTGCCGCTCTCCTGGGGCGTGCGGTTGCAGGGGCTCTGGGACGGGCAATTGCGCTGGCTCGGCCGAGGTGATCCAGCGAAGGGACGGAAACGCGCCCGCGCCCTCGTGGTGGGCGTCTTTTTTGTCACCCTCATCACTCAGGGCGCGCTTTACCTCACGATCGAGCGCAGCTACGAGGTCTTCCACACCGCGAACCGCATCGGCTTTTTCGCCTTTTTCCTGTGGGGCTGCTGGATCGGTGCCTGCTATCTCCTCGCGGGCTGGAAAGCCCGGAAAGACAACCCCGCCGCGCTGAACCGCGCCCGCTGGACCCTCGCCTGGCTCGGCCTGCTCCCCGTCGTCCTGAACGGGGCCTACCCCTGGTTGGGCGGTCGCACCCAGACGTCCTTCTCGATGTACAGCAATCTGCGCAGCGAGGGAGAGGGGAATCACTTTTTCCTCAAGCGGATCGATCTCTTTTCCCTCCAGACCGACATGGTCGACGTGCGCGAGTCCGTCCCCAACATTCTCGGTCCCTCGTCACGCCCGCGCGGCATCCAGCAGTTCGCCAACATCGGGCACCATCTCCTCCCCTGGCACGAATTCCGCCGCCTCGTCAGCGAAATGGAAGGCGACTTCGAAGTGCGCTATTTCCGCCGGGGAGAGGAACTGGCTCTCGGTCGAAAAAACGGCGAGCGTCACGGCGATCCCGCCGCTTTCGAACCGCTCCCGCTGCTGCAGCGGAAGTTCCTCTGGTTCCGCCGACTCCAGAATCTCGAGGGACCTATGTGTTGCACGCACTGAGCCAGTCCCCCAGCACCTCCTGCGAGGCGGTCGGTCCGATCAGGGCGGAGCAGAGCGTCTTGCCGTCGAAGGCGAGGCCCGCGGCGGCGCGAATTTCTGCGGGGGTCACTGCCGCGATCTGGCGATGCGATTCTTCGGGATCGATCCAGTCGTTGAAAAAGAGCGTCGTTTCCCCCGCCCACATCATCTGGGCGGCGGTATTTTCCAAGCTGATACGGTTCTGCCCGATGACATAGGCCTTGGCCTCCTCCAGTTCCCGGTCGCTCACCCCGTTCTCGCGGAGATCGGCGAGGATGTCCGAGATCCCCCCGAGGGCCTCGCCGAGATTGCCCGGACTCAGCGCGAGATAGATCTGGAGCAGGCCCGCGTCGGAAAAAGCGACGAGATCGCTCTGGACCTCGTAGCAGAGTCCCTTGCGCTCCCGGATCGTCTGGAAAAGGCGCGAACTCATGTTTTCCCCGAGGATCACATTGAGCAGTTTGTGCGCGTAGCGGGTGCCGTCGTAGCGGTCCACATTTTGGAAGGAGAGAGCGAGGTGGGATTGTTCCTGCCCGTCGTCCTCGACAAAGCGATGACGCTCCGGCGAGGGACCGCCGCTCGGACAGGAAACCGGCTCACCCTTCGGCATCGCGGCGACGCGGCGTGTGACGATGTCGCGGACGGCCTCGTGCTCGATGTTGCCCGCGACCGAGATGACCGTGTTCGCGCCGCAGTAGGCCCGCTGGTGAAAGTCGAATATGTCACCGCGCCGAAACGCCTCGAGGCTCTCTTCGGTCCCGGTGATGGAGCGCCCCAGGGGATGCCCCGGACCCCAGACCGCTTCACTGATAAGGTCGTCGAGGTACTGCGAGGGCTGGTCGCGCACCATTGCGATCTCTTCGCGGATGACCGCCTTTTCCGACTCGATCTCCTCCGGATCGAGGACGGGGTTCGAATACAAATCGGCGAGCACGTCGAAGAGCGGCTCGAACCGCTCCGCCGGGCCCTTCACCTGATAGGCGGTGTGATCCTCCACCGTGAACCCGTCGATCGACGCCCCGAGACTCTCGATGTGACGCGAGATTTCCTCCGCGCTGCGGCTGGGGGTGCCTTTGAAAAGCATGTGCTCGACAAAATGCGCCATGCCGTGCTCGCGCCCTCTCTCGTGACGGCTGCCCGCCCCGGTCCAGAGGCCGAAGGCGACGCTGGCCATGTGCGGCATCGCCACGGTGGCGAGGCGGATTCCATTGTCGAGGCGGTGAAGTCGGGTCGTGGGGGACATGCGGGGGAAAGAGGGAAAGTCGTCGTTCACGCGGTCGGCGGCAATGGTTTCCTCGGGAGGCATGGTCCGGCTTTCGCCAACACGATACGATGCGCTTCGCCGAGCGGCAAGCCCTCGATTTCGCGCCTGACGTCCGGCCACTGCTCGCGCCATCTGATCGCGGCTTGTTCGTAGACACCTATCCGAACGGCGTCGCGCTTGATCAGACACGAATCTTCCAGAGCGAAGCCGCGGCAGGGGAAACGCCCTGGCTTTAGATTGCTTTTCGACTCGCCCCCCTGAATTGCTTTTCCCCTCCGGAAAATACGAGTATCCTGTCCCATGACCTCCGTCGCTTCCCTTCCCTCGCTCCCCGCCTTCCAGCTCCTCGGCCAGCCCGTCGAGCTCTCGCACATCGAACGGGAACTCCAAGCGCTCTTCATGGACGACCGCGCCGGGGCCGATGCCCCCAACGCCGGTGGCATCGCCCGGGCTTCTCTCATCAATCTCGCCCTCTACAACGAAAATCAGGAGGAGCTCGAACGCGATGCCTCCGTCCTCGCCGAACTCACCAGCCTGGCGGCGTGCCGCTCCCTCCTCATCTGCGCGGACCCGCGTCACCCCGTGGCCGGCGCGCGCGCCTGGATCCAGGCTCACTGCCAGATCAATCGCAAAGGCGAGAAATCCGTTTGCAGCGAACAGATCAGCTTTTTCCTCACCGGCCACTCGCCCGGCCTGCTCCGCAATGTCGTCTTCGCTCACCTCGATTCGGACCTCCCGCTCGCGTTCTGGTGGCGGGGGGAGTTCTCCGACGCCTTCGAAGAACGTCTCTACTCGCGGATCGACCGGCTTCTCTTTGACAGCGAAACCTGGGCCTCTCCGAGAAATCAATTCATCCGGCTCGTCGACAGCCAGGCGGGCGGATCGTCCTCCTTCGCCATGCACGATCTCGCCTTCACCCGGCTCAACTCGATCCGGCACGCCATCGCCAATGTCTTTGACCGGCCCGCCGTCGCCGGCGATCTCGCCTCGCTCTCCGAGGTGCGGATTCGCTACGCCAAAGGCTATCGCATGAGTTCCCTCTACCTCGCCGCTTGGATCGCCTCGAAACTGGAGGCGCGTTTTGATCCCGGCGCGTCGTCGCCGGGCCGGATCGTCGCCCTCGCGGGGCGGAAAGGTTTCCCCTCCGGTTTTGCCATCCACATCGAAGAACTGGACCCGAATCGCAAGGGCACCCTGGAGGTCGACTTCCACCTCGGCGGCACCCGCGTCGAAATCAGCCGTTGCCAGACCCGCGACTTCTTCCGCAGCCTCACCCATCGCGGCGTCGCCACCGAGGAGGATTGGCTCCCCACCCCCCGCATGAGCGACGCCGCCCTCGTCACCGACATCCTCAACCGGGCCGGTCGCAATCGCGTCTACGCGAGCGTTCTCCCCGGAGTCCGGGAACTCCTGACACTGTGAGAATCTCCCCGGGAGCCGGATTTTTCGGCGGAGGATTATCCCGCCGTCATCGCGGGGACGGTCCCAGCACGTAGTCCTTCAACTGGTCGATCAGGGCCGCCTGACAGGAGATCACGTGTCGGACGAGATCCCCGATGGAGACGATGCCGGTCAGCTCCTCGTCCACCACCACGGGGAGATGGCGAATGGATCGCTCCGTCATCAACTGGAGGGCGGAGAGCACCTTCATCGAAGGATCGGCGGTGACGAGATCCTCGGTCATGATGTCCCCCACCGGAGTGTCGCGCGAGGATCGCCCCTTGAGGATGACCTTGCGGGTGTAGTCCCGCTCCGAGACGATGCCGACGAGAACCGTGTCCCGCACCACCGGCAGAGCGCCGATGTTTTTTCCGGACATCAGTTGGATCGCTTCGAAGACCATGTGGTCCGGCGGGATCGTCCAGACCGCCCTGGATTTCTTGTGGTTCAGGATCGCGGAAAGGGTGTCGACAATGTCCATAGCAACGAGCCGCCTGGTCCGACGGGACATCCATCTTAAACGAGTGGACCCGCCTTTGTGAATCCCGAATGTGAAAAAACCTCGGAATTTTGCTTGGTAGCGAAACCAGATGCAAACGGATCCGCGGACACCGGGCGTGGTTTTGCGAGCGCTCGGGAGCGAAGGTCTATTTTTTGCAGAAAAGCATTGACACGACGCCAAAAACCAAGCGATTCTAACATGTGCTGACTGCAATCGCCCCTCCCGAGACTCTCTCTGGTCCCGGGCTTTCGGCGTGAAAAAGGTCGAGTTGATGAAAAGGAATTCCCGGAAATCATTCACCCCCATCCACCCATGAGCGAACCGATCCGGCTTTTCACGCTTTCACAGGCCCGACCTCCGCGAATTTTTCTTCCTATCCTGGCCGTTGCGCTGTCCTGTGGACCGATGGTGTTACGCTCGGACACCTACCGCGACTTCACCAACCATTCCGGCCAGAAATTGCGGGCGACCATCGTTTCCGCGACCGATGCCGAAGTGACCTTGAAACGCGAGGATGGAGGTCTCGTCACGGGCGGCATTTCCTTTTTCTCCAAGGCGGACCAAACCCACATCGCGAAATGGCGCGAGGCGAACCCGGCGCAGTACACCTACGATTTCGACATCAAGCCGACGCGGCAGCGGGTGGATCGGGAAAAATCCAGGGAGGGGAATCTGCTTGTGGTCAACGAAACCTGGAAATTCACCATCGAGGTGGAGAACCGGTCGAAGGCGGGCACTTCGGGTGTTACGCTCGAGGGAATCGAGGTCCACTACAATCTGTTCAAGACGGCGAAGTCGAAGGCGCGTCAAGCGAGGGAGATGAATCGCGGGTTGGTCCCGGCGGGGGGGATGCTGATGAAGGCGGGCAAGGTGGATCTCGGTTCGATCGAATACCTGAGATCGAAGACCGTTGAGACGGACGTTATCCCGGTCAACCACAGCGAATTGGCCCCCGGGTGGTACTATGCCGATGGCACCAAGGACGAGAGTAATGACGACCTCGAAGGCATCTCCATCCAGATCCGAAAGGATGGCAAGGTGATCGCCGAAAAGGTGCTCGGCGCGAAAGCCCTCGAGACAGCGAAGTGGGTCGATTCGGGCGGCGGGAGCCAGCGGGGACGGTGAGCCACCGAATCGGGATTCCGGGACTGTGACAGAGCTACCCCACCATGACAGATCGACGTGAATCCCTGAAAATCCCCATTCCACCACCATGCCGGACACCCTGATCCTCGATGCCGATGTCACTCCCGAAGCTTTCCGGCAATGGCGCGACGCCCGGCGCGGGACACGGCCTGCGGAAAACCTAACGAATCCTTACTGGACTTGGCTGATCCGTTCTGGGGAAAGCGCGTGGGCGGCGAACGAGCATTTCGGCGAACCCTCGTCGTTCGGCGGCCATCCCGCTTGGTCGGCAGAGCGCTTTGGGCAAAGCACCACGCTATTGCCCGACGGACGCACACTTCTCGTCGCTGGGGAGCACGAGGACTACTACGATGCGGATTTCTTCATTTACAATGATCTTTTCATCCACCATCCGGACGGACGCCTCGAAATCCTCGGCTACCCCGCAGAAATTTTTCCCCCGACCGACTTCCATTCCGCCACGCTGGTGGACGGGAAACTCGTGCTGATCGGGAACCTCGGCTATCCAGAACAACGCGCGGTTGGAAAGACGCAGATCCTCGTGCTCGATCCCGCGAACTGGGAAGTTCGCTGGCAGGAGTCAACCGGCGGCGGGCCTGGATGGATCCACGGCCACAAAGCGACTGCCGAGGGCGGATTCATCGTGGTGCGTGGTGGGGAAGTCTGGACGGCTGCGGGGGCGGGACTGGTGGAGAATTTCGACGATTGGCGGCTTCATCCCAACACTTGGAACTGGGAACGCTTGACACGGCGCCGTGTAACCGTGCTGGAGTTTCTGCGCGAAGACGGCGAGCCGAACCGGTTGTTCGAGATGGGGACATGGCTTTTCAATCAGCGGCACAAGGTTTCAGACGTGGATGACATCATGAAGGATCTAGACCCTGCCATCAAGGAAGAGATGGCAGGGGTGGCTCCTCAGGATCGCGACGCGTTCGAGCGACGCTTCCAACCGGACGAAGTGGAACATCGTCCGCTGCCGAAATCCGAAGAGCACTGCGAGCAACACATCGAAGTGAACGGGGTAAGAGTCCGCTATGCCGACGAAATGAACTCCGTGCGACTTACCATTGAGGGCGAGCTTCCTACAGCGATCGTAGACCTACTGAGAGACGATCTGAGAACGAAATTGGAGCGGATCGAAGGCGCGAACTACGAAGTGCGGACATTGCTTCCCTGAGGTGCGGGTGAGGTGCGACCCAACCGCCTCCCGGACTCAGCCGGAAAGTATTCCGGGTTGAGTCTTGTGGTGAAGACTTTCGTTCAAATCGAACGGCAGAATGCGGCCTCCAGCCGTTTTTTGAGTCGAATCGCGAAAGTCGGGCCAGCGATTCCGGTCACCTCGCCATCCCGCGCAGCTTCCGATCCAGGAAAAACGGAGCAAAGGGGATGACGGAGCAGAGGAACACGATGGCACACCAGCCGAAAGAGAGTTTTTTCCTGACAAGAACCTCAAGAAGGCAGGCGCAGAGCGAGAGAAAAAGAAAGCCGTGAACCGAACCGACGATCCGCACCGCGAGCGGTTCTCCGGCGAGATATTTCAGCGGCATGGCAATGCCGAGAAGAACGAGATAGGACACCCCGTCCAGCCCGGAGGCGAGGCGGAGCCGGTCGATGGCGCTGTGTTTGAGGTCGAGGGACATGGAAGTTACGAAGGAGAATGGGAGGAAGTCGCAGAGTCGGCGAAGTTTTCGTGCCAGGTGATGGGATGGGGAAGGTGCTGAGGCGGAGCGTATTCGAAATGGATGATTCTTCGCCGTGTCGGCTCGGTCGTCCGACCTGACGCATGCAGCAAAAGCGGCGACATCAGCAATACGTCGCCCGGACCACACTCACAGACTACTTCCTCCCCGGCAAGATGGCCGGAAATCAATTCTCGCGGAATGATCCCGAGCCGATGACTCCCGGGTATCACTTTGAGCGCTCCGTTTCTGTCCGTGGTAAGGTCGAGATGGATTCGGATGGTAATCATTCGCTCCAGCAGGGCCGACGGAGCTTGCACATGGGTGACGCCTTCCTTGACGGACCATGGACCAAACCCCTCCAGCTCGGCTCTCCCCTCCACCGCGATAGTGAGATCCTGATGCCAGAGAACAGGCCAGTTTTGCTCCCTTGTTTTGTCAAAAAGGATACTACGAACCGGCACGAACCCTGTGGGGAGCATGCCTCCGATAGATTCGGAGAGAGCCAGGTTTCGAAAGTTCTCGGAACGTGAGTTCAGATGGCGAACACAGACAGACCCCGCTTCTGAAGCCACGCGATCCGCCTCGACCCGCCAAGCTTCGATCTCCTCCGCCGGAATGACCCCGCGATGGATCTCAAAACCTTTCTCCAAAAAGTGTTTCATTCCCGCCGGTGCCCTTATTTCGGTTTCCTCGTCGGAGAAGGTTTGTCGACACCCTGTGAACCGGGTCGATCGATCTTGGTGGCGTCGGCGGGAATGCTCGCGTCGGTGAAAGGTTTTACCTCGGCGTCGAGGATGACTTTGAGTTCGACCGAGCGGATCTCGACGGTGTTGGCGTTGCCGCTGTGGAGTTGGAAGGCGAGGAGTCCCTCCAGAGCGCGGCCTTTTTCCTCGTAGTCGGTGAGCTGGGAAGTCATCCTGCCGTTGACGAGATGGACGAGGTGATTGCCCCGGGCGATGACGGTGTAGTCGTTCCACTCCGCCACATCCACCGCGACGGGTTCGTGGGTGGACGCGAGCCATCGCTGTCCTTCGCGATCCACGATGACACTTTGCCCGTTGAGCCCGAAGATGCCCCGTCCCTTTTCCTCGTAGGTCATCCCGGTGTGTTCTATCGCGGGATGAATGTCGCTCTGGTATCCCGTGATCGCCCAGGGCCCCACTTCGGGCAGAGGGCGGCTGCGGTACTGGATGCCGGAATTGTTGTCCCCCTTGACCCGGGCGGTGACCCGCAGTTCGAAGTCCTTCAGCACACCGCCGCGCCAGATCAGGAAATCATTGTGTGGCGGGGTCCCCGGTCCGGCGCAGGTGCCGACGATGAGACCGTCCTCCACTTTCCAGAGCGCGGGATCCCCGTCCCAATCGCCGAGGTCTTTGCCGTTAAAAAGCGGGACAAACCCCTCCTCCGCCAGTGCCATGGAGGTGGCGAGGGCGAGAAAGGCGACGAGAGAAAATCGGAAGCTCATGTGCCGCGAACCCTACGCACGAAGCTCGCGGACTTCATCCAGAAAGCGTCAGCGGGATGACGCGGGGGCGTCGCCGGCATACAGGTTGAAACCTTTTTCCCGGAGAAATCCGACGAGAACCTGACCGCTCTCGCGGGCCAACTTCACGGCGAGAGCGCTCGGCGCGGAAATCCCCGCGACCACCGGAATACGGGCCGCGAGAGCCTTTTGCATGAGTTCGAAAGAGATGCGCCCACTTACTAACAAGATCACTTCGTGCAGGGACAGGCCGTTTCGCAGGGCGTGACCGATGACCTTGTCGAGGGCGTTGTGGCGTCCGACATCCTCGCGCAGCAGGAGCATATTCCCCTCCTCGTCGAAGAGGGCCGAGGCGTGGAGTCCGCCGGTGCGGGCGAAGGTCTCCTGGGCCTCGCGCAATTTCGCGGGAAGCGCGAGGAGCCATCCGGCGGCGGGCACCGGTGCGCCCGACACCGGAGGAAAATGCTGGAAAACCGAGGCGATGGTGGCCTTCCCACAGACTCCGCAACTGCTCGACGTGAAGACGTGGCGGGTCAGGTGGGCGAGGTCGGGAGTGGTGGTCAGCCGCACGTCGAGGGTGTTGCCGACCCCCTCGGGATCGACTTCGGAACAGCGGACGATCTCGACGATTTCCTCCGCGCCGGCGATGAGGTTTTCCGTGAAAAGGAATCCGGTGGCGAGTTCTTCGTCGTGGCCCGGCGTACGCATCGTCACCGCGACGCTGGTGCCGTTGACCCGGATTTCGAGCGGTTCCTCGGATGCGACCCGGTCGGTTTCCTCGCGGAATCCGCTCCCGCTTCGGAAGCGATGCAAGACGATGGCCTCGTCGCACTGTCCCTGCTCCAGAGTGAGGAGGTCGTCGGGCGAATTGAGGTTGGCGAAACAAGAGAGGGTTCGGTCCGTCAGCAAACAGGGTTCGATGTGCCCGAGCGCCTCCGCCTCGTCGAGGAGATCCTGCAAGCGCCGCCGCCCGGCGGCGAGGGAAGATTCGATCAGGGCGAGCATCGCCTCCCGCGGATAGAGCGCCGCGAGCGGTTCCCAACCACGTTCCGAGCGCCCCGCGACACCTTTTCCCTGGCGCAGCAGCGATTCGAGAAAGGTGGTCTCCATCTGCGGCAGATCGACGGCGAGGACCAGGACGAAAGGCGCGTCGCTCCGTCGCAGCACCGCCCGCAATCCCCCGAGCGGACCGAGATCGGGCTCGTCATCGACGACGCGCTCGACCCCTGCGAGCACTTCGGGAAAGGCCTGTTCGGCGTGGCACGAGAGCCAGAGACGGTCGGGCTGGAGCGCGGCGAGTTTGCGCAGTTGGGTGACGTAGAGAGGCCGCCCCCGCCAGTTCAGGAAAGCCTTGTCCGATCCGAAGCGGGTCGAGCGCCCACCCGCGAGGAGGACGGCGTCGAAAGAAATCGGAAAAGGCGGCGGCATCACGGGTTCAGGGCACGCGGTTGTCCGTCCCGAGGAGATCGTTGATCGCCTTGTTCGCCGTCCTGACGATGTATTTGTTCGGTTGATCGCGGAGGGCGCCTTTCATCGCGGCGAGGGAGGGACGGGCCGCCTCGTCGAGTTCGTCGAGCACGATGATCGCCTCGAGCCGTGCCCATTCGTTGTTGCCGGAGAGGTGTTCCTCGAGGGCGGCGAGGCCTTTCGCGGTCAGCCCCATGCGGCAGAGCGCACGCGCCGAAGCGATGGAAACCGCGGGCGCGTCATCCTCCAGCGCGTCGCTCAGCGCGGCCATGACCCCGCCCGCGTCTTTGCCTTCGGCGGCGAAATTTCCCAATCCGGTCGCTCCCCAGTAGCGCACGGCGGCATCGTCGTGGTCCAAGGCCTCGAGAAGTTCGGGGATTTTTTTGGGACCTTCCGAGGCCCGTGTCGCCGCCTCGGTGAGGGAAAGAAGGAGATCGCTCCGGTCGCCGTCCCCGTGCAGGATCGCGAAGGCCGAGCCGGCCGCTTTTTCCCGCCGCAAAATTTCGGATTCGGGCATCAGGCCGAGATCGGCGATCTGCAACTGCCAGTCCCGCAGGGCAGCTCGCAATTCGTCGAGCGTTTCCCGGTGGGCGGGATCGGCGGCGAGATTGCGGATCTCGTGCGGGTCGTTCTCGAGGTCGTAGAGTTCTTCGACCGGCTTACGCGCGGCGGAGAAAAGGGCCATCGTTGCGCTGAGGGCGCCCGCTTTTTCCGCCCGGCGGATTTCCCGCATCGTGGCCCCTTGTTCGGGGGTGTTCATGTACTGGTAGTAGGGCTTGAGCGGGTCGAAGTTCCGGATGTAGCGGTAGCGGGGATTTCGCACCGAGCGGATGATGTCGTAGCGCTCGTCCATGCGGTCGCGCGCGCCGTAGGCGTAGGGGCGCGAGGCGGGGTCGCCCACGAAGGAGACACCCTGCATCGTCTCCGGCACGGGGAGACCGGCGAGGTGCAGCATCGTCGGGGCGAAATCCACCGTGCTGACGAGCCGGTCATCGACCTCTCCCGGCGCGTGGCGGGAAAAAGACCGCAGCGATTCCGGAAAACGCACGATCAGGGGGATGTGCGTGCCCGAGTCGTAGAGCCAGCGTTTCGCCCGCGGCAGTCCGATTCCGTGATCGGACCAGAACATCACGAGAGTGTTTTCCCATTCGCCCGCCTCCTTCAGTTCGCCAATGAGTTCACCGGCGCGGACGTCCATCGCGGTGATGAGTTCGTAGTTGCGTTTCCAATCCTCGCGCACTGCGGGAGTATCGGGATAGTAGGGCGGCAGATTGGCGAAAGCGGCGGGATCCTGACGCTGTTCGGGGCTGAGGTTTCGGGTGACCTGCTCGTATTTTTCCCGGCTCGCGATCCCGCTCTCATGGCAACCGGTGAAGTTGAAAACGGCGAAGAACGGCTGGCCGGGCGCGCGGTTTTTCCAGTGTGCCTTCGGCGAACTTTCGTCCCAGATCTCCCGTGGCGACGGTTCGCGGAACTGGTAGTCCGTCTTGGCGTTGTTCGTGCAGTAGTAGCCCGCCTCGCGAAGATACAGGGGAAAGGGCTTCAGCCAATCAGGCAAGGTCGCGTCGCAGCGCATGTGGTGGGTCCCGATGGAATTCTGGTACATCCCCGTGATGATCCCGGAACGACACGGCGCACAAACCCCGGCGGTGGCGAAGGCCTTGGTGTAGCGCACTCCTTCCGCAGCGAGAGCATCGAGATGCGGGGTGATCGCATGGGGATCGCCGTAGCATCCGAGATGGGGACTGATGTCCTCGGCGGAGATCCAGAGGATGTTGGGACGTTCCCCCGCCATTCCCGCCAGAGGCAGCACGAAGCCGAGGAAGGAAAGCAGGAAAAGCGGCCCTCTCCGCCCTCTCCAGAAACCGCACGGAGGGAGGAGCCGGACGGCGGATCGGTTGGGGGAAATCTGTTCGGATGGGATGGAGCGGGTTGTCATGAGGAGCTTTCTGCCCGAGGTCGTTTCACATTTCGCCCTTCCGGCGCGGGTGGGCGCAGCGTTTGTCGCAGCCCCACTGTTCCACAAGCGGAGCTGTCTTGTCACGATCAATCCGTGGAGTCGGGTGGAGAAAAAACCTTCCGCTCACGGATTCGCCTGAAAAGCGCGTCCGATTTTCACCGCTTCGCGCACACCGCCGGACGGACCGCTGTCGCCGCCGACGGCGAGAAAACGGAACCCCTGTCCGAGACGTTTCTCGACATCGCGAGCCCCACAGAGCGTGCCGAGGGGCACGCCGGCTTGCTTGGCGGCCGCGACCACTTTTTCGATCGCCTCCTCCACCGCCGGATCACCCAGCGGAACCCCCAGAGAGAAGGCCAGGTCCGAGGGTCCGAGGAAAAGCCCGCCGACGCCGGGAGTGCTGGCGATGGCGAGGCAATTCTCCACCGAGTCCTTCGTTTCTATCATCAGCCAGAGGGCGATCTCCCCTTTGGGATCGAGCGGCCAGAGGTCGGCCCGCTCTCCGTATTCCTTGCCCGAAAGCCCCCAGTAGCGCGCCGCCCAGCCGTAGCCGATCCCGCGTTTGCCGATCGGTTCGAAGTCGGGCGCGTCCGTCAGTTGCGGGTAGCGGCAGGCCTGGACCATGGCGCGGGCATCCTCGGCGGTATCGACGTGGGGCACGACGATGCCGAGCGGACCGAGGTCTAGGACTTGTTTGATGATCCACTGCATCTGTTCCCGTCCGGCTGCGGGCACGCGCACGAAGGGGGCGACCCCCGGCTGAAGATTGCCTTTGCGCACGATCTCCGCCTTGTTGATCATCCCGAGAAGATAGCCTTCGAGCCGAGTCGGGTCGTAGGGGGAATGCTCGAGGTCGATGATGACAAAATCCAGTCCGCTCCCCGCCATGACCGCTCCGGTGCGGGTCGAAACATTGGAGGAGAATACTCCAAAAGCGGGTTTGCCCGCCTCCATCAGTTCGACGTAGCGGTTCAGGCGGGGTGTTTTCGCGGGTTCCTTCGCCGGTGTTTCCTGCGACAAAAGCGTCGGAGCGGGGATCGCGAAAAGAGCGAAAAGAGCGAAAAGGAAGAAAGGGAGGGCGGTGAGAGAGGGAGCGGAACGCATCATTCGGGTTGAGTGGGGGTGGGGGAAAGGGCTTGGGAATCACCGCCGAAGGCGGAACGCAGGTAGGCAAGCACGTCGGTGATTTGATTGGGTTTGAGGACACCGCCGAAGGGTGGCATGGGGCTGCCTTCGCTGCCGTGGGTGATGAACCGGATCAATTCTTCGTCCGATTTCGACAAGGGCGCCTCGGGGCCGCGCAGGGTGAAATCCGCCGCGACGAGAGCGGGGGTGCCGGGGAGGGCGGTGGCACCGGGGAGAGCGCCGCCGCTGCCGTCGGGCTGGTGGCAGGTGACGCAAAAGGTGCGGTAGATGCTGAGGCCGTTTTCGGGATTCGGCCCCTGGTCTGTTTTCTTCTCGGCGATCAGGAGCGGCTCTGACATCGGACCGGTGAAGAGGCTGCCGTCGAGGAGACGGGTGAGGGTGTAAAAAGCCAGCGGATTTTCCACCCGATCCCCCGCGGCGGAGCGCAAGGGATCGACCTCCAGTTCGTAGATGTAGCCCGGGTCCAGGTCCTCCAGCGCCAGCTCGACGGCACGACCGTCCCCGGCCACCCGCAACTCGCGGATCGCGACCTCGGCCTCATCCGTGCGCGGGGAGCCGCTCGGCAGATAGAGATAGCGGAAACGCCCCAGCCGATACGACGAGACATCCCCCAGCTTTTCGGCATCCATCGCGGTGGTGAAAGTGAGCCGGAAACCGTCCGGGATCAGTTCTATCGTGGCGATCTCCACCGGAGTGCGTTGGGACCAAACGATGCGCTGGAGTCCGTCGCCGCTGGCCCAGCCGCGGGTGGTTTGGGCGACGTAGAGGCTGCCGTCTGGCGCGAAGGCCATGCGCATGTTGCCGGGGCGCAAGGGGGTTCCCGAGCGCGGCGGTACATCGCGGAAGTATTTCAGTCCGTCCCGTCCGGCCGGAATGGTGAGATTGTCCGCCCCGCTGTTCGCTTGGATCGCCTCCAGCCCGACGGCGTCGCGAATGAAAGGGAAACACGCCCCCTGGTATTCGCCGGCGACTTTTTCCAGATAGACCCGGCTGATCAGCTTGGTGAAATCACCGACGAAGATCTGTCCGGTGAACGGCCCGAATTTTCCCCCGGTGGTATCCCAGACCGGTTCGCCGGGGCTGCCGCCCATCGTGCCGTGGGGCAGCGCCACCGCTTCCGGGGTGCGCCGTTTCGCCAACTCGGGCAGATCGAGGGGACCATCGTAGTCCTTGGCCCACTTCAGCGAAGCCGGATGACCGTAAAAACGCCCCGGCTGGACGTGGACGAGGGTGCTGGTGGCGACGTAATCGCCCTGCTGGTCGGTCGCGAAAATCTCGCCGTCGGGACTGACGCCCACCCCCGCCGCCGCGCGGAAGCCGCTGGCGATGGGCGTGAGCCGACCGTCGCGGTCCACCTTGAGGACCCAGCCCTCGTAGCGACCGGGCGAAGGTTTCCGTTCCTCGTGCACTTTTTCCATGTTCAGGGGAACGCGGGGATAGAGGGTGTTGAGCGGCCCCGCCAGATCGGGCAGGCCGGTGGAGAGGATGAAGTCGCCCTCCTTGTTCAGATGCAGGCCGAAGGTGAATTCATGCCAGTTGTCGGTCACGCTCCAGTCGTCGTTGATCGTTTCGTAGCGATCCGCCGCGCCGTCGCCGTCGGTGTCGCGCAGGCGGGTCAGTTCCGGCCGCTGGGTCACGAAAATCTCCGTTGCCGAGGCGGCGAAGACCCCGAGCGGCTCGTGCAGGCCGAAGGCGAAGCGCCGCCACGGGCCGTTTTTCGGATCGGCGGTCAACCAGACCTCGCCGTGCCGGTTGACGATGACGAGTTGGCCGTCGGGCGTGAAGGTCACCCCCGAAACCTCCGGCACCATCGCCGTCGGCAGGGTGATCTCCTCGATTTCGTAGGTATTGGCCCGGAGGCTCGCCGCCGCCGCGAGAGGAAGCAAAAAGAAAGCAAGGCGTCGTTTCATTTCTTCGTCTTGGCTTGCATCGTCATGGCAAAGGGAGCGGGGGAGTCCGTGTCCGTCCCCGTTTCGAATTTCCACAGGCCGGGCGACACCTTTGTTCCCCCGGTGAAAACGACCTCCGCGTCGCTCTGCTCTTCCGCGAGGAAATAAAAGGTGTGCCCTCCCTCCGCGACCATCCAGGCGCGCTCCACTCCGTCACCGTCGGAAGTGATGCGGAGGGCCTCGCTGACCGCGACGCCGTCGAGAGTGTAGTCGAAAATCACCGCGCCGTCGGCGTAGCGATAGCCCTTGAATCTCCGTTCGGGAACCGTTTCGGGGTCCTCGATCCGCAGGGGCTGTAAGATGGATTCCTCATAAAAGACCGTGCCCGCGATGGTCGCGGGTTCGTTGATCTTGGCCCGGAGAGTCGGGGCCAGATCGAGAGTGCCCTGCCACGACTGGTTCACGCCGCCGCGCAGGGGGTCGTAGCAGAGCGCCAGATACGGTGCCAGCACGACGCCGAAGGCGGACGGACCCGCCCCGGGCATGAAGGTGCGGTAGACCTGCGGCGGAGTCGGCGGATCCTTGTCTTCGCTGAGACCCGGACCCGCAACGAGCGCCACGAGGAGGGCGGCGGGGAGCAAAAGGGAGCGACCGGTGCGGTTCATACCCTCATTGTTCCAACCGGAAACCCTCTTTTTCAACCCGTGCGGTCGCCGCATCCGCGTTTTTGCACGGAATCATCGCGATCCGGCTCACGCGTCGGCGAATCGTTTCACCCAGGCGACATACTTGTCCACGAAACCCTGGAGAAATTCCCGGGTGCTTTCGTTGGCGATGGTTCCGTCGTCCCCGATCATTCCGTCTTTGAAGTGAATGAACACTTCCGGCTGGGGCAAGGTGGGAATGTCGAGATAGGCGAGCACGTTGCGCAAATGCTGCTGGGCCATAGAGGTGCCCGCCGAACCGATCGAGGCCCCGAGGACCGCTCCCGGTTTGCCGGCGAAGGAGTTGGTGCCCCAGGGGCGCGAGGCGATGTCGAGGGCGTTTTTGAGGACGCCGGGAATGGAGCGGTTGTACTCCGGCGTGACGAAGAGGACGGCGTCGGCCGCCTCGATCTCTTGTTTGAGTCGTTGGCACACCGCCGGATACTCGTCGTCGAATTCCTGAGTGTAGAGCGGGAGATCGTCGATCCGGAGATAGCGGAATGCCAGTTCGCCCGCCGCGAGTTTTTCGACCGCGCGCGCCAGCTTGAGGTTGATGGAATCTTTTCGCAAACTTCCGACCAGAACGGCTACATTTTTCGCTGACATGTTTTTTGTGGGTTTGGGTGGATGGTTGGTGATGTGTTTCCCGAAAAGGGATCAGGCCTCCCGAGCGGCTTCGTCGCCGAGCCGCCGGGCCAGCGAGGTGAGTTCGGCGGAATTTTCCAGCCCCTCGACAAAACGCTGCGGAATCCCGGCAAGCCCGACCTGGGCGCCGACGAGTGCACCGGTGAGGAGACAGCGCGCCTGGTTCTGTCCGCCGCCGTTGAGGGCGTGCAGGACGGCGGATTCGAAGTCGTCGGCAAAGCGGGCCGCGAGGTAGTAGGCGGCGGGAAGCTGGTGGTAAATCGCGCAGGGCATCCCGTAGACGAGGGATACCTTCCAGGCGGGCTCGATCCGGATGTCGGGGTCGAGGACGGCCTCGGCCATGTAGGAGGGAGTCAATAGAGCGTCCGGCGAGGAAAAGCGTCCGGCGTGCGGAGGATCGGGATCTCCGGGTTTCGGCGGCCCGAGATTCTCGCTGGTGACGGCGTGAAAGGGCAGCTCGCCCGCTTTCACCAGATCCATGAGAACGTCGGACAAGTGGACGTCCAGTGTCCCGCCGGCGACGAGCCGGGCGAGGACGCAGCCATAGGCCGTCGTCATCGCCACGATGGCTTCGTCCACCTGGGTGAGGAGACAGTTGGCGCTGACGCTGGTCGCGACCTTGGCCGGCGTTTTGGCGTAGCGCGCCGCTAGCACCAGGATTCTCTCGGCGGCTTCGGTGGTGTCGGCGTGGGCACCGGTCTCCGACCACGGTTTTTTCTGCTCGACCCGTCGCTGCCACGCCTCGCGAATGGACTGGCTGGTGTAGCCGCCGGGACCGGAGACGGGGGTGCCGTCGAGTTGGGGAAAGAGGTCCTCGTCGAGGCGGCGGCAGAAATCCGCTTCGTCGTAGCCGCCTTTTTCCACCACGGACCGCAGCAGCAAGGTGGTGATGTAGCCGGCCTGGGAGGCTTGTCCGGCTTTCAAACCGGCATGGTAGCGATGGGGCTTCGGATCCGTATAACCGGTGATCCAGTCGCCGTAGTCGCGCCGCATTTCGTCGAGATCGTAGTACCAATGCGGTCCCACGGCGAGGGCGTCGCCGATCAGCGCGCCCATCACGGCGCCGGCGGCGCGGTCCTGGAGAGAGGAGGTCGGATTCATGGCTCGGTTTCCGCGAGAAGGCTGTCGAGGTCGAGCGGCCGGGTGAACATTTCGATCCCGCCGTCGGCGGTCCGGGGCCACTCCGCTTCGGGGCGATCCCAGTAGAGTTCGACGCCGTTTTCGTCCGGGTCACGCAGGTAGAGCGCTTCGCTCACTCCGTGATCCGAGGCCCCGTCGAGGGTAATGGCCGCGTCGATGAGGCGTTGCAGGGCGTCGGCCAGATCGGCGCGGGTCGGATAGAGGATCGCGAGATGAAAGAGTCCGGTGCTGCCGGGCGGGGGAGGAGAGCCGTCTTTGCTTTCCCAGGCGTTCAATCCGATGTGATGATGGTAGCCGCCCGCGGAGACGAACGCCGCATCCGAACCGTAGCGCTGGGTCAGCTCGAAACCGAGCACCCCGACGTAAAAAGCGAGGGCGCGCTCCAGGTCGGCCACCTTGAGATGGACGTGTCCGATCCGGACCCCGGGTGAAATGGAGGATGGCTGCGACATTTTTCCGGATGCTCTCCCAAGTTGGTCGCAATCCGTCGCCGCGGCCAGTGTTTTCTCACCCTATCGTCTCGCGTTTCAGATAGGGCACGAGGGCTTCGGGCACTTTGACGGTGCCGTCGGCCTGCTGGTAGGTTTCGAGTAGGGCGACGTAGAGGCGTGGCAAGGCGGTGCCGGAGCCGTTGAGGGTGTGGCAGAAGCGGTTGTTCCCCTCGGCGTCCTTGAAACGCAGTTTCATGCGGCGGGCCTGGTAGTCGCCAAAATTCGAGCAACTCGAGACTTCGAGATAGGCGCCGTGACCGGGGGCCCAGACTTCGATGTCGTAGGTCTTGGCGGCGCTGAAACCGAGATCGCCGGTGCAGAGTTCGATGGTGCGGTAGTGGAGTCCGAGCCGCTGCAAGACGGTCTCCGCCTCGGCGGTGAGTGTTTCGAGCCGGTCGAAGGACTCTTCGGGGGGGACGACGTTGACCAGCTCGACCTTGTCGAACTGATGCATGCGGATGAGCCCGCGGCTCTCCCGTCCGGCCGAGCCGGCTTCGCGTCGGAAGCAGGGGGTGTAGGCGGTCAGTTTCACGGGCAGGTCGCTTTCTTTGAGAAGCTGCTCGCGATAGAGATTGGTCACCGGGACCTCGGCGGTGGGGGCGAGGAAAAAGGCCCCCTCCTCGAGGCTGTACATGTCGTCTTCGAACTTGGGGAGCTGGCCGGTGCCGAACATGCAGTCGCGATGGATGATGTAGGGCGGGGCGACTTCGTGGTAGCCGTGGGTCTCCGTGTGGAGGTCGAGGAGAAACTGGATCAGGGCGCGCTCCAGCCGGGCCCCGATGCCGGTGAAGGTGACGAATCCGCCGGTGCTGACGCGGGTGGCGAGTTCGAAATCAAAGAGACCGAGTCGCGAACCGATCTCGACGTGGTCCTTCGGTGCGAAGGCGAAATCCGGCTTCGTCCCCCATTCGCGCACGACGGGATTGGCGGTCTCGTCTTCGCCGACGGGACAGTGGTCGTGCGGCAGATTGGGCACCTGGAGCAGCAACTCGGTCTGTCTCGTTTCGGCGGCATCGGCCTCTTCGCCTATGGTCTTGATACGATCCCCGATCTCGCGCACCCGGCCTTCGATTTCCGACGAGTCTTCGCCTGCTTTGCGGAGCGCTCCGATCTCTTTGGAAATGCGGTTGCGATCGCTCTGGAGCTGCTGTTTTTCCGTCTCGCCGGCCCGGCGTTTCTCGTCGCAGGAAAGGATTTCGTCTATGAGCCTCCACGCCTCCCCTCCGCGGGCGCGGAGGCGGGTTTTGATTCCTTCGGGATCTTCGCGGAGTTGTCGGATATCAAGCATGACGCGCTGACTGTAACGCAGCGTCCCGACCCGTCAACGCGGCAAGCGGATTCCGGCCGGACACAAAAAAATCGCCCTCCCCTCGGGGAAGGCGATTTGAGATTTGGTTCCGTCTGTTTCGGGGAAGCCCCGAGCGGAAAGAATTAGAAGGAAACGGTGAGGGAAACCCCGCCGTGGAGGATGTCCGACTGGGGGCCTGGGCCCACATTGATCCCGTCGGCGATCCAGGTATCGGGAGCACCGAGGTAACCGACGTAGGGGGTCAGGACCGTGCGGCAGTTCAGTTGGATCGGAAGCGAGGCGGTGACGTAGTAGTGGTTCCAACCGGAATCCCGGAGGAGGCCGAAGGTGGTGCTGTCCGCGTAGCCGTCGGCGAAACCGACACCGCCACCGAGGACCAGCCCGACCGTGTCAGTCAGTGCGAAGGTCTTCTCGAATCCGAGATCGTGGAACCATCCCGACGCCGTGCCCCTGCCTCCGAAGGCCGAGACGGTGCGGTAGGTGAGATCGACGAAACCGAGGCTGCGGGAGATGCTGAGATTGGCTTCTGAGTATCCACCCGTGCTGGTCACGTTGCTGCGATACTCGGGGAAGGAAAGATGGGTGAAGCCGACCTCGAAATCGAATCCGGCGAAAGTGCCGAGCTCCGCGCTGGTGTAGAGGTTGAGCTCGTCGTAACCGCTCCCGCCGCCGTTGATCCCGTTGAGATACCAGACCCCGACGTTGATCGGAATGGCGAGTTCGTCAAAGGTGTAGTTCACGTCGGTCCAGACGCTGTCGCGGGCGAAACGAACCCCGTAGAAGAGGTAGTCGGTGTCGTAGCCGACGCTGATCTCGCCGCCGAGATCGACACATTCTTCGATGACCGGGGCTTTTCCCACGGGGGCTTTGCCCCAGTCCCCGGCGTTCGCGCCGACGGCCATGGCACCGATACCTGCAATTAGGAGTGCTTTTTTCATTTTGATTGCTCTGGATATGTGAATTGAGATGAGGTCGTAATAACTGTTTTTTGTTCCGGCATCCACCGAAATATTTTCTGTGACAGCGTATAAAGCAGCTCGCGTGCCAGAAAAAGGAAAAATTTCACCATTAATATTTACAGAAAATATAGAATATCTGAAATTTTTCAAGAAAGAAGTTTCTGGGGCAACGGCGAGCTCCTCCGCCCGGATTCCGCCGCGTCCTCACTCTTCACAAAGCTTCGCCGCCATCGCCGAACTGCCGAGAATGCCGGCGGTGTTGCCGTAGCAGGCCGGGACGACGAGGAGATGATCGAAGCACTCTGCGGTGAGAGATTTCCGCAGGGTTTCCCGCAGGGGGGTGAAGAGGATCTCCCCCGCTTCGGAGACGCCGCCGCCGATGACGATGACCTCCGGATTGAGCAGGTAGACCACGTTCATGAGGCAGTAGCCGAGGCAACGGGCCACTTCGTTCCAGACCGCGAGAGCGGCGGCGTCCCCGCCGACGGCGAGTTCGGCGAGGGCTTCGGGGGAGAGATCGGGAGGCGGGGTCAGTTCTTTTTCCGCATAGATCCGCGCCGCCATCTCGCCGATCTGGCGGTTGCCGATGTAGCGCTCCAGCGCCCCGGTGTTGCCGTAGGGACCGGGGACGCCATCGAGATGAATGCCCATCTGCCCGATTTCGCCGGCGGCGCAGTTGGCTCCGCGGAACAGTTCGTCATTGAGGATGAGACCGCCGCCCACTCCGGTGCCGAGGGTCACGCAAACGGCGTGGTGGCAGCCTTTGGCGGCCCCGAATTTCCACTCGGCGTAGGCCATGCAGTTCGCGTCGTTTTCGATCACGGTGGGGAGACCGGTTTTGGCGGTGATGATGTCGCGCAGGGGAACCTCGGACCAGCCTTTGACGTTGGTGAGGTTGTAGGTCATCCCACTGACGAAGTTGACCGCGCCGGGGACGCCGATGCCGATGGCGCCGACTCCCGGATATTCGAGGCGGATTTTGGCGATCTCGTCGGCGATGCGGTCGATGAGCTGCTCGGGATTGTCGAAATCCTGGGTGGGTATCCGGTAGACACTGGTGAGGAGGGTTTCCCCCCCGACGACAGCGAGTTTCACGGAGGTGCCTCCGAAGTCGATTCCAATGACCGGTGTCGGTTTGTTTGTCATGGGGTGAAATTCAAGTGGGCGACATGCAGGAGCCCCTGCATCGTGAGGTAGGGTTCGACCGAAGTGATCATCGGCAGCCCTTCGGCTATCAAACCCGCATATCCTCCGGTGGCAATCACTTTTGCTGTTTCGCCCATTTCCCCCTCGATCTGTTGCAGGATTTCCTTAACGAGACCACGGTAGCCGTGAAAGGCGCCCGACTGCATCGCGTGGACGGTGGTTTTTCCGATGGCGGTGTCGGGGCGGGCGAGATCGATTTTGGGAAGGAGGGCTGTTTTCTGGTGGAGATAGTGTCGCATCGCGTCGAGGCCGGGGGCGATCACCCCGCCGATGTAGGCGGGTCTCCGGTCGATGATGTCGAAGGTCACCGCGGTGCCGAAATCAACCACGATGACCGGTCCGTCGAAACGTCGCCGCGCCACCGCGACGGCATTGGCGAGGCGGTCGGCGCCGATCTTCGCCGGTTCGGGAAAGTCGATCGCCACGCCGAGGGGAATGCGGTGGGAGACCTCGACCAGCTCCCTCCCGGACTGGGACGCGACGAGGGCGGGGACGTTCGCGGGCACGACCGAGGCGAGGACGACGAAATCATAGCGCCAGTCGGCGAGGAGCGCGGCGACGGAGTCCGCGGTGACGTCGCGCGAGGCGAGAGAGCGGTGCTCGAGCAGTTCGCCGCCGCAGGCGAGGGCGAATTTGGTCCGGGTATTGTTGTTGTTGATGAGGAGGTAGGCGGCCGTGCTCGTGGACATGGGTTTCGGAATCGGAAAGGAAGAAGAAAGGGGGCGGTCAGGGCAATACCGCCTTGACCCGATGCCCCGGCAAGTCCAGCCAGAGGACATCGGCGGGGCGTTCCAGCCACCATCGCAGGGTGGCGACCGAGTCTCCCGAGGCGAGCAGGAGGGCCGGTTCGCGGAAAGGTTCGAAAAAGCGGTTCACGGGAGCGCCGTCGTCCGTGGTGGCGGTCACGCCGGACTCGTCGAGGACCAGTTCCCCGCCCGAGGGGGCGCGGCGGGACAGGGTCGTCTCGACGATGTAACCCCCTTGGGTTGGGGTGACGATCACCGCCGCGACGGCGAAGGTCTCTTCCGGCGTCTCCGGGAGCGGATCGGCGGCGGCCCCGTGGTCTCCGTCGGGGGCAACCACGGCTCGCGACGGGCTGTCGGCCTGGATCGGCGGCGGCTCTTCGGACCGGAAGGCGAAAACGAAGAGAGCGGCCACCACCGCGAAAAGCAGCCAGACTTCGAAGCGTTTCAGGATGACGAGGAAGGACATCTCGGAGGGGGGGAGAGGAATGTCAGGGTTGTTTTTTCAAGCCCGGAAAAGGACGTTTCTCCCGCTCCGTCGACGGTTGCAGGAGCGGGGGAAGAGAGGGCCCGTCGCGAAAAAGACCGCCCTCCCTGGGGTAGAGGAGGAGGCCGTTGCGGTCGAGCTTGTCGAGGAAACTCTCGAGATCGCGCTTCAGGGTCGAGTCGTGCAGGAGCGCGGTGGCCAGTCCGTCTCCGTCTTCGATCTCGTCGAGGAGGTCGTTCGCGGATTGCAACGTGTCCCGAAGATCCCCGAGGGTCCGGTCGAAGTGGGAGACGACGGGGGGAATGGTGGCAAGGGTGTCGCCGAGTTGGCCCACGCTTTTGTCGATCCCGGCGAGGGTGGTGGTGGCGGCATCGGCGACTCCGGAAATGCGGGTGAGGGTGGCGCCGGTTTCGTCGAGGAGGGGATCGAATGTTTCGGAGGCCTTGCGAAGGTGTTCTGCGGAGACGCGCAACTCCGCTAGGATGACGGCGATATTTTCGATATTCTCATCGGTGAGGAGACCGCGCTCGAGTTTTCCGAAGAGCGATTCCATCTGATCGGTGGCGGCGCGGATTTCGGCGGCGGTGAGGGTGACTTCCTCCAGAGTGTCACCGGCGCTGCCGGCGAGGTCGTTGAGTGAGTCGGTTGGCTCCGCGAGAATGCGATGTCCCGGCGGGAAGAAATCTCCCGACGACACTTCCGGCGGGATGATGCGGACAAAACTGTCCCCCATGAGGCCGCTCGTGCCAATTTTCACGGTGGAACCGGCGGGAACGCGGTTGCCGGGATAGATCGTCAGCGGAATGGAGAGCAGAGTGTAGTCGTGGTTGAGTTCGGGATCGCCCGAGGCCCGGCCGATCTCGACGCCCCCGAGCCGCACCGGGACTCCGGCGCGGATTCCGGTGGCGTCGCGGACCTCGACGATGAGAGGGGTGCCTTCGATGTGGCTCCCCGTCGCATCGCCGAAGTGGAGAATGAGCCAGCCGAGCAGACCGAACCCCAGGAGAACGAAGAGCCCGACATAGACTTCGGAGCGATGGGAGGTGGCCGTCATGGATGGGAGAAACCGGGAAACGGAATATGCGTCTGTTTCGCGATGGTGACAACGGCGAGTCTCGGGGGTCTCTCGTGCGGCTCAGGCGCGCCCCATGGTGTCGGCGGAGAGGAACTCGCGGATGATTCGGTCCTCCGAGGCCTCCAATCCGCTGACCGGACCGTCGTAACGGACTTCGCCGTGGTGCAGGAAAATCACCCGGTCGGCGAGGAAGCGCATCGCTCCGAGATGATGGGTCACCACGACCGAGGTGAGGCGGAGATCTTCTTTCATCTCTGCGATGAGCCGGGTGATGCTCTCCGCCAGAATGGGATCGAGACCGGCGGTGGGTTCGTCATAGAGCATACAGTCGGGACGGCCCGCGATGGCGCGGGCGAGGGCGGCCCGCTTCCGCATTCCGCCCGAGAGGACGCCCGGCATTTTCCCCCGCTGCCCTTTCAAATCGACCAGCTCGAGGACCTCTTCGACGCGGTAGCGAAGACGCGCCTCGTCCTTTTCCCCCGCCTCGCGCAGGGGGAAGGCGATATTTTCCCCCAGGGTGAGCGAGTCGAAGAGTGCGCCGTCCTGAAAGAGCACGCCGATCCGTCGGCGCATCGGCCGCAGCGCCTCTTCCCCGAGCCCGCCGATGTCGATGCCGTCGACTTTCACGGAACCGGAGAGGGGGCGCATGAGACCGTTGAGATGCTTGAGCAGGACGCTTTTGCCCGCGCCGCTGCCGCCGAGGATGGCGGTGGTCCGGCCCCTCGGCACGTCGAAGGTGACACCGCGCAGGACGGGGTGACCGTCCAGCGTCTGCCGCAGGTCGCGGATTTCGAAAAAAGGAGAGGTGTTTTCGGAAGGGTTCATTCACGAACTCACACAGGTTCACAGATCCATCGTCACCGTGGGGAGGAGGAGGTTGAGCAGCAGGGAGAGGAAAAGGTTGGAGATCAAAATCGCCAGCGACGAGTAGACCACCGCCCGCGTCGTGGCGCGACCCACCCCCACCGCGCCGCCGCTCGTGGCGAGGCCCTGGTGACAGGAGATCAGGACGATGAGCCCGCCGAAAACCGTTCCTTTGATCAAACCCGTGAGAATGTCGGGAACCCCGGTATGGGCCATCAACTGCGTTTCGTACCAGACCGCCGGTACGCCGAAGAGCCCCACCGTGAGCAGTTCCGAGGCCAGCATTCCGAAAAGGATCGCCTCTCCGACGAGGATGGGCATGGAGAGGAGGATCGCGAGGACGCGGGGAACGACGAGGTATTCGATCGGCGCGACGCCCATGGCGCGGAGGGCGTCGACCTGTTCGGTGACCCGCATCGTGCCGATCTCGGCAGCCATGGAGGCTCCCATTCGGCCCGTCACCATGAGGGCGGCGAGGACGGGACCCAGTTCGCGGCACATCGCGATGGAAACGACCGGTCCGGTCGCCGAGCCCAGACCCAGCTCGCTGAATTTGTCGTAGGCCTGCACCGCGAAGACCGCGCCGGTGAAAGCGCCGGTGATGATGACGACGAGCTGTGAACCGATCCCGATGGCGATCACCTGGGTGAGGACGAGCCGTCCGCGGATCCGGAAGCGCAGGAACGATGCGAGCACCCGCGAGGCCAGCAGGGCGACCTGACCGAGATAGCGGAACAGTCCGATCACGGGAGCGCCCGCCATTTTCGCAAGGTGGCGTGCCATCCGTTTCATTGCTCGTGAGCGGCTTGTTCCATCGCCCCAGCAAACACGAATCCACCGCATCGTTCAACTGATCGTATCGCGTCCTCTTCGGCGGATAGGCGTTGCAATTCGGAACCAACTGCGGTGAACTAATCCCCATGGACAACGAAGAGACGGAAACGGAGACAGCGGCGCAGCCCGTGGGAATCATCGGACAAGGAATCATCGGCAGCCGCGTCGGCGAGCGGCTTCGCAGCGCGGGCCGACACGTCTATGTCTGGAACCGCACACCGAAACCCATTCCCAACTTCGTCGGCTCGCCGGAAGAAGTCGCCCAGCTCGCCGACATCATTCAGATCTTTGTCGCCGACGGGGTCGCGCTGGGACAGATCATCGCCGCGCTCGGTGACAAGCTGGAAAAACGGCACACCGTTCTCTGCCACGGCACCTGCGATCCCGAATCGGTCGTCGCGGCCTATCAGGCGGTGAAAGAGCGCGGCGCCTCCTTTCTCGACGCACCTTTCACCGGGAGCCGTCTCGCGGCGGAGAAGGGGGCTCTGGTCTACTATGTGGGCGGAGACGCGAAAGTCCTCGAACGCGTCCGCCCCGTCCTCGCGGACAGTTCCACCGAAATCCTCCACCTCGGTCGCGTCGGCGAGGCCTCTCTTATCAAGATCGCCACCAACATGATCTCGGCCGTCACCACCGGCGTGCTCGCCGAGGCCTACGGTCTCGTCGCCAAGGCGGGGGTCGATCCGGAACGATTCGCGGAGGCTCTCCGGCACAACGCCTGTCATTCCGGCCTCGTCGGGATGAAGCTGCCCCAGATCATGGCGCAGGACTACGAACCGCATTTTTCCCTGAAACACATGTTCAAGGACGCTCAGTACGCCCTGAATCTCGGCCGCCAACTCGGGGTGGAGGAACCCGTCCTCTCGACCACTGCCAGCGTCATGTTCCGCTCCATTCAAAAAGGATTGGGAGAAAAAGATTATTCCGTCCTCGCTCTGCGGTATCAAGAAGAGGGGGAGAGTTGATACAAAGAAAACATTGCGATCCTTTTCCTCACACCCGCCCATGATCCCGCTCCCCCCTGTAACCGGACGATGGTTCCCCCTGCGCGACCGCGCGATATTCCGACTGACCGGACCCGACCGCGTCCGTTATCTCAACGGCCAGGTGACCAATGATCTCGAAAATCGTTCCTTGGAACGCGAGGCGGTCGCCGCCTGTCTCTGCACGATCAAGGGCCGGGTCGAGGCGCTCGTGTGGATTCGCGCCGACGGCGACAGCCTGATCCTCGACGGCGAGCTGGCGCAGCGCGAACTCCTTCACGCCCGGCTCGAGCGATACCTCATCGCCGATGATTGCGAGATCACCGACGAGAGCGACCGCCTTCTCCTGGTGCATCATTTCATCGAGGGAGGACCCGGGGTGGACTGCCGCCGTTTCGCGGCGGGCGGGCGCGACTTGCTGCTATGTAAGGGCGACCCCGATCCTTTCGACGTGGCGCTTCTCCTCGACGAGAGCGAAGTCGCGCGACATCAACTCCACGCGATGATTCCGGCGGCCGGTCGGGAAATCACGGGCGAGGAATTCCCCGCCGAACTCGGACTCGACGAGCTGGCGGTCAGTTTCCACAAGGGCTGTTATCTGGGGCAGGAAGTTCTCTCCCGCATCGAGAGCGTCGGCCGGGTGAAGCGCCGCCTCACCCTCATCGAGAGCCCTTTTCCCCTCGCTCAGGGGGTGCCAGTGGTGAGTCTCCACGGGGAAAACGGGATGACGACGCGGGCGACGGTGCCTCACGGAGAAAAATCACAACTCGGGATGGCGATTTTCAAGATTTCTCAAGAAAATGAAAAACTTATTGATAATCAGCCTGTTGCGGTGGTTCCGAGCGATACTCC
>JAAYAT010000162.1 GCA_012719225.1 Verrucomicrobiaceae bacterium
CCCGCCCAAGCCTGATCCATTTGCTCCTTGAGATAGATCAATTCTCGTAAAAGATGGGCTGCACACAGTTGATGGCGATAATCGAAAAGGTAGTATCCCGAGAGGAAGTCGTGGACGAGCCGTCCCGCGAACCCGCCGAGTAATCCGAGGCGGTTCATCCCTTCGCTACCGCGCCGGGGATCAATGTGGTAAGATGTTAGTTTCTCTGTGGAAAAGACGTGCAGCCAATGCAATTTGCCTTTCACGCGGCAACCCGTTTGCGCTCGCCGCCGCTCGCCCCTTCGGGCTGCCCTGCGGGCAGGCTATGTCGCTCCGCTCCATTCGTCGGCGTGGGCGATGTCGGCCTCGACCAGTTTCTCGCGCACCGGCACCATGGCGGTGGCAGCCTTGGCTCCGGCGCGCTTGACGAAGCCCGCCAGCGTTCCCTGACTGAGCGGGCAGGCGAAGAGTTCGGTAAAGAGTTCGGCACACCGTGCGTAGGGGATCATCTGGCGCACGTTGCAGTAGACCGCCGTCGACTGGATTCTTTTTCCATACTGGACCGGTGAGGTCACCTCCTCGGGGAAGGCGGCGGTCACCATGGTGGCGCAGTCAGGACACACCCGGCGCTCCGCACGGTGCTCGGTGACTTCCACCCGGATGGCGTGAAGCTCAAAGACCTGGCGGCGTTCGCAGTTCTGATCGTGAAGTTCGGCGAAGTCCGCCCCGAGAGGCGCTCCGCATTCGGGGCAGCGGGCGTCGGCATCGAACCGGTGTTCGACAATATGGTCCGGACAATCCTTTTGCAGCAGGGTCTCGCCGAGGTGACCGTCTTGGCCACCGGGCTTGCGCTTGGACTTGGGCCGCAGACTCTTCGGTTTTGGCGGTGGATTGAAGTGGCCGCGGTCGGAGGAAGGAGGGCGGCTGCTGTTGCGGCTATTGCGCTCCAGTTGCCGGACTCTCGCTTCCAATGCCTCAACCCGGTCCCACAGCGCCAGGACCAAATCCGCAATAGCCTCGGGATCCCTCTTGGCAAGAGCGATGAGTTGTTCACGAGTAGGGCGTTCGGGGGGCACGAATAATACTCAAGACCATAATTTCCATAGTACAAGTCCTTTTTTCTCGCCAGAGATCGATTTTTGGGGCTGAATAGTTACGATGGGGGAGCGAGACGGAAATACGCCCGATCACGTTGTTGTCGATAGATTGAGCTATCTCTTTGCGCCCCCAAAGCGAGGCGACCTGATTGTCTTCGAAACGTCCCGTATCGCAGGGATTCCGCGATACCCGAACGCCGGTGAGATGTATTATATCAAGCGCCTCGTCGGGCTTCCCGGTGAAAGGATCGAGATCAAGGATGGTGTGGTCTTTGCCGATGGATTGCAGCTAGGCAGTAGCGACGGAATTCCTCCAATCCGGTATACGAATTACAACATTACTGGGTCCACGGTAAAGAAGGATCGTGTCTATGTCATTGGTGATTCGGAATATTTCGTTTTAGGAGATAACTCTCCAAATAGCGCTGATAGCCGATTGTGGGGGAGCGTTCCTGAATCTGCGGTCATCGGAAAGGCCACGAAGATTTATTTTCCATTTGCGAGGCTGGGAACGCCGCGCTTTGAGCCCACAGGCAGAGAATCGGGTAGGAGCGGGGATTGAACCCGCTCCCACACACCGCCGGGACATCAGGATCGGCCAACACTCCAGACAGTTCTCAGTCACGAGCGGGAAATAAGCGACGGTCTTCGAGTATCCACTCAATGCCCCCCTCAATACACCTTCACCAACTTCACGACGGGGCGCTGATGGGATCGGCTGGTGAAGACGACGCGATGGGCGCCGGGCGCAAGGGCGGGCGGTGAGGCCGTCAGTTCGCCTTCGGCGACGAGGGTGCGGTCGCCGTCGAGGACCCGCCAGGTCCGGCCGTCACGGCAGAGGAGCCGCTGGTCGGCCTGGAGATCGACGGGGAAGGTCAGGGACTTCCCGGAGATCTCGAGGGTGGGATGGCTCGCCTCGCCGACGATTTCAATCTCAAGGCGGGCGGTTTCGCCGGGACGGACGGCGAATTCGATGGCGTCAGGCTGGGCGGAGGCGGAGAGCACGGGGTGAGGCATCGCATACTCCCGTTCCAGATGGGGCGAGGGCTGGAAGTCGGCACGCCGCTCGCCGAAGGCGGTACCGAAGCTTTGGACCGTGACCTCGGCTCGGGCGGCGGGGGCCTCGGTGGCGCTGGTGAAGGCGAGGGTGTTCGCGCCCGGCTTCAGACGCGGCAGTGCGCTGACGTCGGCGATCAGGACGCGCTCAAGCAGGTCCCCGTTCTCGTGGTAGCGGGAGCAAGTGCCGTCGGGCTCGATCTCGGCGTATTCTCCGGAGGCGAGGTCGAAGGGCAGAACGAAGGCCTTTTCTCCCAACGTCAGGGAGGCCTCTCGCAGGACGAGAGGGCGGGTGGGCAGGGCGATGATGGGGCCGATCGTGATGTCGGTCGTCTCTCCGGGAGGCAGGTCGTTGAGGTAGAGGCTGAGGTGGGAGACGTGCCGGGTGTTCACCGGATTGCGGAAGATGGTGTAGCTGCTGCCGTAGGGCCACTGATGCTCATGCATCCGCTCCACGTCGCGCTCGCGCAGATGCATTTCGACGTAGCGCCATCCGGTGAAGTCGAGTCGGAGGTAATGGTCGGAGAAAGCGAGTCGGTGTTCGCGGGGCGAGCCGATCTGGAAGTTGAGGAGCGCGCCGGATCCGTCGCCCTTGACCCAGAGACCGAAGGCGGTGTTTTTCTCCAGGTTGCGGTAGGCCGGACCGGGAAAGTCGAGCCGGGCGCGGGCCCAGGCGCCGACGGGGGAGTCGCCCTTGTTTTCGGCGCGGAGACGCAGGTGGCGGGCACCGCCGCGGCTGTCCTCGCGGGTCTCCGACAGGTCGAGGCTGACGCGGGGGGAGGCGGTGGAGGTCTGGAAGGCCGGGAAGTCGTCCTCGCCTGCCAAGGGCAGGCCGTCCGGCGAATCGTAGGGGGCGGCGCTTTGCAGGGCTTCGATGCGGAAGGAGAGCGGCTGTTCGGGATGGGGGTTGTCCAGGTGGAGTTCGGCGCTTTCTCCGGCGGCGGGGGCGAGACGATGCTTGCTCATGGACACGGGGGTGAAGCGCCATTCGCCGGACGGAACTTGGCGCAGGCGGAATTCCTCATCGGGCGTGGCGATGCGGGCAATCGTCTCGTCGTCGAAATAGCGGGCGAGGCGGAGACGCTCGTACCAGCCCAGCAGGGTGATCTGGCGCTCGACGCCGTAGGGGAGGGGACCGCGGGTGACGTTGACGCCCTGGATGGCCATGGCGCTGTCCAGGCCGAGATTTTTCGCGGCGAAGTATTCCATTTCGTCGAGGAAATGTCCGCGCGCCTGGGCCGATGCGACGCGGGGAGCCCACCAGCCGAGTTGGGTTTCGAGCAAATCGGCCTTGCGGTGCGACGAGGCGGAGGCGACGTGGCGGTCATGGAAACGCTTCGCGCCCCAGACGGGGTGGTCCCAGGCTCCGAGGCGGGAGTGAAACCACCAGTTGTGTGCCCCGTGGGCACTGGCCTCGATGAGCGGATCGCCGTCGAGGAGGCGGAAGATCTTGTGGCGCATCGCGTCGATGCCGTAGCGGCTTCTCATGCCCTCGGAACCGTCGAAGTAGAGCATGTCCAGGCCGAGGGTGTTGTAGACATGGGCGATGCGGGCGGCGAGTTCGTCGGCGAGGGGGGAGTCCGGCTGCGGGTAGAAGGCGATGTAGCGCTGCTGGAGGTAGTCGGCCTGCGTCCCGGCGGAATGCGCGGCGGTCCGGGTGCCGAAGGCCCCGCGGGTGCAGTCGAGAAAGGCGTAGGGTGGTTCGCGGGAGATGGCGCTGTATTGGATGATCTCGCCGCCGATCTTGATGGCGTTGCCGTTGCCGGAATAGGTGAAGACGGTGTCGTGGAGCGCGACGGGCGGCTCCTCGACGTAGAGCGTGGTGTCGCCGTCGGCGAAATCGCGGGCGAGGGTGTAGCTGGCGAAGGGAATGAGCTCGTCGCGCGGCACCGGTGTGATCCAGGAATCGCGCGGATCGATGCAGGCGGTGAGGGTGTGGATGCCGACGCGGAGGCCGGCCCCGTGGATGCGGTCGACCGTGTCTTTCATGTCGTCGAGCCCGTTCGGGAAATAGGCCGGACGCGGCTCGTAATGGCCGAGGGTTTTCCACCAGCCGTGCAGGTGGATGGTGGAGAAGCCGCCGCGCCGCGCCAGCTCGATCCAGTCGTCGGTCGCAGGATGGGAGAGATCGGCGAACAAATAGGAGCCGCGGTTGGCCTCCGCTCCGAGCGCCCAGGGGCCGGCGACGTTCGAAGTCGGCACCCCGGCCTCCTCCGCCATCGCCCGCAGCATCGCGGGCATGGCCGCCTTGCTTCCCGCCGCCAGTCCGCCGCGCCAGCCGGTCAGTCCGTGCTCCGCCGTGCTGCGGAGACGCAGGACGTCGCGCTCCAACTCCATCTCGACCGGCAGGTCGTATCCGCGCAGACAGACGGCCACCTCGTCGTCGGAAAGCATGTTGGCCATGGCACCCCGATAGTCCGTGGCGGCGGCATTCAGCGCGAAAAAGGTGAGCGACTCGGTCTCCGGCAGATCGAGGGAGCGGATGGCGAAGTCGAAGAAATCCTCGTGCGTTTTCAGACTCAGGACCACCTTGCCCCGGTCCCCCGAGAAGGAAAAGACCAGATCGTCGCCCTCGCGGGAGAGGTGCCGCGCGGTGAGGCGGTGGCCGTCCTGCAGCACCGCCGAGACCATCGCTTGGGGACGGGCCAGCAGCTCGCGTCCGCTCTTTTTGTCGAGCAGTGAAACGATCCGCCCCTGCGCGTCGAGGGAGAGCTTGGCGTGTTGGTTTTCAAAAGTGAAATCCGCCTTGGTCGCATCCGCCTTCGGTTCGATGACACGGTAGTCGGCACCGCGGCGGGTCTCGTCGTCAGCGAGCCGCGCCACCGCCTCGGCGGAGAGGGCTCGGCCCTCGATGCGGAAGTCGTCGATGAGACCCTGGTGACTGACGGGACCTTGCCAGGCCCCCAAGCGCAGTCCTTTGACCTGGACCGGGTGGTCCCAGGATCGCTCGCCGACCAGCGTTCCGTTCACGTAGGTCTTGAGATGGGGACGGGCGAAGGTCACCGCGAGATGGGTCCATTGCTTTTGTGGCAGGGTGCCGAGCAGCGGCACGCTCGTCTCCGCCCAGCCTCCGTCGGGTGAGGAGGGGCGGCCCATACGAAACGCGCAGGTGTCGCCCGAGACGAAGAGCAGCATCCCGCCGGGACTCCAGTTGCGCGAGGACAGGAGATTGGGATAGCGCCCCGATTCCCCGTCCCACATCGCCCAGAGCGAGAGGGTGAATTCCTCGGCCCCGTCGAGACCGGGCACGGGCGGGAGATCGACGAAGGAATGCTCGCCTGAGAGGAGCAGCGCCCGACCGAAGTCGCCCTCCACCCAGCGGACGTGGCTCAGTTCCGCTTCCAATCGGTTGGGGGACACGTCGTCGGTGAAATGTCCCGAGCCCTCGTCCATGGGCAGATGGATCAGAGGAGCCGGTTCCGCTGCGGTCAGGCTGACCGAGACCGAGCAAAGGACGAGGGGGAGGAGGATAGAAGGGTGCATGGCTGACGGGAAACCGCGCTTCCGCCCCTTTTCCGCGCGGGGCTGGATCGGGTCTTCGGAATACACTGTGGCCGTGGTCCGGCGTCGGGTCAACCCGTTGTCGGCGGGAGTGCGCTTCGCGTGCGGTCGGCCCCCACACGGGCACCGCGCGGGCACAGAGAGGGACGCGATAAAGGACTTGGTTTTCTGCGACCGGAACGGGAGGGTGGAGACGTGTCATCGAGGCAGGGCACCGTCCCGCGCCATTGCTATCACATCTTCTGAAGAACCCGCCCCATCCCATGGAAAAAGCATCCTCCCGCAGAAATTTCGTCAAAGGCGTCGCCGCCACCGCCACCGCTTTTCAATTCCAAGTCGTGCCGAGTCGCGTCTTTGGTGCCAATGACAGGATCACTCTCGCCGGGATCGGCACCTCCGGCAAAGGGGCCAGCGACATTTCCGGATCGGCCGGGGCCGGTTTCCAGATCACCCACCTCTGTGATGTGGTCGATGTGGAAAAATATCCCAATCTCGGCGGCGGTTGGGTCAAAACCCGCGCCAACTATCCCGATGCCAAATTTTTCGACGACTGGCGCGAGATGCTGGAGAGCGAAGGCGACAAGATCGACGCGGTCACGGTGTCCACGCCCGATCACGTCCACGCCCATGCCTCGTCCGCGGCGATGAAAAAGAACTGTGCGGTCTACTGCCAGAAGCCGCTCACTCATGGAATCTGGGAAGCCCGCATGCTCGCCGAACTCGCCGCCAAAACCGGCGTGGTCACCCAGATGGGCAACCAGGCCCACGCCAACGACCACATGCGCCGCGTCGTCGAACTCGTCCGCGCCGGGCTCATCGGCGACATCGTCGAAGTCCACGCCTGGACCAATCGTCCGATCTGGCCGCAGGGCATCCCCGCCTGGCCCGAGAAGGAAGCGGTGCCCTCCCATGTGAACTGGGATCTCTGGATCGGTCCGGCCCCGTTCCACGACTACAGCCCCAAGATCGCCCCCTTCAAATGGCGCGGCTACTGGGACTTCGGAACTGGTGCCCTCGGCGACATGGCTTGTCACATCATGGACATGAGCTTCTGGTCCATGGACCTCGGCGCTCCCGTGAGTGTCTCCGCCGTCAGCGCCGACGGACGGGGCGCCCAGAGTGATATTTCTCCGCCGACCTGGGCAACGATCGAATACCAATTTGTCGCCAAAAACGGCAAGCCCATCAAATACATGTGGTACGACGGCTACAAGGACGCCGTTTTCAATCCCGAAAAATGGGCGCTGGAGAGCAAGATCGACGGAGGCAAGATCCGCGAACCCAACACGCCTCCCGACGACATCCTTGAGGGGATGAACTCGACCGAATCCAAGGGCTACGACAGTCTCATCGTCGGCAGCAGCGGCAAGATCTGGTTCAATCGCAGCAAAAACACCTGGTTCGTGAAACCCGGCACGCTCATGGACGGATTCGACTATCCCGCGCCCACCATTCCCCGCGCTCGCGGAGAGAATCCCCACAACGAATTTTACGACGCCATCAAAGCGGGCGATCCCACACTGCCGCAATCGAAGTTCGCCCAGAGCGGGCCTTTCACCGAAATGGTTCTCCTCGGCAATCTCGCGGTGCGTCTCAACAAAAAGGTCGAGTGGGATTCCAAAACACTCAGTTCGCCGAACTGCCCCGAAGCCGCTCCGCTCATCAAACGCGACTACCGCGAAGGATGGGCGCTGGAGTCCTGATCGACGCCGATCTCTGTTTTCGCAGCGGGAGTCCTTTACGGGCCTCGGTTTTGCGTTCACCTTCGCGGCATGAAATGGATCCCCGCCTTTGCCGCTTGTTTCTTCCTCGGTGCCTGTGCCGGAGCGCAGGAAAAGGAACTCGCCCCGGAGCTGGCGAAACAGGTCATGAACGCTTTCCAAAGCGGGGACTACGACACCGTCATCGAGCTGACCCCGGGAATCGCAGGGGAGAGCAAGTGGACGCGCGTCCGGGCGACCGCCTTGCAGCGCCGCGGGGAGGAGCGCTTTTTTGAAGGCGAAATCGCGGAATCCATCGCCGATTTCGACGCCTTCATCGCCCTCTACCCGGAGCAGGATCCCCATCACTGGCAGCGGGGACTCGCCTACTACTACGCGGAAGAATACGAAAAGGGCAAAGCCCAGTTCGAGCGCCATCAGACCGTGAACACCCAGGATGTCGAGAACGCGGTCTGGCATTTCCTCTGCGCGGTGCGGGCGCCGGGCGGCGATCTCGAGGCGGCCCGGGCGGCGCTCATTCCCATCGAGCGCGACTCGCGAGTCCCCATGAAAGAGGTCCACGATCTCTTCGGCGGGCGCGGCAGCGTCGAGGCGGTCCTCGCGGCGGCGGCCCCGGATGACGACGGAGTGCTTTCCGACAGCGAGCGCAACCACCTCTGTTACGCCCATTTGTATCTCGGTTTGTATTTCGAAGCGATCGGCGATGCCGGCAAGTCGGCGGAGCACATCCGACTGGCCGCCTTCACCTATCCCATGGAGCATTACATGGGCAAAACCGCGCAAGTCCACGCCAAGCTGCGGGGCCTCAAGGCGACGCTCTGAGGGAAAAGACGGGTGTTTTTTCCGGCGGCGATCCCGCTGGCTGGCCTCACTACACAGGGTTGTGCCGTCCTCACCACAGGGTTCGCTCCAGCACCCACCAGACCCCGGCGAGGGCGATGAGGAGGGAGCCGGGGACGACGACGAACTTGCGGTAGCGCGTTTCACTCGCGATCCAGCAGGTTGCCAGGAAGGCGATCGCGAGGATGGCGAGCTGGCCGAGTTCCACGCCGATGTTGATTCCGAGCAATCCGACGACGAGTGAGGCGGTCGAGTCGAGGCGGGTGGACATCACCCCGGCGAATCCGAGTCCGTGGATCAGCCCGAAAACAAAAACAACCACGAGCCGCCAATGGCTGTAGTCGCGGCGAACGAGATTTTCGAGGGCGACGAAGACAATGCTCGCGGCGATGACGGGTTCGACCACCCGCGCGGGGAGCTCGACCCATCCGGCGGAAGCGAGCCAGAGAGTGAGGGTATGGGCCAGGGTGAAGGTGGTGACCTGAAAGAGGAGCGGTTTCCATTTCCGGCTCATCAGGAAAAGCCCGAGGACGAAGAGGACGTGGTCGAGACCGAGGGGGAGGACGTGGAGGAAACCGCGTTTCACCTCCGACCGGAAAATCGCGGCGAGGTCGCCCGCGCCAGCGGTGACGCCGACCGCTTCCACCGCCGTTTCGGGGAGCGGGGCGACGAGTCCGGTGAGATCGAGGAGGAAGCTTTTTTCCCCGGGGAAGAGGACCGCGTACCGCTCGATCTGTTGGCCGTTGAGGTGGTTGAGGAAGACCACGTTCATCGGGATCGCGTCGGGATCGGTCAGTTCGAGCGACTGGATCCGGAAGCCCGAGAGGCCCTGGGGCAAGGTCGTTTTCCACGACCCGATCAGCACCGCGGGATCGTCGGGGTTTTCGAGGGGCGCGTCCCCCAGCTTGGCGAAGGACCAGTCGAACTCCGGCTTCACCTCGCCGAGCGGTTCGAGGAGGAATCGGACCCGCCCCGCCAGAAAGGTCGCCGCGGTCCGGCCCATCGTTTCGAGCGTTTTGTCGTCGACCTTTTCCGCGGCGGTTTTTTCGAGATAGTCGTGTTCCTCGGGATGGGCTTCGAAGGAGCGCGGATCGACCTCGACCCGGATCTCGGCCTCGCCGTTGGAGGAAAAATAGGACCGCACCAGGACATCGGGCACGGGATGCGCTTCCGCCGCCCCGACGAAGAGGAAGGGCAGGATCAGGAGAGGGCGGGGGAGGGAAACGATCATGAACCGCCGCGACCTTGAACTTTTTTCGTGGGTTTGGAAAGAAATTTACGTCTCGGAGCGGTTTGTTCTTGTCTCCGGAGCGGAAATCGGGTGAAATTCAAAAGTAACCCTGATCTGTCCTACCATGAAAAAGCTGCTCGCCATTCTCTCCCTCGTCGCCCTCTCGGGTTCGATCTACGCCGGTTGCGGCGTCAAAGTCCCGGTTTCGGGTGAACTCTCGGCCTACGACGCCGAGAAAAAAGTCCTCAAAGTCGGTGATACCGAGATCACTCTGGCTGCTTCCGCCAAGATTCTCGACGCCGAGGGCAAAAAAGTGAAAATCGAAGATCTCGTCGGGAAGGAAGTCACCGTCTCCACCGACAAGCACACCAAAAAAGGCGAAGAAGTGAAGGCCGTCAAAGCCTGATCCGATTCTCCAATCCTGTTTTCGAGAACCCGGCGCTCCGCGACTGCGAGGGGGCCGGGTTTTTGTTTTGGGAGATCGTCATTTCCCGCATCCCGCACTGGAAATTTTCGGAAATGCCGCTACCTCTCCTTCCATGACACCACAGGAAAAAGCCACCGCACTCGGAATCGATCTCTCACCGCTCACCCCCGGATACCTCAACCTCTGCATCCGCAGCGGGAACCAACTCATCACCTCGGGGCACGTCAGCGACCTCAAGGGTGTGCTCGGCAAGGACCTCACCGTCGAGCAGGGCTACGCCGCCGCGAAGGATTGCCTCGAAAAAATCCTCCGCTCCGTCCATCACGCCCACGGCACCCTCAACGGGCTCCGTTGTCTCAAGCTCTTCGGCTGCGTCTATTCCGCCGGTGATTTCACCGACCAGCATCTCGTCATCAACGGGGCCTCGGATCTCATCCACGAGATCTACGGCAAGGACGGCGACGGCTACCACGCCCGCAGCGCCCTCGGATTCGCCGCCCTTCCCACTGGAGTCGCCGTCGAGATCGAGGCGATTTTTGAAGTCCTCTGATCGGAAAAAGACAGCCCCGGCCCTTTTTCGCCACCGCGATAAGGGGCCGAAACAGGCACAAACGGGACGGAAAAGGGCACGTCAACCCGTCCTTCCGTCCCGGTTGATAGTTCAGGTCAGCGATCTTATTTTGCCATGCGATGAAGCTCCGCCTCTCTCCCCCCGTCCTCGTCCGGACCCGGATCGCCCCGGTCGCGGTCCTGCCACTGCTGTCTCTGGCTGCGGTCGCGTCGGCGTCGCCACTTTTTGAAAAGGACGTGCGCCCCATCCTAAAGGCCCATTGCTTCCACTGCCATGGAGAGGACGGGGAGAAAAAAGGCGGGCTGGACGTGCGTTTGCAGCGTTTTCTACTGGAAGGCGGCAAGGGTGGCCCGGCCATCGTGGCGGGCAAACCGGGGGAAAGTATCCTCCTCGACGCACTCAAAAGCGGCGAGATGCCCAAGGAAAAACCCAAGCTCTCCGACGCTGAAATTTCGACGATAGAGCAGTGGATCCTCGCCGGAGCGAAAACCGCTCGCCCCGAACCGGAATCGCTCGACGACGGGCCCATTTTCACCAAAGAAGAACGCGATTGGTGGTCTTTCCAGCCGGTGGACAAACCTGCGGTTCCGGCGAAGAGCGACGCCAAGACGCGCAATGCCATCGATGCGTTCGTCGCCGCCAAGCTGAAAGAAAACAAACTCGCCTTTTCCGCCGAAGCCGATCCGGTGACCCTGATCCGTCGGCTCAGCTACGACCTCATCGGTCTGCCTCCGACCCCGGAGGAAGTGAAAACTTTCGTCGACCGGTCCGTCGCCGACAAGGACGCCGCCTACCTCGAATTGGTCGAGAGACTGCTCGCTTCGCCCGCCTACGGGGAGCGGTGGGGACGCCACTGGCTCGACATCGCGGGCTATGCCGATTCCGCCGGCTACACCGAAAAGGACACGGTGCGTCCCCACGCCTGGAAATACCGCGACTACGTCATCGCCGCGCTCAACGCGGACAAGCCCTTCGACGCCTTTGTCTCGGAGCAACTCGCCGGAGACGAGATCGCCGCCCGCGAGGGACTCCACGCCAACTCCCCGACGCCGGAGGAAAAGAAACGCTACGCCGAACTCATCACCGCGACGGGATTCCTCCGCATGGCCCCCGACGGCACCGCCACCCAGAACAACCTCCTCGCGCGGAACACGACCATCACCGACACCCTCAAGATCGTGAGCAACGCCCTCTACGGCATGACGATCCACTGTGCCGAATGCCACGATCACCGTTACGATCCCATCACCCAGGCCGATTTTTACGAACTGCGCGCCGTCTTTGAACCGGGTTTCAATCCGAAAAACTGGCGGCGACCGGCCAACCGCCTCGTCTCGCTCCAGACGAAGGAGGACAAAGCCAAGGCCGACGAAATCGAGGCCGAGGCCAAAAAAATCGACGACGCCCGTCTCGCGAAACAGGCGGAATTCATCGCCGAGGTTCTCGGCAAGGAACTGGAGAAACGCGACGAGGCGATCCGCGCCGATTTGCGCAAGGCCTACGAAACCCCCGTGAAAGAGCGGACCGCCGAGCAAACCGCTCTGCTCAAAAAACACCCCAGCATTCTGAAACTCAGCGGCGGATCGCTCTACCTCTACGACTCCACCTACAAAACCAAACACGCCGCCACTCTCAAGGAGATGGCGGCAAAGGCGGCGGAAGTTCGCGCCACCAAACCGAAGGAGGAATTTGTTCAGGCCTTCACCGAGACGGTATTCAAGCCCGAAGCGGTGCCGGCGACCCACCTTTTCTTCCGCGGCAACCCCGAGTCGCCCAAAGAGGTCGTCACCCCCTCCGATCTCAACGTGCTCTCGAACTGGCGCGAGGTCGAGCTGCCGGAAAACAACGCCGATCTCCCCTCGACGGGACGCCGCCTCGCCCTCGCCAAGACCCTCACCGACGGAGAACATCCGCTCCTCGCCCGGGTCATGGTCAACCGCGTCTGGATGCACCACTTCGGGGCCGGGTTGGTCAAAACAGTGGCCGATTTCGGTCACCTCGGAGAAAAGCCCAGCCATCCCGAACTGCTCGACTGGCTCGCCGCACACTTCATGGAAACCGGCTGGAGCCTCAAGGATCTCCATCGTCTCATCGTCACCAGTCACACCTGGCGGCAGCAATCCGTCCGCAACACGGAGACCGACGAGATCGATCCGGACAACCGCCTCCTCAGCCGCCAGAACAAGCGCCGTCTCGAGGCCGAAGTCCTGCGAGATTCCCTCCTCGCGATCTCGAACAAGCTCAAGCCCGAAATGTTCGGGGAACCCGTGCCCGTCATGCTCACCGAAGCGGGTCAGGTGGTTATCGGTAACGACACGACGGATGCGGCGGGACGCCAGACCGGGAAATTCATTGCGCTCGACGGCGAGGAATTCCGGCGCAGCATCTACGTGCAGATCCGCCGCTCGCAGCCGCTCGAGATCTTCGCCGCTTTCGACGCTCCTGACATGACCAATGTGAACTGCGAACTCCGCCCGGTCACGACGGTGAGTCCGCAGAGCCTGCTGATGATGAACAATCTCGGGATCCGCGAGTTCGCCCAGTATTTCGCGGAGCGCCTTTTGAAAGAAA
>JAAYAT010000163.1 GCA_012719225.1 Verrucomicrobiaceae bacterium
AAGTTGATCGACCAACTTCCCCTGCACCGCGAGGTTCAGCACCAACTCGCGCATCTTCGCCACCGCATCGGGCGCGTCGGCGAACTGGTCGAACTTTTCGAAGAAGGTTTCCAGGTTCATGCCTTGGCTTCCTCCACGTCGTCGCGGTCCCACATATCGCGGTAGGCTCCCACGTAGCTGGCGGTTGCGGCGGGGTTGAAGGTGTAATAGTAGCGGCAGAGGGATTTAAAGAGGACGAGGCCTTCCGGGATGCAGGCGCAGTCCAGCAGGCGGTCGAGCGTGTGTTCAATTTGCTGCTGATCCCGGCATCGGTTCCGGACAATGTCTTGCACGATGGGGGCGCATTCGGTCGCCATTTGCTTGTGCAGTGCGTTCAGGGAGGCGGCCAGTTCCATAATGCCGCCGAAGTCAGGGTCTTCTTTTGGCGCGGCCGATCTGTGGCGGCCCGTAGTCGGGCTCGGGGATGATGCGGGGCTAGGCATCGCCGAGCTCCTTTCCGAGTTGTTTGAGGAATTGTTCCATTTCCGGCTTCTTGGGCATTTCCACGGCGTAGCGGGATACGAAGAGTTGGTTGGACATGTCGCCAAGGGCAAACTCGACAAGCGCTTCGTTCTTCCGGGTGCAAAGCAGAATGCCGATGGGCGGCTGGTCGCCGGGAGTCATTTCGTGCTTCTTGTAGTAGGCGACATAGGTGTTGAGTTGACCAAGATATTCGTGGGAGAAGGCGGCGGTTTTCAGCTCGACAAGGACATGGCACTTGAGCACGCGGTGGTAGAAGACGATATCCACAAAGAAATATTCGTCGCCGATGAGGATGCGCTTCTGTCGCGCCTCGAAGCAGAAGCCGTGCCCCATCTCCAGAAGGAACTCCTGCAGGCGATCAAGCAGGGCGTCTTCAAGGTCCGACTCGCCCATGACATCCTGCGAACGCAGGCCGAGGAACTCGAAGACATAGGGATCTCGGATGATCTGGGCGGGCTGGAGGGTTTCCGCCCGAGCGTGCGCCAGAGTGGAGAGTTTGGTCTTGTCCTTTGAGAGGCCGCTGCGCTCGTAGTAAAGGCTGTCGATCTGGCGGCGCAACTCGCGGACGGACCAGTTGCCCCTCATGCACTCGATCTCGTAGAAGCGGCGCTGGGTGTCGTCGGGGAGTTGGATCAGTTCGGACAGGTGCGTGAAGGAGAGTCTGTGGATTAATTGTGGAGTCGCTGACTCCACCATTTGAGATTCGGGAGTCACTGACTCCCGAATTGAGGATGGCAGGAGATTAGCTAGCGGGAGCATGGCGGTGAACCCGGAAGCTTCGAGGGATTTGGGAGTCACTGACTCCCAAATCTGCGGGTAAACTTGGTAGAGTCGCCGGTAGCGGCGAAGCTCACGGGCGGTGACCCGAGGCAAGCCGTGAGCGGCAAGGCGTTGGGAGAGGGCATCCAGGAGGCTTTCTCCGTAAGCCGCCCGATCGGCACCATTCTGCTCAAACTCCACGATGCGGTGTCCGATAAACCAGTTCCGTAGCGTGAGCCCGACATTGACAGCTTTGGTGGCGAACTCCTGAGCTTGCTGGTGGATCTGGACAATAGAGACGACCAGCGACTCAAAATCGCTCTCCGCGACGGGCTTTGGGGTTGCCTTCTTTTTCATCGGTTTAGCGCCTCCATGAGTTGTGCCTTCAACTGGCCGCGGGTGGCGGCGATTTGGGCGAGGAGCTTTTCGTATTCGGGCAGGAGGTGGTCCACGTCGCCGGGGCCTTCGTCGGGGTTGTGCGGGTTTTTGAGGTCGAGGTTGAAGTTGCCGGCCTTGATCTGATCGAGCGAGACGCGCCAGGCGTATTCGTTCTCGACGCGGGTCTTGAAGCCGTCGGCTTCGTCGCCCCACCAGGCGCGCTCGGCCTCGAACTCCTCGATGCGGATAGGCTTGCCTTTGTTGTAGCTCTTGGCGCCGGGCGGGTATGGGTGTTCGTAGTACCAGACGTGTTCGGTCTTCGGCCCCTTGGTGAAGAAGAGCAGATTGGTGCGGATGCCGGTGTAGGGATTGAAGACGCCGTTCGGCAGGCGGACGATGGTGTGCAGGTTGCAGTCGGTAAGCAGAGCCTCCTTGATGCGGGTCTTGACGCCCTCCCCGAAGAGGGTGCCGTCGGGCAGGACGAGTCCGGCGCGCCCGCCGGGCTTGAGGAGCTTCATCAGCAACACGAGGAAGAGGTCGGCGGTCTCGCGGGTACGAAATTCGGAGGGGAAGTTTGACTCGATGCCGTCCTCCTCCATGCCGCCGAAGGGCGGGTTGGTGACGATGACGTCCACGCGCTCTTTCGGTCCCCAGTCACGCAGGGGGCGGGCGAGGGTGTTGTCGTGGCGGACGTTAGAGGGGACGTCGATGCCGTGCAGAAGCAGGTTGGTCATGCAGAGGACGTGCGGGAGGTGCTTCTTCTCGATACCGGAGAAGCATTCCTGGATGGCGCGCTCGTCGGCCGCGGTTCTGGCCTGCCTGCGCAGGTGCTCGATGGCACAGACGAGGAAGCCGCCGGTGCCGCAGGCGGGGTCGAGAACGGCTTCACCGAGGCGGGGGTTGACCTGCTCGACGATGAACTGGGTGACGGCGCGGGGGGTGTAGAACTCGCCCGCGTTGCCGGCGGACTGGAGGTCTTTGAGGAGCTTTTCGTAGATGTCGCCGAACATGTGGCGGTCGTCGGAGGCATTGAAGTCAATGGCGTTGACCTTATTGATGACCTGCCGCATCAACGTGCCGTTCTTCATGTAGTTGTTAGCATCCTCGAATGTGGTTCGGATGAGGGTGAGCATCCGGTCGCCGCCGGTTATGGCTTTGAGCTTGGGCAGGAGGGTGTTATTGACGAAGTCGAGCAGGGCGTCGCCGGTGATGCCTTCCTCGTCCTTGGCCCAGGCGGACCAGCGGAGGTGCCGGGGGAGCGGTGATTTGTAGGACTCGCGCAGGAGGGCCATCTCCTGCTCGCGGTCGTCGAAGATTTTGAGGAAGAACATCCAGCCGAGTTGTTCCAGGCGCTGGGCGTCGCCGTAGGTTCCGGCGTCTTTGCGCATGATGTCCTGGATGGATTTGACGACGTTGGAGACGTTGGGCATGGAT
>JAAYAT010000164.1 GCA_012719225.1 Verrucomicrobiaceae bacterium
CCTCGTCACTGCCCTGCTCTGCGAGATCTCAAACGAATGGGCAACATCAAAAGTTTACCTCAACATGAACCTCACCGATCCTCCCCAAACCTAATCGCCGAATTTACAGAATAAAATTTGCGCAACCAGGGCGGTTGGTCTCTCGGTTTGGGTATTTCGGTTTTAGGAGCGATTCGATCCGTATTTATTAAAAACTCTCACATCGCCACCCTCGCATGCGCTTCAGCGCTTGATGAACTGATCGTGCAGGATGTGCAGACAGAGGAGGTGATTGAGCAGGGCGTCCTTGCGGACCAGGGAAACCGGGTCGCGGTCCTCGCGCCATTCCCGGAGAAATCGAGTGACTCTTTCGGGCGAACAGATTCCCGCATCGGCCACGGCCGCCTCGTGGAGGAAGTCTCCGACGAGTTCGTCCACCTTGGCCCTCTTGGACGGATCGGTGTGCGCGGGCGGTGCCATGAAGGCGAATTTCTCGCGGCGATAGAGCACTTCCGGGAGCACCCCGCGCACCGCTTCGCGCAGAACGTGTTTTTCAATGTTCCCCTTGATCCGGAGATGCGGCGGCACCCGGGTCGCGGCGGCGGCGAGGTGGTGATCGAGGAAGGGGGGACGGGATTCCATGGAGTTGGCCATGTCGACGCGGTCCCCTCCCCAGTTGAGAATCTGCCCTTCCAACTGGCATTTGCTCCAGGTGTACTGGGCGATGTCGAGCGGGTGCCTCCCCTCCAGCATCGGCCGCGAAATCCGCGAGGCGATCTCCGCGAGGGGGTCGTAGTCCCGCAGTTCGTGGGCGAGGTCGTCACTCAGGAGGGGGCGGGCCAGGTCGAGGGTGTCCATCCACGGCTGAATCCACGAAGGGGTGAAGCCGCAGAGCGCCTCCCACTCCGGATGAGACCGCTGTGTTTCCGATAGGATGACACCCTTGAACAAACGATTGTTCTTTTCCAGGGCCGCCTCGTATTCCGCACGAATTGCGGGAGGCTCGTGGGCGATCCCGTGCAGGAACATGTCCCGTTTCAGGGCGGGGTACCCGGCGAACAGCTCGTCGGCGCCTTCGCCGGTGACGACACAGCGGTAGCCGGAATCCCAGACCCGCTTGGACATGAGATTTTTCGCGACACCGAGGGTGTTGTAAAAAGTGCGCTCCGCGTGCCAGACGGTTTTGATATAGTTTTCCCCGTAGAGATCGTCGCCGCTGAGATGGATCACCTCCTGATCGGCCCGCATCGACTCGGCCATCTCCCTCGCGATGGGCGCTTCGTCGTACTGGTCGTCGTCGAAGGAGATGGTATAGGCTTTCACCGGGCTTTGCATGGCACCGGTCGCCAGACCGAGGATACAACAGGAGTCGATCCCGCCGGAGAGATACGATCCCACCGGCACGTCCGCCTCCAACCGCAGCACGATCGCATCGATCAACTCGGCGCGAATCCGTTCGACATGCTCCTCCTCGCGGTGCTCCTCGCGATGGGCTTCTTCCGGCGGAAAGTCGAAATCCCAATAGCGATGTTGGGAAATGTCGAGGCGTCCCCCGCGTTTCCGCACCCGCAGGAAGCACCCGGGATCGAGGGAAATGACATTTTTGAATGCGCTCATCCCCGGTGCGATGGTCTGCATCAACTGGTGCAGGGCCGCCTTGGGATCGAACTTCGCCGGGACGTCGGGATGGGCCAGGACCGCCTTGACCTCGGAGCCGTAGTGGATGGTTTTTCCGTCTTGCGAGATATGGTAAAAGAGGGGCCGCACTCCGAACCGGTCGCGCAGGAGGATCAATTCGTCTTCGCGGGTATCGTAGAGCGCGAAGGCGAACTCGCCCCGGAGATGTCGGGTGAAATCCAATCCATATTTCCGATACAATCCTATCGCGATCTCCGAGTCGGATTTGCTGAGAAAGCGGTCGCCGTCCGCCATCAGGGTGGCGCGGTGTCTTTTGAAATCGTAAAATTCGCCGTTGGTCGTGAGGACATACCGCCCGTCGACCGCGTGGAGGGGCTGGCAACCACCCGCCGGGTCGTTGATCGAGAGACGGGTGTGCCCGAGCGCCACCCCTTGGTTCCGGTCGATGAAATGTCCCTGCCCGTCGGGACCCCGGTGACGGATCCGCTCCAGCATGGAAGCGAGGATTTCCGGACTGTGTTCCGGGAGGTCGTTGGAAGAGAAAAAACCGGCGATGCCGCACATGATGGAAAGGAGAAGAAGAAGGGTTTGTCAGTTGTCAGGAAAGTTGGGGGAGCCGATCGAGTCTCCCCAGCACCGCCATGAGCAAGGCCTGGCGGACGAAGACGGCACCGTGGGCCTGTGAGAAATAGAGATTGTGACTGGTCTTGTCGAGCGAGGTGTCCAGCTCATCGAGACGGGCCAGCGGATGCAGGATGACCGCCCCCTCTTTCAGCGAGGATTCGGCGTCCAGCTTGTAGCGCGAATCGAGGGTCCGATAGGAATCTCCCAAAAACGCGATCGAATTCATATAGATCACGTCGAGCCGGGGGAGGAACTCGCGGACATCGTTGCTCACTTCGTAATAGATGCCGGCATCGGTGACATCCCGCGCGACATCTTCACCGAAGGGATCCGCCATTTCGGAGATCACCGTGACCCCTGCGATATGATCCTTGAAGAGCAGGGCGGTCAGGAGGAACGATTTGACGGCGCGCATCGATCCCGGAGTCCCCAGTATGCCCAGATGGAGCTTCGGAGCGCCCTCCGGCTTGGGCTCGGCCAGTTCGGGTTTCCATTTCAAGAGGGCGTACCAATCGGCGAGGGCTTGCGTGGGATGCTCGCCCGAGCCGTTGCCGGCATTGATCAGGGGCACCCGCAGGTTTTCCAAAATGCGCTCCAGGGAATCGGTGTCGGTATGCCGCATGATCACGAGATCGCAATAGGCATTGAACATTTCGCCTATGTCCTGCAGCGATTCGCCCTTGGCCTGCCCGGTGAGGCCGCCGTCCGGTATCGAAATGATCTTCCCGTCCAGGCGCAGCATGGCGCTCTCGAAAGAGGTCCGCGTCCGCGTGGAGGCTTCAAAAAACGCGGTGACCGCGATTTTGCCGTCGAGGGGATGGTAGTGCGTGATCTCGAGTTTTTCGAGCAGGGCCGCCAGCTTGGCGATCTCGGTGACCTGGGTGAAAGTGAAGTCACGCGCGGAAAGAATCGATTTCCCCTCGAACTCCCCGAGACACTTGAGATCGAGCAGGGAGTTTTCAAACAAGCCCCCCGGTTCGGGATGGGTCGCGGCGGAATCAAAGGGAGGCTCCAGAAACGGCGTGGTCGGGTTGGGATCAAATTCAGTAGCCATGGCTATTGATAGGTAAAAAGAATCGTGGAATCACCAGATGGATTTCCCCATCGCATCCCGGACCAGCAAAGCGAGCAATACCACTGCTCCGAGTCCGGTCCAGACGAGGGAGCCGACGATGAGAAAATAGAGAAAAGTTTCTGAAAACATGGTTCAATCACGGGAAAGGGATTCCCAGTCGAAGCGTTCCGCGCCGACAAAACGGCCGGCTATGGTGATCAGCATCGAAACAAACACGCTCACCAGCGAGGCGGTGAACCATCCGATGAGAAAGTAGGCGACGAGGCCGGAGACGCTCCCCGCCACCATCGCGGCGACAATGAAACGCCGGTTGACCCGCTGCCAGTAGAGTCCCGCGATGACCGGCCAGATCACGCTGGCCACCAGAGGGCCGGAAATGAAGAGTACGTGCTGCAGGGGCCAGCGCGGCAAGGCCAGCAACCAGGCCAGCAGGCCTATCCCGAGGACGGTCCAGCGCCCCGCTTTCCTCACCGTCGCGTCGGGGAGCGCGCGCCCCCGACACAGCATATTCTGGAAACCGTCCCGCGTCAGCAGGTCGGACGTCGCCGCGAGGAGGGAGTCGATGCTCGAAGCCTGCGCACAAAACAAGACCACGAAAATAATGATCCCCGCGAAAACCGCCGAGCCATCCGCCCCCATGATGCGCGAGGCCACGAGAGGACCGGTCATGTTCTCGTTCACGATGTTGATATCCAGCGCCCCGGCCGAGAGGGCGATGAAACCCGCCGCGATCGGAATCGGGAACCAGAGAATCCCCGCGAGCCAAAATGCCTTGGGCACCACCTTGCGCCTCATCGCGAAAACGCGGGACCACCAGACATTGTTGTGAAACACCTCACCGAATCCGAAAAACATGTTATTGAACACCGCCAGCAGGGCCACCGGCATGTAGATGGCGATGAGCGCCGGTTGTTCCGTCCGGAGATGCGCCGCCATTTCCGGGATGTTCGTTTTGGTCAGCACCGTGGCCCCGATGATGACGACTCCGATCAGGACGATGACACTCTGGATGTAATCCGTCCCGATCACCGCGAACAAGCCTCCGAACAAGGTGTAGAGCACGCAAACCAGCAGGATCGCAGTGAGCCCAGTGACGTAATCGATCCCGGAAAGCGCGAAGACCAGCTCTCCCCCCGCGATCACCATGGTCACCATCCAGGCGAGCGAATAAAACAGGGAGATCACCAAAAAGAGGACCCAGGCGCAATTCCCGAACCGCAGCCGGAAAAAATCCCCGCTGGTGTATCCCTTGGGAAGCAGGCGATGGATCCGCATCGCCATCGGCGCGAACAGGAACAGTCCGAAACTGGCCGTCGAATAGGCGAGCAATCCCCAGACCCCCTGCTTCAGGGCGAAGACCGGCGCCATCATCGTGGTGTTGGAGGTGATCCACGTCGCGATGATGGTGGCGGTTCCCATCGCCAGGCCGACGTTCCGCCCCGCCAGCATGAAACCTTCGGAGTCCTTGGCGCGACGTCCCCACCAGATCCCTAGGCCGATCCAGAGAATACCGATCGATGCCAGCAGGAGCATCCCGATGCCGGGATCCAGCACATGTGATTCCGATCCGTTCATTCCATCTCCTTTCCGGACAAGCTTCGAAAATGGCCCGCGAACAGCGCGGTGAGGGTCGCGACAAACACCAACCCGCCCATAGAGAGCAGCCACACGACCTTCTCCTTGGGTATGTAGCGCGCTTCCACGTGGACGGGTGCGGACCACTCGCTGGCGGTGCCGTCCGCCTTCACCGCGCGGACCCGGAAATGATGACCTCCCTCCGCCATCCCGCTCACGACCGATCCGCGGTCCGGTCCCCGGTAACGGATGCGCGATTTCTCTTCCGGAAACGCGGCGGCGGAACTCTCCTGCAGCTCAAACACTGCGGACTCTTGATCGCCGGTCGCTTCCCAAGCGAGATTGATCACCCCCTCGGTGACCACGGTTTCGCTTTCGGCGGGGGAAGTGAAACGGATTTCAGCGTTGGCGGGCACCAGTGAAGCGCCACCGAAAAAAACGGCACCGGCCACTGCTGAAAATATGTTTCGAACTATCTTGATCCTTCCGTTCCCCGTAGCTGAGGGTTACCAAGCGCCGAGAAAATGTGGACGCTTTTTTATCCAAACATATCCTCTCCCGTGCGCAAGCCGTTTATGGAAATTTCTCATCCCCAGCCCAAAGGCATGCCACGCTGAGATTCCGCCGCATCCCGCCACTCGGGCGCAAGTGCCCGATCCGAGCGATATTCCCCTCTCGCCCCACAGCAGCCCAAAGGCACCCAAAATCGGGCATTTTGCACGAAAAACACCCGATTTCCCTTCCAGAACACCCAAATCGGCCAAAAAGGTCCCCACTTCGTGGCGCGAAGTCACCACTTCGTCGCGCGAAGTCCCCATCTTTTCCCAGAAAGTCCCCGGAGGCTGCTTGTAGAACGGGTCTCCCGGCCCGTTTCGGCGGTAGAGCGGCGCAAGGGGGGCGAAGGAGGTAAGATCGTCGTCGATTGACCGTCGGCACACCGAGACGGTTCGCCAACCCTTCGCCAAACCCGCTTCGGCATCTGCATGGTTCTTCGGCAACCGGTTCTTCGCCAAACCAGCTTCGGTCTTCCTCCCGATCTTCGACGGAGGTAGGGCGAACCGTCCCGGTGAGCCGATGGGGCGTTCGGACAGCATTGGATCCCACTGCGGTGAGCCGGTTGGCAGTAAGAAGCGTTCCACCAAAATGGACGGACAAAATGGACGGACCCGGGCGCAGGCCGCGCAACATTTCGTGACAGAACCGCGCCCCGCCACCGAGAACTGTCACGAAATGTTGCCTGCTCACCGCAGCGCCTCCCGCTCCCGAAAAACGCGCCGAAACCGGTTCTCGAAACGGTCGGTATCAGTCATTTCGGCCGTTTTGTCCGTGATATCACCGCAGGCATAGACACCCGATTCACGGTCCCCAAAAATCGGCGATAGTCGCCCGTTTCGGGGGAAAACCCTTGCCAGATCAACCGTTTTCCCCCATTCTCGGAAAAAGTCTCCGTGCGGATATCACTCCGGGAGATCATACGAA
>JAAYAT010000165.1 GCA_012719225.1 Verrucomicrobiaceae bacterium
TGAAAACACGACCAAAACCCTACCAATACCTGACGAAACCAAGGCACGAGTTCACCGAAATCCAACATCGTGGCAAATACCGAAAGGCCGCTTAATTCCGTGCCATTCGAGTCCGCCACCAAATTCGCCTTCGTCCTTGCCGAGAAGCAACTTGTCCTTCCAGAGTGCACATGGATCTCCTCTCTCCGGAAAGAATTCCTCTGAATACTCATGGGCTATCCAAGACTTTCCATCGTAGATCTTGAAACTTCTTCGGCCCAGGCTAACCAACCGTTTGACATCTCCAACGACTAGGTAGCTGTCGTCCCTATTATTCGGCTTCGCCTCCGGGATCGCAATCATGTCCCAGTGGCGCTTGCCTGCCTGATGAAACAATTCGCCGCTTCGCGCCATGGCGTGAGGCTTTCCCATTGCTGTTGTTGCCGACACCAGGGAACGTCCGCCAACAAAGTAAATTGGTGTCGCTCGTCCTTCCGTGATGTCGAGATCGAAAAAGAAGGTGCCTGTCTGAACTACGATGTGGTCGGCCCAATAGAAGATTTTTTCGATACGGGGCTGATTTCGGTCCAAGGCAAACAACTCGTTTGGAAACGACTCCGCCATCGCGCTCCCAGAAGAAAGCATCAGCTTGATACTCACAGCGGCAATGCTCCATCGTTTCCCAGAATTCGATGTCTTCATTTCTTGATCCGAACAGTATAAATAGTCCACTGCACTCCCGGTACCCTTCCCGACACCCAAAGCAGCAGGCACTTATCAGAAAACCGTTTTTCCCCCGTCAGGTCAAGGGTTTACACACTTTTTTCGTTAGAAAAGACACCCCGAATTGTATTCGGCTGTTCTGAAATCCCCAAGGACATGAAAATTTTGGAACATTCCCCTAAAATATCAGATGGTCCGTCTCGCTAAGATTTAGGTACGACCGAACCCCGTCGAATGGCCACGGGGAAAGACGGGCATTCGCAAACGGCCGCCCGAGGGAGAGCGGCGTCTCTCCAGAAGGCATGGGCAGGCTACCCCACACGCTATTTTTCCCCTTCCCTTTCCCCGGCACCACGGTAACACTCCCTCCATGACCGACTCCGCCTCTCCCGATCGCGATCCTTCCACTCTGCGCAGCGCCCGCTGGTTCGCGCCGGATGATCAGCGCAGTTTCGGACATCGCTCGCGGCTGAAGCAGATGGGGTTTGATACCGAGGATTTCCGGGCGAAACCGGTCATCGGCATTCTCAACACCTGGTCGGACATGAACAACTGCCACACCCACTTCCGCGACCGCGCCGAAGAGGTCAAGCGAGGGGTCTGGCAGGCGGGAGGGTTCCCGGTGGAGATTCCGGTGATGTCTCTCTCGGAGAGTTTCATGAAACCGACGAGCATGTACTACCGCAATCTCCTCGCCCTCGAGGTGGAGGAGACGCTGCGCTGTTATCCGCTCGACGGGGCGGTGCTGATGGGGGGATGCGACAAGACCGTGCCGGCGCTGCTGATGGGGGCCACGTCGGCGAATCTGCCTTCGATCTTCCTCCCCGCCGGTCCGATGCTTAAGGGGTGCTGGCGCGGGGAGATCCTCGGTTCGGGCACCGATATGTGGCGTTTCTGGGCGGAGCGTCAGGCGGGAAATCTCTGTGAGGACGGTTGGAACGAGCTGGAGGACGGTATCGCGCGTTCCCCCGGCCACTGCATGACGATGGGCACGGCCTCGACCATGACGGCTCTCGCCGAGGTGCTCGGTTTTTGTCTGCCGGGGGCGACCTCGATCCCGGCGGTCCACTCGACCCACGCCCGCATGGCCTCGGCTTGCGGGCGGCGGATCGTCGCGCTCGCCTGGGACAAGATCACTCCCCGGCGGTTGCTCACGGCGGATGCCTTTCACAACGCCATCGTCACCGACATGGCGCTCGGCGGATCGACCAATGCCATCATCCATCTCATTGCGATGGCGGGCCGGGCGGGAATCCGGCTGACTCTGGAGCAATTCGACGAGATCTCCCAGCGGGTCCGGGTCATCGCCAATATCCGTCCCTGCGGCGAGTATGTGATGGAGGATTTTTACGACGCCGGTGGACTGCTCGCCCTGCTCTCGCAGATCCGATCCCAGCTCAAGCTCGACTGCCTCACCGTCTCGGGGAAAACTCTCGGGGAAAATCTCGAGGGTGCCACGGTCTACAACGACGAGGTGATCCGGCCACTGGACCGGCCCGTTTCCCAAGCGGGCGGCACTTTCGTCCTGCGGGGAAATCTCGCGCCCGACGGGGCGGTCATCAAACCGACTGCGGCGGAGCCCCGTCTCCTCGCGCATCGCGGTGTCGCGGTGGTGTTCTCCGACTACGCCGATCTCAAGAACCGCATCCACGACGAGTCCCTCGCGCTCACCGCCGATCACATCATCGTCCTGCAGCACGCCGGTCCCATCGGCGCGCCGGGCATTCCTGAATGGGGGATGCTCCCCATCCCGAACTACCTGCTGCGGCAAGGTGTCCGCGACATGCTGCGCATCTCCGACGCCCGCATGAGCGGAACGAGCTACGGGGCCTGCATCCTCCACGTCTCTCCCGAGTCCGCCATCGGCGGTCCTCTCGCTCTCGTTCGGGACGGCGATGTCATCGAGGTGAATGTCGCGGAACGCCGTCTCCATCTCGAGGTCGGCGACGCGGAGCTGGCGGTGCGCCGGGCGGCCTGGTCGCCACGTCCCGTCCGCCATACGCGCGGCTACGGACGCCTCTACGCCGACGAGATCACCCAGGCGCCGGAGGGCTGCGATTTCCGTTTTCTCCACCACGGCGAGGAGAGCCCCGAACCGGATATCTTCTGAAAAAGATAGGACTCGAATCCCGCGCGAGCTTCGCATACTCTGGCCCCGATGAACCCCTCCGGCGACCCCGCTCCCGATCCCGCCCGCGAGATTCGGAGATCCAAATCGATCCTCTATGTTTTTTTCTCCGCGACGCTCGCCGCGATCGTCCTCGGGCTCACTTTCTTCCTGCTGATCCGCGGGTTCCAGTGGCGGAGCGCTCTCGCCGATCTCCGTGCCGAGCCGGGCATCGAAATCCTCAGCGTCGAGCGGGTCGGTTTTTTCCGGAAACGGCTCCTCGGGCTGCGCGATCCCCTCGCGCCGACGGCCGAGAGCATCCTGAGGAAAAACAACATCGCCCCTCACACCGTCGAGCTGGTCCTGACAGGCTATCATTCCCTCCAGACCCCCTACGCCCGGGAACGGGAAAAGCAGGAGCGGGAGCGCTACGACGAGCTGCGGCGCTCCGTCCTCACGGCGGTGGGTGAGTTCGCCGCAACCACGACGGCGCGACGCGAGGTCGATCTGGAACGCATCACCCGCATCCTCTTCGCGACCCGTTTTCCCGAAGCGATGAAAACGGTCGATCTGGAATGGAAAGACGGGATCTGGCACGCGCGGGGCGAGCTCTACGCACCGGCCCGCGCGGCTTTCGTGAAGGAAGCGCCCGGCTGTCTCGTCGATGGCGAACTGACATTCGACCAGCTCGTGGACTTGACCGAAAGCCGCACCTCCGCGATCCGCGCGGATCTCGCCGCCAGCGACCTGTTCACCGTGGACCTCGACGGGAACTACGTCCACCTTGAGAGGATGCGCCGCCTCATCGCCGACTACGACACCGTCTGCCGCCTCTCCGATCTGCCCACCCCGCGCCTGCAACTGGAGATCACCGCCGCCGATCCCGGGAGCCTCGCCCGCCGGATCGCCGCCGTGAAACGACAACTCACCGCCGCGGGAGGAATCGCGGAAGATCGCTTTCTCCCCGATCTCGTGAAGGAGGCACCCGCCGACACAACGGCGACGGCGTTCCTGCGGCTCGTCCCCCATCCCGCCCCACGATGAGCAGAGAGTCCGCACCGATCCGGCGCGTCGATGTGCTGGTGCCGCCGCTCGTGACCTTTGCCGCCGTCGTCCTGCTGCTGGTGGTCGCCCGGTTTTATAACGATCTTCCCGTGCAGGCACCGCCTTGCGGATTCCAATCGGCCTTCGGCATTCCCTGCGTCGGATGCGGCGGCACTCGCTCGATGCAGGCTCTCGCATCCGGGCGCATCGGTGCGGCCGTGGCATTCAATCCGGGGGTTATCCTGGGGATTTTGGCGAGTGTGATCTGGCTGTTTTCCGGGTTTTTCCGCTTTTTCCGCGGCTCGGCTCCGCGCTCCCCTGCGGAAGCGAACCGTCGCATCAAACGAGTCACCCTGATCGTCCTTGCCCTGATCGCGCTCAATTGGCTCTACCTCATCTGGTATCTCAAATGACCCGGCAAACGCAGGGGGTCGAATTTCGGTCGAGAAATTCCATGAAAATGCCCCATGATGGTCCTTGCTTGGAGATACCGGGATTTCTCTGGAGGAACGCCATCCTCTTCCTCCGCCCTTGCTCCATTCCCTGAACATCTCCCATGCGCCGACACCCCCTCCACTCCACCGATCTGCTCGTCTCGTCCCTCGGGCTCGGCACGGTGAAGTTCGGTCGGAACGAGGGGGTCAAATACCCGACGACCTTCGACCTGCCGACGGACGAGGCAATCCTCGCCCTGCTCGACCTCGCCCGCGCCGAAGGCATCAACCTGCTCGACACCGCCCCCGCCTACGGCACCAGCGAGGAGCGGCTAGGACACCTGCTGGGATCGCGCCGCGACGACTGGATCATCGTCTCCAAGGCGGGCGAGGACTTCGCCGAGGGGCGGTCGCATTTCGATTTTTCCCCCACCGCGATCACCGCCAGCGTCGAACGAACCCTCTTGCGTCTGCGAACCGACAGGGTCGAATCCCTCCTCCTGCACTCGGACGGGAACGATCTCGATGTCCTCGATCATTCCGGCGCGGTCGAGACGCTTTTCGCGCTCAAGGAGCAGGGAAAAATCCGCTCGGCGGGCATTTCCACCAAAACCGTGGCCGGGGGTCTGCGGGCCGTGGCTCTCGGGCTCGATGTCGTGATGGTGACCTACAA
>JAAYAT010000166.1 GCA_012719225.1 Verrucomicrobiaceae bacterium
CGCCATCGGACTATCCCAACGAACCGGTCAGACCATCAGTAGTCAGGCGATTTTTGAACGCTTTTCCGAGGCGTCTACGGCCTTCCTCACCGGGGTGATGCAGCGGCTCTTCGGACAGCGTTTTTCCTCTGGATTTTCCAATGGAAATCTTGGCGTGATCCGCCGCATTCTCGTGGAGGACTCCTCAGTCCAAACCATGCCCAAGGCCAACGCCGAACTTTTCCCCGCCCACGGCAATCGACGTGTGCTGCGCGAGAACGCAGAACTTCGATTTGGTGGCTGGTTGTTTGTTTTTCACAAGACCGATCCTAAGTGGGATCGACCTCCAGCCACCACCTTTTTTACTCAAGCCATGGGATGGCTGTGGATGAGTTCTATTTCCGCCTGACTAAAGGGGTCGGCCTACCCAAACGGCGAAATGTTCGATGAAGGTGCCCCATAGCGAATGCGGGCAAGTGGCTTCCGGGGGCGGTCATGCCAGGTAGGATAGCGATTCCGAAATCTCGGTCAAGCTTGGATACAACTTTCCGCACGGAAGAGAGAAGACACCTTCCAAATTCCGGCCCGCGGCACCATTTCACCTCGGGACACGAACCCCGAGTTGCACGAACGCTACGTCGGCAAATGGTGTCTTCGTTCTCTCACTCAACCCTGTGGCCCTCTTAAGAGTCCCCCGGGTCCAACTCGCTTGCGCCAGTTGACCGGAGGCCGGTTGAGCGGCCATAGTGTCCCATGCGATTTCCCTGTCTCCTCCTCCTTCTCCTCACGATCTCCGGGGCCGCGGCTCCCGTGGGAGCGGCGGATCCTGCTGCTGCCAAGGAGTCCGCGCCCGATCCGCTCGCGATCCTGCAGCGGGAATGTGTCAGTTGCCACACCGAAGCCAAACGCAAGGGCGGACTCATCATCGACTCGCGGGAATCGCTCCTCAAGGGCGGCGACACGGACGCCGCGGTGGTCCCGGGAAAATCGGGCGAGAGTTACCTCATCGAGAGCCTTTTTCCCGATGCCTACAGCCACATGCCGCCCAAGGGCCAGCTCGATCCTCGTGAAATCGCCGCCCTCGAAAAATGGGTCGACGAAGGTGCCAAGTGGGACGCGGAACACTGGGCCAGCCTGAACCTGCCCGCCAAAACGAAGGTCGTCCAGGGCCCTCTGCCGGACCTCTACCAGCCCATCCTCGCAATGGCCCTCTCCCCCGACCGCACCCTCCTCGCGGTGGGGCGCGGCAGTGTGATCGACTGGTATCGCATCACCCCCGGCGGGGACGAAAAGACGGAGACCAAGCTCGCCCTGGCCGCCCGCTCGACGGGCCACCAGGACGCCGTGCAATCCCTCGCCTTTTCCGCCGACGGGAAATACCTCGCCTCGGGGGGGTTCCGCTCGATCCATCTCTGGGAGACCGCGAAGCCCGCCAAAACGGTTCGCGAGATCCGTGAACCCTTCCTCGGGCGCATCACCGCGCTGCGCTTCCTGCCCGACGGCAAAAAGCTGCTCGCCGCCGACTCCCTTCCCTCGCGACTCGGGCGTCTCCACGAAATCACGCTCGATTCCGGAAAAGCCCTCACCTTCGACTCCGCCCACCTCGACACGATTTTTTCGATCGCGCTCAGCGTCGACGGGAAACGCTACGCCACCACTTCGGCCGACAAGCTCATCACCGTCCGCGACGCCTCCTCCCACGAGATCGTGATGCGGCTCGAGGGCCACACCGGCTACGTCTTGACCGCCGCCTTTTCCCCCGGAGGCGACCGCATCGCCAGCGGCGGCGACGACGAGGAAATCAAAGTCTGGGACGTCGCCACCGGGAAGAAAATCAGCTCCTTCGCGAGTCGGCGGTCCGGCCCGCTCTACGCCCTCAGTTGGCACGTCGATCCGGCCAACAGCAAGAAGAAAGCCGAGGAAAAGGACAAGGAAAAAGCCGCCGCGATCAACACCGATCTCATCGTCTCGGTCCCCGAATCCGGCAAACCCTCCGCCTTTACCGATCTCAAGGAACACGAGGGGGAACAGCGGTCCACCGGTGCCAAGGAGCGGGCCTTCGACAAGGTCGAGACGCCCCTCTTCGCCCTCGCCTTCGACCCCAAAAGCCTCTGGTCCTACGCCGGCGGAGAAGACGGGAAACTCTATGTCTGGGACGAGAAGGGCAAACTGAAATCCACCCTCGAAGCCGCTCCCGTGCCCGCTCCCAAGCCCGAGAAACCGGCCAAACCGGCCCCGACCCAAATGACCGCCGCGAAACCCGCGCCAGCCAAAGCGGCGGACGCCAAGCCGACCCCCAAGCCCGCTCCTGCAAAGACGGCTGCGACCAAGCCAAAACCCGCGCCAGCCAAAACAGCGGACGCCAAACCTGCACCCAAGCCCGAGCCTGCGAAACCGGCCGCGACAAAACCCGCTCCCGCGAAGCCCGATCCGGCCAAAACAAGCGCCGCCAAACCAGTCGCGAAACCCGCGCCCGCCAAAGCGGCAGCGGACAAGCCCAAGCCCGCACCCGCCAAAACTGCAGACGCCAAACCCGCTCCAAAACCCGCGCCAGCCAAAACAGCGGACGCCAAACCTGCACCCAAACCCACGCCCGCCAAACCCGCGCCAGAAAAACCGGCCGCCACTCCCACGCCCGCCCCCAACTCTCTCTGATGAAAAGACTCCTCCCTCTCCTTTTGCTTGGCCTCCTGTCGGGCCTTCCCTCCCTTCGGGCCTCTTCTCCCGCGACCATCTCCTTCGAGAACGATGTCCTGCCCATCATGACCCGGGCCGGCTGCATGCTCGGGAGCTGCCACGCGAAATCCGACGGACAGAACGGGTTTCAGCTCTCCATCTTCTCCTTCGACCCCGACTCCGACTACCGCGAGATCGTCTACGATGCCCGGGGACGCCGCATTTTTCCCTCTTCGCCGGATCATTCCCTCCTCCTCCTCAAGGCGACCAACACGATTCCGCACGAGGGCGAGCAGCGTTTCGCGAAGGACTCCGAGTTTTACAAGGTCCTGCGCCAGTGGATCGCCGAGGGGGCCCCGCGCCACATCCCCGACGAACCCGAGCCGGTCAGCATCAGCATCACCCCGCCGGAGTTGTCTTTCAAAAAGAACGAGACCCTCCCGATCAAAGTCACCGTGACCTATTCCAACGGCAAAACGCGCGATGTCACCCATCTCAGCGAATTCACCTCCAATGATGTCGCCTTCGCCCAGGTCGATCACGACGGCAACATCACCGCCGGTGCCGTGCCCGGGGAAAACAGTGTTATCGTGCGCTACGTCGAACAGGTCGCGGCGGTGCGGGTGGTCATCCCGCCCGACAAACTCCTCCCGCCCGAGACCTACACCGCCCTCCCGAAAAACAACCCCATCGACGAGCTCTCCTACGCTCGTTTTCAGGAGCTCGGCCTGTTCCCCTCCGATCCCTGCCGCGACGACGAGTTTCTCCGCCGCGCCACGCTCGACGTGCTCGGGCGGCTCCCCTCGCTGGAGGAGACCCGCGCATTTCTCGCCGACACCAGTCCCGACAAACGTGCCAAACTGGCCGACCGCCTCCTCTCGCCCGCGCATCGCTTCGAATACGCCGACTTCTGGGCGACGAAATGGGGCGACCTGCTCCGTCCCGACACCCGGCGCGTCGGGGTCAAACCCGTCTACCTGCTCGACCAGTGGATCCGCGAAAAGTTCCGCGACAACACCACCTGGGACGACTTTGTCACCGAACTGCTCACCGCCACCGGCAGCTCCCACGAATACGGCCCCGTCGCGGTGCTCCGCGACAAACGGGAACCCTTCGAAATGTCCGAGTTCGTCGGACAACTCTTCCTCGGGGTCCGGCTCAACTGCGCCCAGTGCCACCACCACCCCTCCGAAAAATGGAGCCAGGACGACTACTATTCCATGGCCGCCTTTTTCGGTTCGATGAAACGCAAGGGCCAGGGCATCTCCGCCCCCATCTCCGGCGAACCCGAATACTGGTGGTTCGAACCCGGCGGCAAGGTGACCCACCCCGTCAGCGAGGCGGTCATGCCCCCGAAACCGCCCGACACCCCCGTCTTCACCGACATGGATCCCGATACCGATCCGCGCGCCATCTTCGCCGACTGGCTCACCACGAAGGAGAACCCCTTCTTCGCCCGCGCCATGGTCAACCGCATCTGGGCCGAGATGTTCGGCAAAGGACTCGTCGATCCCGTCGATGACTTCCGCGAGTCCAATCCGGCGGCCAACGCGCCGCTGCTCGAGTGGCTCGCCCGGGATTTCGCCGAGCACGGCTTCGATCAGAAGCACACCCTCCGGCGCATCCTCAACAGCCGTCTCTACCAGCAGAGTTCCGAACCGAACGAGCACAACGTCGGAGACAAGCGCAACTTCTCGCGCAGCTACCGCCGCCGTCTCCCCGGCGAGGTGCTCCTCGACTCCATCTCCCTCATCACCGCCCAGCCCGAGAAGCTCACTGGACTCCCCGCCGACGCGCGCGCCATGCAGCAGTGGAACCACCTCCTCCCCAGTGATTTCCTCGACGCGTTCGGCCGCCCCGATTCCAGCGCCGCTCCGCCCTGCGAGCGGGAGACCGGAGGCAGCGTCGTCCAGGCGCTCCACCTCATGAACTCCGACCGCCTGCAGACGAAACTCTCCGGGAAAAGTCCCTGGCTCGACGAACTGGTGAAAAAACCCGCCGCCGAAGCCGTCGACGAGATTTATCTGCGCCTTTTCTCCCGTCATCCCCGCGACGAGGAAAAACAGATCGGCGTCCGCCACATCGGCACCCCGGCCGAGGGCGAAACCACCCGTCCACAGATCGAGGACCTCGTCTGGTCCCTCCTCAACTCGGCCGAATTCGTCCTAAACCACTGATTATTAGCTGTTTAGCCATTAGCCTTTTTGCTTTCTAGCTTTTTTTGCTCGAAAGGGCCACGCGATGACGCTCCTTGCCCCGGCCGCGAAACGCCCCTTTCTTGTATCCATTCATGAGCCACCAACGAATTTTGCGAAACTGTGAAGGTATGGGCCGTCGGGATTTCATCCAGACCGGCCTCGGTGCCCTCGGCGGGCTGGGTCTCACCAGCATGCTGGGCCTCCAATCCCGCGCGGCTGCCAAATCCGACACCCGCTGCATCTTCATCTGGCTCGACGGGGGACCCTCCCACTACGAGACCTTCGACCCCAAACCCGACGCTCCCTCCGAGATCCGGGGCGAGTTCGGCACTGTGCCCACCACCGTGCCCGGCGTGCATTTCTCCGATAAATTCCCCCATCTCGCGAAGAGCTTCGACCGCTTCACCGTGGTCCGCTCCATCGCCCACGCCCAGAACAACCACGGGGCCGGCAACCACTACCTCATGACCGGCGCTCCCACTCCGGTTCCGGTCGGCTGTGGCGCCTATGTCACCTTTCACCCCAGCTACGGCTCGGTCGTGAGCCACCACCGCAAGGTCGAGCACGGGCTCCCCGGCTACATCTCGACCCCACGCATGTCGCGCTCGGGCGGCCCCAACTTCCTCGGCGCCCAGCACGCGCCCTTCGTCATCTCCGACAACCCCGACAAAAAAGACTTCCGCGTCCGCGACGTCACCCTGCCGAGGGCGATTCAGGACGGACGGGCCAAGTCCCGCGTCGAGCTGCGCAAATCCCTCGACCAGATGCGTCGCATGACCGATGCCGCCGCCGAGGATCCCGCCGTCGCCTTCGACGAATACTACGCCAAGGCCTTCGACCTCGTCACCTCCGACGAAGCCCAGAAAGCCTTCGACATTTCCCACGAACCCGAGGCCGTGCGCGAAAAATACGGCCGCAACGACTTCGGCCAGCGTCTCCTCCTCGCCCGTCGTCTCACCGAGGTCGGGGTGCCCTTCGTCACCGTCTACAACGGCGGTTGGGACGATCACCGCAGCCTTTTCACCAACTACAAGAAGAGCAAAGCCGAGCGCCTCGACATCGGCGTCAGCGCCCTCATCGAGGACCTCGCCGAACGCGGCTCCCTCGACAACACCATGGTCGTGCTGCTCGGTGAATTCGGCCGCACCCCGAAAATCAACAAGGACGGCGGACGCGACCACTGGTCCTTCGCCATGAGCGTGCTGATGGCCGGGGCCGGCATCCCCGGCGGCCAGATCGTCGGCGCCACCGACGTCAAGGGATACTACGCCAACGAGAACATCTACGCGCCCGAAGACTTCGCCAGCACCCTCTACACCAAGATGGGGATCGATCCCCAGACGATCCTGCCGGACACCAACAACCGCCCCATCCAGTTGGTCAACAACGGACGCCTCATCAAAGAGCTTTTCGCCTGATCCCCTTGAGAATCGGGACCTACATCGCGGCGGGATGCATCGCTCTGGCGTTCGCGGCCACCGGACTCCGCGCCGCCGTGCCGACGCTCGATTCCGTCTACCCGCCGGGCGGGAAAAAGGGCGGTGAGATCGAACTGACCCTCTCGGGCAAATTCGATCCCTGGCCCTGCGCCATCTGGTTTTCCGGAAAGGGCCTGACCTTCACCCCCGATCCCAAGAAAAAAGGCGTCGGCAAGCTCCGCATCGCGCCCGACGCCCCCTCCGGTCCCGTCTTCGTCCGCGCCCACAACGCGGAGGGCGCCTCCGCCCCCGTTTTCTTCATCGTCAGCGAGCGGAACGAAATCCTCGAAGAAGAATCCGACAAGAGCACGGTCTCCGGTGCCCCCTCCCTCGACCGCACCCAACTCCCTCTGGTCCTCAACGGAACCCTCTCCGCCGGCGGCGAACTCGACTCGAAACGTCTCACCTTGGAAAAAGGCGAGACCCTCCATGCCGCCGTCGAGGCCTACGCCCTGCGCTCCCGCGTCGATCCCGCACTCCACCTGCACGACACCGCCGGGAACCGCCTCCTCCTCGAACACGACGGACCCGAGAACCTCGATCCCCGCCTCACCTTCACCGCTCCGAAAAAAGCCGACTACGTCATCTCCCTCGCCGGTTTTTCCCATCCCCCCGCCACCAGCGTCGCCTACACCGGTTCCAAAAACGCGACCTACCGTCTCCACCTCGCCCTCCAGCGCGAGCAACTGCCCCCGCACCTCGTCCCCGCCGATCCCGGACCCGACTCGTCCGGTGATCTCCTCGCTCCCGGCAAACCTCTCGTCGGCACCCTCAAGACCGCCGGAGAACCCGCCCGCTACAAGATCACCGCGAAAAAGGGCGACAAACTCGTCGTAAAAGTGGAAGGCCGCGCCCTCGGCTACCCCATCGACCCCGTCCTCCGCATTCTCAAACCCGACGGCTCGGTCATCCGCACCCAAGACGACACCGCCAAACACCCCGATCCCGAATACCTCTGGACCGTCCCCGCGGACGGCGACTACGGCATCACCGTGAGCGATCGCTTTTCCCGCGCCGGGGAGACGATGCGCTTCCGCCTCTCCGCGGCTCCGCCCGTGGCCGACTTCACCGTGGCCCTCGACAAGGACCGCTACACCCTCGAGCGCGGCAAAGCGCTCGAGATCAAAGCCACCGTAACCCGCCTGCGCGGGCACAAGGAAAACCTCACCTTCACCCTGCCCGGACTGCCCTCCGGCATCACCCTGACCGCCCCCGAAACCATCCCCGAAAAAGGCGGTGAAGTGGTCCTGAAACTCGAAGCCAAGGCCGACGCCCCCGCCGTCTCCCTCGCCCTCCGCGTCGTCGCCACCGAAAAGCAGGCCGAAGGCGACAAAAAAGCACGCGCCAAAAACGCCGCCTTTTCCCTCAAGGACGACAACTACCGCGGTCCCTACGTTCTCGATGAAATCGAAGAGATCTGGCTGACCCTCCCGCCGCTCAAGGAGGAAAAGAAAGAGGAGAAAAAGGAAGCGAAAGCGAAGGAAAAACCGAAGAAGTGAGTCCTGGCGGATCGCACTCCTCACTCCTCCGGCACCTCGGCGTCGAGGAGACGGGCGATCGCTCCCATCAGGACCCGTTCCACCCCCGGGGCCACATTGGAAGCCCGCGCGCTGGTTTCGTAGCCGCCCCGTCCGTAGGCCACTTCCGTGCCGATGTAGCCCGGCGCGTAGTCACCGTAGGCGGCCATGGCGACGAAGAGATCGGGCCGCAGCGCCTGCGCCGCCAACTGGTATTCGACGAAGAGCTCGCCGGGCAGGTGGAGGACGCGGACATTCCCGAGGGTCAGGCACCCCACCGGAATCGTGTCCCCCGCTTCGCCGCGCCGCAACCAAGCGAGACGGGTGGCGGCGCGAAAACGATCCGTGGGCGGGGCGACGCGGTTGGAGAGGATCGCCTGGAGCGCCTCTTCGTCGAGGTGGTCCGCCACCGGCAGATGAACCGGCTCGACCCGCCAGTCCACCTCTCCGGCGGCAAGCGGACGGGTTTCCACCGCTTCCCAGGCCTCGCGCATCGCGGTGGCCATTCGGTCGGCGAGAACCTGACGATTTTCCGGGGAACCATCGTTCCATTTGCCCGCCCCGACGTTGCCGCCGGCCCCGTTGAAGTGCAGGTGAGGGACGCCGCTCTCCGACTCGCGGATATTGCGGGCGATGCCGGGGAAGTCAATGCTGGCGAGTTTGGTGCGGTAGTAGCTCTGCGGATGGGTCGCGAACCAGGTCAGCACCGCGAGCGGTTCCTCGCCGTCGTAAAAACCGACCAGCTTCAAGATGGGATCGACGGTGCCGGCGGGCAGCGCGCGCAGCTCGGGATCGCGGGTGGCGGTGTAGCGGGTCCGCGCGACCTTGCCGTCGGGACCGAGGATGCGGCGATTCGAGGCGACCCGATCCACCTTGGCCTGACCCGTCCCGATGTGGGTGACCGGACGCAGCCGTCCGAGCGCTTCGCCCGCCGCCGCCGCCGCCGAGGCGACCACGGAACGGGCGTGTTCGGGATTGAACCCGGCACCGCTTGCATCCACGGCCACGAGGATTTCCTCCGCCGAAAAGTCGCAGCGCGGCGCATCGTGCTGGTGCAGGACATGCACCGCCACCCGGTTCGGCTCCGTCCCGACGGCCGCGGCGATCGCCTCCTTGAAAACCGTCTGCCCGTCATTCCCGATCCCGATCCAGTCGATCGCGCAAAGCACGATCGGTTTCCCACCGCCCGCGAGGACGAGGCCCCGGCAGCTCAGCGGAGTGTCCACTCCCTCCAGCGGATCGTAAGCCAGCGGACTGCCCGGCGGCGGGGTCGCGTCGACCGAAAAAACGGCGGCGCTCCAGCCCGCGTCATCGGTTTTCTGCGAAAAACCCGCAAGGGGAAGGAAAAGAAAGGTAACGGCGAGGGCGAACGAGAGGGAACGGCATTTCATCGGACTCCCAAGAAACGACTTCGCGCCGGGCAACGCAAGCCAAAGCGCGCCGCATCCGCGTTCATCCGGAGCCCGCGTTGCCCGCGTCCTTCCCTATCCGATCCTCGTGAGAATCTCCACGTTGGCGCTGGGATCAAAGGCGGCGAGAGCGGCCTCCTGCGCGACGACGAGATCGGCGACACCCTTTTTCCCGAGCGCCAGCATCTCGAGCATCTGCGCCTCGGTGAAAGTGGCTTCCTCCCCGCTGCCCTGCACCTCGATGAGATTCAGGTCGGCGGTCATCGCGTAATTGAAATCCACGGTGGCGTTCTTGTCCTCGTGGTAGTTGAGATCGAGGCAGCACCCGTCCTCCCAGACGCCGGCGCTGACGGCGGCGGCGAGTTGACGCATTGGCGAAGCGGGCAGCTTGCCCGCCGTGACAAACCGGCGGAAAGCCATCTCCACCGCCACCACCGCTCCGGTGATCGCGGCGGTGCGGGTTCCTCCGTCGGCGCGGAGGACATCGCAGTCGATCCACAGGGTGCGCTGCCCGAGAGCCTTGAGATCGACCACCGCGCGCACGCTGCGACCGATGAGCCGCTGGATCTCCGAGCTGCGTCCGTCGAGCTTGCCCCGGCTGATGTCGCGGGGTTTCCGCTGCAGGGTGGAATAGGGCAGCATGTTGTATTCCGCGGTGAGCCAGCCACCCGGCACGCCCTGGTATTTCATCCATCCCGGCACCCCCGGCTCCAGCATCGCCGCGCAGATCACCTGGGTCTCTCCGAAGCGGACCAGCACGCTGCCGTGGGCGAGGGGGGCGATGTCGAGCTGGAAACTCACTTCACGCAATTGGTCGGACCGGCGTCCGTCGATTCGATTCATATCCTAGGCAATGGTCTAAGAGAAGCCCTTTTGCAAGCGTTCACATTCGCAGTTGCTTCCCGGGGTGATTTCGCGACCCTATACGCCGCCCCGATCATCAGGCCATGCGTCAAACCAGAGAAAAGCTAGAACAGTTCGCGGTGGACGTCATTCTGGATCGTCGCCAGGGCTTCCGCGCGGGGCTCCTGCGCGGTCTCCTCGGTGGCCTCTCCCGCGTCTACGGCGCTGCCGTCAAGGCCCGTCTCCTGTTCTATCGCAACCGCATTCTCCGCGAGCGCAGCCTCGGTTGTCTCGTCGTCTCCATCGGCAACCTCACCGTCGGCGGCACCGGAAAACCCCCCGTCGTGGAGAAATTCGCCCGCTCCCTCCAGGACGGCGGCCGCCGTGTCGCCATTCTCAGCCGGGGCTACAAATCGGTCAAACAACCTTTCCTGAAACGTCTCGTCGGCAAGATCCAGGGGAAAAACGAAATCGACCCGCCCCGCGTCGTCAGCGACGGCAAATCCCTCCTCCTCGACTCCAAAACCGCTGGCGACGAACCCTACATGCTCGCCGCCAATCTGCCCGACATCCCCGTGGTCGTCGACAAAGACCGGGTCAAAAGCGGCAAACACGCCATCGCCGACCTCAACTGCGACACCCTCATCCTCGACGACGGACTCCAGTACCTACGGCTCCGGCACCGGCTCGACATCGTCCTCGTGGATCGCTGGCAGCCCTTCGGAACCGAACGGCTCCTCCCCCGCGGCACCCTCCGCGAACCACCCCGCAACCTGAAGCGCGCCTCCTACATTTTCATCACCAAGTGCAACGGCGAACCCAACGGCGATCTCATCGAGCGCATCCGCAAATACAACCGCACCGCCGAGATCATCGAATGCGAGCACCGCCCGCGCTACCTCCAGCATATCGAGACCCGGGCGAGTCTCCCGCTCGAGACGCTCCGGGGTGCCCGGGTCGGGACGGTCAGCGCCATCGCCGTACCCGAGAGCTTCGAGGACGGCGTCCGCAAACTCGGCGCGACGATAGAGGCCACCTGCCGCTTCATGGATCACCACCGCTTCACCGAGCAGGAGATCATCTCCTTCATCAACTGCTGCGTGGAATCCGACGTCGACATGATCCTAACCACCGAAAAAGACGCCGTCCGCTTCCCCCGGCTCGGACGCATGGACGTGCCGATCTATTTTCTCCGCGTCGAGATCGGGATCCTCAGCAACGAGGAGAGCTTCGACCAGTGCATCGCGAGGATCTGCCAACCGCGCGAAGAGAGTTCGGCACGCCGCTTTTTTTAGAGTAGGTTTTCCCCGCCGCCCCATGACTCCCTTTCTCGCCGCCTTCCTCGATTTTCTCGCCGGGTCCGGAGAGACTCTCTACGAGATCTCCATCTGGACCACCGTGGTCCTTCTCCTCGTCATCGGGTTCCTCGGCACCTTCCTTCCCATCCTCCCCGGCACCACCCTCATCCTCGCGGGCACCTATCTCTTTTACTTCACGATGGGCTGGGAAAGCTCGGGCCTCGCCTGGCCGGGGCTCGTCTTCATCGGGATCCTCTATGCCCTCTCCCTCTTCCTCGACGGACTCAGCGGCGCCCTCGGCGCGAAGTGGTTCGGGTCCAGCAAATGGGGCATCATCGGCGCGATCCTCGGCGGTATCGTGGGGATATTTTTCGGCATCCCCGGCCTCATCCTCGGACCCGTCGTCGGAGTGTTTCTCTTCGAGATCTTTTTCGCCAAAAAAGAAGTCAAAGACGCCTCCAACTCCACCGTCGGCACCGTCGTGGGTGGCCTCGCCGGCATCGTCGCCCGCGTCTTCCTCTCCCTCGGCATGATAGGCTGGTTTGTCGTCGATGTGTTTTTGGTGAACTGAGGGGGGAACAAAAGGAGCGTGGGCATTCCTGCCTGCGGATAGCAAAAAACGGCGGACAGGAATGTCCGCCCTCCTGCCATCCAAGCCTTGCCGACACGGGGGCGCTTGTGGTAGAAAATCTCACTGCTCCCGTTTTCCCATCATGATCCCAGCCGCCGCTTCCCTCCATCGCCTCCTCTTGTCCCTCCTGTGGCTCGCCGCTCTGGCACCGTCCGACAGCACCGCCGCCGAACGCCTCCCCAATGTCGTGATCGTTTTCGCCGACGATCTCGGCTACGCCGACATCGGTTCTTTCGGAGCAGAGGGATACGAGACGCCTCATCTCGATCGCCTCGCTGCCGAGGGGCGTCGTTTCACGCAGTGGCACGCCCCGCAGGCGGTTTGCTCGGCGTCGCGGGCGGGCCTGCTGACGGGCTGTTATCCCAATCGCATCGGCATCCACGGGGCTCTCCGTCCGGGCACCCGGCACGGCCTCGCCGCAGAGGAAACCACCTTGGCGGAGATTTTCCGATCCAAGGGCTACGCCACCGCCGCGTTCGGCAAATGGCATCTCGGCGATCACGAGAAATTCCTCCCGCTCCAGCACGGCTTCGACGAATTTTTCGGCATCCCCTATTCCAATGACATGTGGCCGCAGCATCCCACGTCGAAAAAATTTCCGCCCCTCCCGCTCTTCGACGGAAACGAGCGCGTCCTCGAGGTGGGCGAGCACGAGCAGAAAATGATGACCACCTGGCTCACCGCGAAGTCCGTCGACTTCATCAACCGCCATCGCGAGACGCCCTTCTTCCTCTACCTACCGCATCCGCAGCCCCACGTTCCGCTCTACGTCAGCGACCGTTTCGCGGGAACGACGCAGCGCGGACTCTACGGCGATGTGATTTCGGAAATCGACTGGTCCGTCGGGGAAATCCTCAACGCCATCACCACCAACGGACTCGATGAGCACACCCTCGTCATTTTCACGAGCGACAACGGCCCCTGGCTCTCCTACGGCACCCACGCGGGTTCTACCGGACCGCTCCGCGAGGGAAAAGGGACCTCCTGGGAGGGAGGGGTGCGGGTCCCCTGCGTGATGCGCTGGCCCGGCACCATCCCGGCGGGAACGGTCTGTGAGGATCCCGGCATGCACATCGATCTGCTCCCGACCCTGGCACGCCTCATCGGGGCCGACCTGCCCGAAAAGACCATCGACGGACGCGACCTTTTCCCTCTGATAGCCGGGGCCGAGGGAGCCGGAAATCCCCACGAGAGCTACTGGATTTATTACAAGCAGAACGAGCTGCACGCCATCCTCAAGGACGGGTGGAAACTCATCCTGCCCCATCGCTATCGCAGCCTCGACGGGAAAAAAGGCGGCGACGGAGGCGTCCCCGTTCCCTATCGCAATCTCGACACCGGGATGGCGCTCTACCACCTCGACGAGGACATATCCGAGGCCGGAGACCTCGCCGCGACCCATCCGGAAAAAGTGGCGGAACTGCTGAAAGAAGCCGAAGCCGCCCGGACCGAGTTGGGCGACGCGCTGACGAAGCGAGAGGGCACCGGCCGCCGCGAGCCGGGTCGCCTCTCGGAGGAGGAAGGCGCGGCCCTGGACAAAATCCTTTGGCCGGCGGGACGGCCGGTGGAGAGAAAGCGATAGCCCCCTCCGCGGCTCATTGTCGTGAGCGAGGCGTGCGATGACGTTCGCCACGCGTTGGCCAAATGCTCAAACAGAGTCTCCAACCAGGCTTAAAAGTGCTCGCCTGAAACCAGGAACACCAGCTTCCGAGGAGGGCAGCACCTTTACTTTCGCCGCCATCTTGCCGAGGGTTTGACCGTAATGCGCGTGCATCACAACAGAATACACGCCATAGCTCATAAATGAAACGATCGACCATCCGGCTATCAGAAGAAGGGGGCGCTTGTCCCGCTGCAAGAGGGTATCCCCTCAGAGACAACCCCTTCATAAACTGCGCTGGCTGACGGTATCGCTCCAGTCGCTGTATCCCGTGCTGCCGCCGATGGCGCGCACTTGGAAACGGTAGAGCGCACCGGGGACGAGATCTCCCACGGGCAGGGCGCGCGAGTTCGTGTGGTGGGCACCGCCCGAGAGCCAGGGACCGGGCGTGCCCTCGGCATCGACGAGGGCGTGGCGCACTTCGTAGACTCTCGTGTTGGCGATGCGGGTGATGCGCAGGATCAGTTGGCCCGAGTGGCCGTGAGCGATCTTGCGGATGGCGGGGGCGTCCAGCGGGGCCGGGGCGCTGTGCCAAAAGGCGTCCGCAATTTTTTCTCGAAATCGAAATCGAATTTCCATCCGGTACAGGCCATCCGTAAGCCCTGACCGGGGACGGTTCGTCCTACCTTTTGTCGATGCTCTTTGCATCAAAGGGCATAGGTCGCCCCGTGAATCGATTTCGATGGCGATTCCGATGGCGATGGCGGTAGGGCGAACCGTCCCGGTGAGCCGATTGCGCATCCGGTCCGTCTTGATCGAAGTTTTCCCCTTTCGCCATCGTCCGAAACGGGCCTGGAGACCCGTTCTACCCGGTCCAGCGTGCTTGGACAAAAAAGGAGCCCCCGCTGGGACGGTCGGGTTCATGGAGATCTATTTCCCGTTACCCTTCCCGCCGGAAACGTGCAACAGTAGCGCCGTCATGCACATTCAGGACATCCTAACGCAGGGAGCGCCCACTTTATCCTTCGAGTTTTTCCCTCCCAAGTCGGCGGAGACCTCGCAGGCCCTCTACGAGACCATCGCCGAACTGGAGACTTACGAACCCTCTTTCGTCAGCGTGACCTACGGCGCCGGCGGCTCCACCCGCGAGTTGACCAACGATCTCGTGGTGCGCTTGAAAAATTCGACCTCGCTCGATCCCATCCCGCACCTCACCTGCGTCTGCCATCAGGAGGAGGACATCCGCTCCATCCTGGAACGCTACGCCGAGGAAGGTGTCAGCAACATCCTCGCCCTCGGGGGCGACCCGCCGCGCAATCTCACCGGCTACCGGAAAGCCGACGACGCCTTCCAGCACGCCGCCGACCTGGTGCGTTTCATCAAGCGCTTCTCCGAGGGAGGCGGTCATCCGGATCGGCGCGGTTTCGGCATAGGTGTGGCGGGTTTTCCCGAAGGGCATCCCGGGACGCCGAACCGGCTCAAGGAGATGGACTACCTCAAGGCCAAGGTCGACGAGGGGGCCGACTACATCGTGACCCAGCTCTTTTTCAACAACGACGACTTCCACGATTTCCGCGATCGCTGTGTCCTCGCCGGGATCACCGTGCCCATTCTCGCGGGGATCATGCCGGTGACCTCCACCAAGGGCATGGAGCGCATGGCCGATCTCGCGGCGGGTGCCCGCTTCCCCGCGAAGCTCCTGCGCGCTCTCAACCGCGCCGGCGACGATGCCGAGGGGGTCGAGCGGGTGGGGATCCACTACGCGACCCAGCAATGTTCGGATTTGCTGGAAAACGAGGTCAGCGGAATCCATTTCTACACCCTCAACAAATCGCACGCGACCCGCGAGATCTACGCGAACCTCGGGTTGCGCACGACCAACTCCCTCGCGGTGTGAGATCGCTCCCGGTGGAATGAAGAAGTTCCCCTGGCGAGCCATGTTGTATGGGGCGATGCTGCTCTATCTGCTCGTCGATCTGAAGTTCTGTCAGGGGCCGCTGCGACAGGCCATGACGAGTCGGCGCAACGCCTCGGTCGAGGCGGCGGCGCGGCACAAATGGGTCGCCATCGTCAATCTCGAACCCGTCACCCGCGAGCAACTCGACCTCGCGGTGCGCCGTCATCTCCACCAGCGGGGGAAACGGGCGGAGGAGATCCCACCCGGCAATCTCGTCATGATCAAACGGGCGGTGCTCCATAATCTCATCGACGACATCCTGGTGCGCCAGCACGCCGACGGGGAGAAATTCACCGCTCCACCCGAAGAGATCGAGGCCTTTGTCGAATCGTGGCGATCGCAGTTCGCCACCCCCGAGGAAAGGGCCGCGCGGGCGGAGCGGCAGGGACTCACCGACGCGGCCGCCACCGCCGAACTCGCCCGCATCTGGTCGCGCAAACGCTGGCTCGAGAAGCGCATTTCTCCGGCGGTGGAGGTGACCGAAGAGGAGGCCAGAGCCTGGTTCGAGGCCAATCACGGCAGCGCGGAGGACGGCTTCCGCGAGGGATTCATCGAGCCGGAGAAAGTGCGCGCCCGTCACATTTTCCTCCGGAGCGGCGAAGGCGAGGAACTCATCCGCGAGATTCATCGGCAACTGACGAGCGGAGCCGCCAGCTTCGAAGCTCTCGCGAAACAATATTCCGAGGACCCACGCAGCAAAGAAAAAGGCGGTGACCTGAACTGGTTCTCACGCGCACGGCTACCCGAGGACTTCACCGGCCCGGTTTTCGCTCTGGCGCCGGGGCAGGTGAGCGAACCTTTCCAAACCCGCCTCGGCTGGCACATCGTCGAGGTGCTGGAGCGGGAAGAGGAGCGACCTCTCCCCTACGAAGAAATCGCCGCCGCGATCCGTCGCCATCTGGAAAACCAACGCAGCGAAGCGACGGTGGCAGTGCTCATGGAAAAGCTTCGCGACGTCGCCAATCTCCAGCTTTTCCCAGAACATATCGAGTGAGTGGAGTGTCCGGTGGGAAGGCTCCTCCTGGATTTCACGTTCGCCGTGGACGCTGCTCCCCAACCGGCAAATATCCCCGAGAGGAATCGAACCTCTATCTAAGGTTTAGGAAACCCTTGTTCTATCCGTTGAACTACGGGGACGGGACCGCCCTAGAGTACACGCGAAGCGACGCCGCTCAAGCGGCAGTTTCCCTCCCCCGCTTGCGAAAAAGGTGCGGAGGGAAGCCCGCATTCCGTAGTTGCCTTCAAAATGCGATTCCGATACATTTCCGGGCATGATCCCCTCCCGCCTCCTGTTTTTCTCTCTGCTCCTATCCGCCGCGACGATCCAAGCCCAGGAGAGCGGGACGACCAATCTCCCGCCGGATCCCTTCGGCGGTCTCGCCGCCGTGGAAAAAGCGCCCGATTTCACCATGAAGGTGGATCGCACCCGCGGTTCTTTCACTCTCCTGGCGAAGGACGGCACCTATCTGCCGGGCAGCCATTTCGCGAACTGGCACTGGCAACTGAAGCTGGAGCGCTGGGGAAATTATTACGCCGGGCTCCTCTACGATTCGGTTCGTCCGAAGCTCGGGGTGCAACTGAAGATCGGCTCCGCGGGCGTCCTCAAGAGCTATGCCCCGCGCACCAACCAGCTCAGCAACGAGGCCCCGCTCATCCTCGGCTCGCTCTATCTCGACAAGGGCGAGCATCCGGTGATGCTCCTCACCGGGGACCAGTCGAACGTGCCCGCATTCCAGGTGAAAGGCATCCACTTCCGGCCCGCGCCGGAGTCGGAACCGCTCGGCCAATCCATCGACGGCACGATTCACCTCGAAGCCAAAACCGCGACGACCTACGCGGAGGAAATGCGCTACGAGCCGAAGCCGGAGAAGGATTGTCTCGGCTACTGGAAGCTTGAGGAAGACTGGGCCGAGTGGGTCTTCGATGTGAGCGATCCCGGCGAGTTCGACCTCACCCTCCACTACGGCTGTGGTTCCGGGAGCGAGGGCAGCAAGGTGGCAGTGCTGCTCAATGACAAGACCTTGGAATTTTCGGTCGAAGACACCGGCGGTTTCCAGAACTGGCGCGAGCTGCCCCTCGGCAAGGTGACGCTGGATGTGAAGGGCAAAAACAAACTGGCGATCGTGCCCTTGGAGAAAAAAGGCGCGGCGGTGATGGACGTGCGCAAGGTCGTGCTCCACCCTGTCCCATGAACCATTCCACAGGGTCACGTGCCGGTATCGGCGTGGTCCTGCCTGTCTCGGAGTTTCCGGACTGGCTCAATCCCATCTTCGTCCGGGATCTCCGCCAGGTGCTGCGGGCCTCGTTTTTTGTGTGGGTTTTCGTCCTGCTCCACTGTTTCGCCCTCGCCACGGCGGTGATGGAATGGGTCGTGGTCCATTTCTTCGGCGGCGGCGGGCTGGTGTTGGCGGGGTTCTTCGGCGCGATGACCAGCCTGGTCTTCGGGCTGCTCCTCCCCTTCTCGCTCTTCCACGCCCTGCGGCCGGAATTGGGTCGCGGGCGCAACGCCGAACTGCTGCTGACCTCCCGGCTGACCCGCTGGGAGATCGTGCGGGGAAAGCTGCTCGTCGCCACCAGCCTGAGCGGCCTGCTCCTCGTCTCGCTCTTTCCCTATTTTTTGATCCGCTATTTTCTCGGCGGAGTGGAGTTGTTCGGACTCGCCGGGGAGATGTTCCAACTCCTCCTCGGCAATGCGGTGATGAACGCGATGGTGATCGGGGCCTCGGTCTTCGAGAGCTACATCGCTCGCTTCGTCGTGATTGTCGGCCTGATGATTTGGCACAACTTGACAGTGATCGCGTATGGATTTTCCAGCGGGATGTCGGGTGCGTTTCCCGCAGTACTTCCTCCGGAATTCCTCGCGGGGCAAGGGCTCGCGGCGGCTCTTTTCGTGGTCTGCTGTCTGCAACTCGGGCGGGCCAAACTCCACCTCTCCCGCGGCTCGGGCGATCCGGCGGCAAAGGTGCTGCTCTTCCTTTTTCTTATTCCCATCGTCAACGGGGTGGCCCTCGCGAGCGTCGGACCGCTCCCCGCCCTCCTCCTGCTCGCCGTGCTGTTGGTCGCGGCGCTGCGGCTCGATCGGGATCGTCTCGCCGGAAGAAAAAGAAAGCTCTCGAAAAAGAGTTGAAGCTGTCGCGGGAACCGCCTCCTTATTGCATTGCTCATGGTCTACTCTGAACTCTACTCCACCGCGCTCACGACTTTCCACGAAGCCGAATGGGCTTATACCGAAGTGGAGGGGCGGGAAGTGATCCGCGCCGGATTCGAAGCCCACCACACCCGGGTCGAGCTGCATCTCCAGGTTTTCGAACCGCTCGCGGCCGTCTCGGTCGTATCGGAGTCGCCGCGCCGAGCGGCGGATCCGCTGCATCGGGAGCGACTCGCGGAATTGATCATGCGGGTGAACCGGACCCTCACTCTGGGGAATTTCGAGATGGACTGGGACGCCGGCCGCCTCCTTTTCCGGGTGACCAATCTTTTTTCCACACCCCAGGGCGACGCCTCGGTGATTCAGGGGCTCGTTCACACGACGGTCGGGGAAATGGATCGCCTCGCCCCGCTGGAGGCGATCGTGCTGCAGGCGGAGGGTTCCGCTCTCGCGGCGCTGGACATCGCCGCGCTCCTGCAACGGGAGGATCTCCTGCCGCAGATCCCGTCGACGCCCGACCCCGCTCCGTGATGGACCACGGCCCTCCAGTCGGGGAATCCGTTTTCGTTCTCAAAGGGGGGACGAAGCTGGGGCCGTTCGACATCGAGGAACTCTTCGACGGACTCGAGGAGGGGGAATTCCACTACGAGGACATCTGTCTGCGCGAGGGGGCGACCGAATGCGAGAGGCTCCGCGACATTCTCGACTGGGACCGCTCCAGTCCGGCCGGGACGGATCCGCCGCGAGGTCGCCCCGGGGAGCCGCCTCTGCCCGACGCGAGCCGAGCCCAGCGGGAGGAGTACGGGGAAACGGGAGAGGGCGGCCCATCGTTCCCCGACGGGGATAGACTCCTTTACGCTGGTCATCCCTCGATCGCGAGCAGCCCCTTCGCCCTTTTCCTCGTCGTCGGCGGGATCACCGGCGGGGTCTGGCTCTATCCCCTGGATCTCGTTTTCACAGCGGCGGGTTTCGGCCTCGCCCTGCTCGGGATGAGCTACCTCAGCTTCATCCGCTTCACGCGGGACTATCGCATCACCCCCCGCCGCATCGAGAAGATCACCGGCCTCCTCGCCCGCAGTTCTCAGGAGGTGAGGATAGAAGACATCCGCGCGATCAATGTCACCTGCCGCGGTCTCATCGGCATCCTCGGCATCGGAAC
>JAAYAT010000167.1 GCA_012719225.1 Verrucomicrobiaceae bacterium
CCGCCGGTGGCCGCGCCCTTTTTTGCCTTGGCACTGGCCTTGGCCCGCTTTTTCGAAGCGCTGGAAACCCCTCCCTTGCCCGCTGCGACCACCTGGGTGGGATAAAGGCCGCTCTTGCGAAGTTGACTGATCGCGTCCGCTTCATCGTTTGCCTTGATCGATCCCGTCGTCTCCGACCCCTTCGCATCCAAGGCAATGTATTCAAAGTTTGCCATAGTATTTTCTTATCGTGTTATCGTTGGAATTTTTTTCGTGAGAGTAGCCTGTCCCCGTCCGTTCTGTCGATGGAAAAAACGGCGGCCCCGGCAAGTTCGCGCGTCAGGTGTACTTGAGGACTTCTTCAATCGTGGTGATCCCCTCGAAGATATTGCGGAGACCGTCCTCGCGCAGGGTGCGCATCCCGAGTTCCTGGGCTTTTTGCCTGAGCACCACGGTGGCGGCGCGCTGGGCGACCAGTTCGCGGATCGGGTTCGACATGTCGAGCAATTCGAAGAGACCCTGGCGTCCCTTGTAACCGGTGTCGTTGCATTCGTCGCAGCCCTGGCCGGTGAAAAATTCCCGCCCGCCGGTGTCCGCGTCGGACAGGCCCAACTGGGCCAGCACGGCAGCGGTGGGTTTGTAGGCGACGCGGCAGGAGGGACAGATCCGGCGGAGGAGGCGCTGTCCGAGAACCCCTTCGAGGGTGGCCGCGACGAGGAAGGGTTCGCAGCCCATGTCGATGAGACGGGTCACCGCGCCGGGGGCGTCGTTGGTGTGCAGGGTCGAGAGCACGAGGTGACCGGTGAGGGAGGCCTGGATGGCGATCTGGGCGGTCTCGAGGTCGCGCATCTCGCCGACGAGAATGCGGTCGGGGTCCTGCCGGAGGAAGGCGCGGAGGACGCGCCCGAAGGTCAGTCCGATGGCCTCGTTGATGGGGACCTGCATGATCCCGTCCATTTCGTATTCGACGGGATCTTCGGCGGTGAGGAGTTTGGCGTCCTCGGTGTTGATGCGGCGGAGACAGGCGTAGAGGGTCGTCGTCTTGCCCGCCCCGGTCGGACCGGTACAGATGAAGATGCCGTTGGGTTTCTCGATGGTGTCGGTGATGTACTCGTAGGTCTCCTCGGGGAGATTCAGCATCTCCAGGTTGAGGTTCACGTTGGACCGGTCGAGCACCCGGAGCACGACACTTTCCCCGAAGACCGTCGGCAGGGTGGACACCCGCATATCGACGGGCTGCCCGTTGATTTCCTTGGTGATGCGGCCGTCCTGCGGCAGGCGCGTCTCGGCGATGTTGAGAGAGGACATCACCTTGATCCGCGAGACGATGGCCTGCTTGAGGTGCTGGGGCGGCGGGGCCATCTCGTAGAGGGCGCCATCGACCCGGTAGCGGATTTTGAAATCGTCTTCGAAGGGTTCGAAGTGGACGTCGGAGGCCTTTTCCTTGATCGCCTGGTAGAGGACGAGGTCGACGTAGCGGATGATGGGTGCGGAGTTGGACTCCTCCTCGATATCGTCCGCCGAGAGCGCCGCCACCTCGGCACGGATCGCGGCGAGGGCGTCGCTTTCCCCGGCTCCGCCACCCTCCCCGTCCGCGCCGGCACCGGCGCCGCCGTAGTAGAATTTTTGAATGAGCTCGTCAATCTGCTCGGGCGGGGCCACCGCCGGCACGATCTGCTGGTTCAGGGAAAAGCCGAGTTCCTCGAGGTTCTGCGGATCGAGCGGATTGGCCAGCGCCACCTGGAGGCCCTGATCGAGGAACTGGATGGGGAAACACTGGTACAACTTGGCGGTCCCGCCCGGGATCGCCCGGAGCACCTGCGGCGCCGGTTCGAAATCGGTGAGATTGTAATATTCCCCCCCGATATCCTGGGCGACGAGCTGGAAGAGTTGGTCCCGCTGCAGCAGGCCCATTTCCTCCACCGCGTGGGTGATGTCGTTTTCACTGCCGTAGGCCGCCGCGATGTATTCCTCTCTCTGGGAATCGTCGATCAGACCCCTGGAAATCAGCAGATCGATTACACTTTCAACCGTCATATACACTCAAAAAAATAAAATTTCGTTCCCCGTCGTTCCGCCTCGTGATCAGTCCGTATCCGCCATGGTGACCCGGATCACCTCCGAGGCGGTGGTCATCCCGGAGAGCACCTTGCGCACCCCGTCCTCCCGCAGTGTCCGCATGCCCAGTTCCCGCGCCCGCTTGCGCAAGCCGCTGGTGGATTCGTCGCTGTTGATGAGGAGGCGGACCTCTTCGTTGATGTTAAAAATTTCGAAACAGCCTTTGCGGCCCTTGTAGCCGGTCATGCGGCAGGTCCGGCAGCCGGCCCCCTCCCGGATATCCGCTTTGGCGAGTTGCTCGTCAGTGAGGTGCAGGGCGCGGATGTCTTTCGGCGAGATTTCGCCGGGCTGGGCACAGTCCTTGCAGATGGACCGGACGAGACGCTGGGCCATGATGGAGCGCACCGCACTGGCGATGAGGAATTTTTTCACCCCGATGTCGGCGAGACGGGCCACCGCCGAGGGGGCGTCGTTGGTGTGCAGGGTGCTGAAGACGAGGTGCCCGGTGAGACTCGCGTTGATCGCGATCGAGGCGGTCTCGAGATCCCGGATTTCCCCGATCATGATGATGTTGGGGGCCTGACGGAGAATGGCGCGCAGGGCTGCCGCGAAGGACATCCCGATGGACTCCTTCACCTGCACTTGGTTGATTCCGGAGAGGAGATATTCGACCGGGTCCTCCACCGTGATGATCTTGCGGTCGGGTTTGTTGATGGAGTTGAGACAGGCGTAGAGGGTCGTCGTTTTCCCCGAACCGGTCGGGCCGGTCACGAGGATGATGCCGTCGGGGAGGCGGATGAGCTCTTCGAAGACGGCCTGGTCATCACTGAAGAAACCGAGCTGGGGCAGACCGATGGTGAGGGAGCTCTTGTCGAGGATCCGCATGACGATGCTCTCGCCGCAACTGGTGGGGATGGTGGAAACCCGGAGATCGAGGTCGCCGGCCCCGAACTTGGCCTGGATCCGACCGTCCTGGGGAAGCCGTTTCTCCGAGATCGCCATCGTGCCCGTCATGATCTTGACCCGGCTGACGATGGAGGGGAGCAGCCGGAGCGGGTGGCTCTGCACCTTGTGGAGGGCGCCGTCGATGCGGTAGCGCACCCTCATTTCCGCCTCCGTCGGTTCGATGTGGATGTCCGAGGCGCGGTTCTGGTAGGCCTCTTGGAGGATCTGATAGACCATCTTGATGATGGGGGCGTCGCCGCCTTCTCCTCCTGCGCCTTCGGTCACCGCGATGGCATCGGCGTCGAGCTTGCTGATCTGGTCGGCGTCGAGTTCGGAGGCGTAAAAATCGAGCTGGCGCTGTTTGATCGCGCTGTCCGATCCTACCACGAACTCCGGCTCGACCGAGAGAACGTGCCGCACCGAGTCGAGCGAGTCGAAGTCGAGCGGGTCGGTCACCGCGATGACGAGAGAGCCATGGCCTTCGGCGATGGGCACGATGCGGAAACGCACCGCCACGTCGGCCGGTACCCGCGAGGCGACCGCCGGATTCACTTCGAGGCGCTTGAGATCGACGTACTCCATCCCGGCGTTTTCCGCCAAGGTCTCCGCGATCATCTCATCGGTGAGCAGATTCAACGAAATGAGCGCCTCGAGGGTCGATTCCTGCGACTTTTTCTTGTGTTTTGCATCTTCGAGAGCCGCCGGAGTCACCAGTTGGGCTTCCTGCAAAAGTTCCAGGAGATAGGATTCGTTCGTGTACAAAATGACAGGGGGGGAGGTTGCAAATGATTGATCCACGGACCGTTATGAGACGGCGAAGCCAGCAGGCAGCCATCTCACGAAGCCCGGGGCGCTGAACCTAGAGGAATTGGAGAAGGACGGGAAGCAAAAAAGAGCAAAATGAGCAATTTTCACCGCGAGCGCCCCCCTTCGAGGCGGAAGGCATAACGCCCCGACTCGATCTCGACCCGCGGAGGCAGGCGAACATTTTCAAAAAAATCGTATCCTTCCTTCAAATTCATCCAAAATTCCAGGCTCGACGAATTCTCTTTCCAGGCCCGGTCCATGCGTTTGTCGGTCATGCGAAAGGGCAGCACACTGATGCGGATCTGCTTCTGCCCCTCTTCCAAACCCGCCTCCGCGAGGGTGTAGACCTCCTCCATGTCCTGCGGCGAAAGCGCGTAGGCCCCGGCGGCGTTGTCTCCGCCGTGGAGCATCAGATCGCTCCCGGTGTATCCGTGGTAGCGATCGTAGCGGTTGGGAAAGCCGAGGTCGATCCCGAGGTGGTGCTTCGTCTCGGGGCGCATGCTGTCGGCCGAGGCGTTATAAAATCCCTCGGGAGCCTGTCCGTCCCCCTCGCGCAGCTTGGGGCCGGGCTGGCCCGCGCAATGGGTCAGCCGAAACACCTTGAAGAGGACATACTGCGGCTCGTCGGCGCTTTTCATCCACAGTTCCAATTCCGATTCCTCTTTGAATACGCGGAGATGCACCGGATCGCCCGGCGCGAGCCCGAGGGGATCGAGTTCGCCCCGCAATCTCTCCGCGACCTCCTCGGTGATGAGGCGGGTGCGGGGTGTCTCCGGCACGGTGCCGGAATCGAAAAAGGGGATTTTTTTCCCCTCGCTCGCGGAAGAGGGGAAAAGGCCCTCCATGATGCGCTTGGTCTTCGCCGCGAGGGGATAGGGCACGCGCTGGGAGGCCCGCGCGAGGCCCGCTTCCCCCGCGGCGGTTTTTTTCTCCGGCTCCTCCGGCTTCCCGGAATCGCGGCGGAAACGGGCCTTCCAGCGGTCGGTCCAATCGACGAGATCCTCGTAGAAAGCACTCGTCCGGGAGCTCGGGGGAACCTTCTCGCCGCCCTCCCGGGTGCGGGCGTCGAGCCAGTCGCGCACCAACCAGGGCGCACCAACACCCACTCCGAGCAGGAAAAGGGAAATGAGGAGACGAGGAGACATTTTTTAAAAACTTTATCTAAAGATTTTATAAAATCAAATAAAGCTAATTATTAATTTTCGTTTATTATGCCCGCCATCCGGTCCGCGCAGGCCCGCGCATTTGCCGCTTGGTTTCCCCGCGTTTTCCCGTTTATTTGCCCCCCATCATGAATACCCCAGGAGAAGAAAGTCCGGCCATCGGCGTCATCGGAGGCTCGGGACTGTACGAAATCGAAGGCCTCGCCGACGTGGAGGAAATCCGGGTCGAGACCCCCTTCGGCGATCCGTCGGACCTCATCGTGCGCGGTCGTCTCGCGGGGCGGCGGGTCTGCTTCCTCCCCCGCCACGGCAGGGGCCACCGGCTCCTCCCCACCGAACTGAACCACCGCGCCAACCTCTGGGCGCTGCGCTCTCTCGACGTGCGCTGGATCCTCGCGGTGACCGCGGTGGGTTCGCTGCGGGAGGAATACCGTCCCCGCGACATCGTCCTGCCCGATCAGCTTTTCGACCGCACCAGCCAGCGCGCCCACCACACCTTCTTCGGAGAGGGCATCGTCGCCCACGTCGGCTTCAGCGATCCGCTCTCGGCGGGGCTCCGCGCCCTGCTCCTGGAGAGCGCCACCGTCCTCGGCAAGCCGGTCCACAACGGCGGCACCTATGTGAACATGGACGGACCCGCCTTTTCCACCCGCGCCGAATCCGAGACCAACCGCAAGCTCGGTTTCGATCTCATCGGCATGACCAATCTGCCCGAAGCCAAACTCGCCCGCGAAGCCGAGATCGCCCTCGCCACCATCGCCATGGTGACCGACTACGACTGCTGGAAGCCCGAGGAGGACGCCGTCAGCGCCCACGCCGTGATCGAGCACGTCCAGGCCAACGCCGCCACCGCCAAGGCCCTACTCGCCGAGGTGATCCCCCGCATTCCCACCGAGCCGGACTGGCCCGAGCACCACGCCCTCGACGCCGCCATCTTCACCGACCGGGCGGTCTGGCCCGAAGCCACCTGCCGCAAACTGGCCCCCATACTTCAAAGGTTTTTAAAATATTAAGGAGTTTTGCATTTTTGAGTTGCAGGTTTATAAAATTTTATTAGGTTTGCGAGTTGCCTTTTTCACCAACCCTTCCCCGCTTGAAAACATTCTTTTCCTCCCTCCTGACTGCTCTCCTCTTCTTGGGAACAAGTGCTTTCGTGACCTCCTGTACCCCTGGCGGCGGCAAGAAAAAGAGCGCCGCGACCGAGGCCGCCCCCGTCGGCGAGCTCCAGCCGCTCCCCACCTCCATCGGAACGAAGGATTCCTACTCGCGCGTCGACACCAGCCTGCCCTTCGTCGCCCTGACCTTCGATGACGGACCCCACCCGAAGAACACCCCCAGGCTGCTCGACATCCTCAAAGAACGCAACGTCAAGGCCACCTTCTACGTGGTCGCCCCCAACGTGAAACGCTATCCCGAGATCATGCGCCGCATCATCGCCGAAGGCCACGAGATCGGGAATCACACCGTCACCCACGGGAACCTCACCAAAATGTCCGAGGCGGCGGTGAAGCGGGAATTCACCGAGACCCACGACGCCATCGTCGCGGCCACTGGCGTCGCCCCGCGGACGATGCGCCCGCCCTACGGCGCCATCACCACCGCGCAAAAAGCCTGGATCCGCCGCGATCTCGGCTACCCCACGATCCTGTGGTCGGTCGATCCGGAGGACTGGAAAAAACCGGGATCATCGGTCGTCACCTCGCGCCTCGTCTCGGGAGCGAGCCCGGGCGGGATTCTGCTCGTCCACGACATCCACGCCTCCTCCATCGACGCCATCCCCGCGGCCGTGGACCAGCTCCTCGCCCGCGGATACCAGTTCGTCACCGTGACCCAGCTCATCGCGATGGACGGCAAGGGGTGAGGCGAAAGAGGGAAAGGGCGGGCCGGGAAATCCGGGTTGAATTTTCCTCCTCCGGACGGAACACTTGTCGCATCGCCCTACCCGGCCCTGGCCCCGGCGTCCGTTTTCCCGCTGCCATCGCTTCCATGAAAGCCGTCCTCCCCACCCTCCTGTCGCTCCTGCTTTTGAGCGCCTGCCAGGTGCCGTCCTCGGTCTCGAAGACCTCGGCGACGAGCCCCGCCGGAGACGAGCTGAAAATCGCCCTGCCCCCTCTCCTCGTCGGGTTGGAAGGCCCGACCTGGGACGAGGTGCAACCGGTCGAGGAGAAATTTCCCGGCTGGAGCCGCCCCATCGACAACACCTACACCCGGGTCACGACCAGTCGCCGGGTCCTCGCGATCACCTTTGACGACGGTCCCCATCCCGAGAACACCCCCCGGCTCCTCGACATGCTGAAGGAGCGCGACATCAAGGCGACCTTCTACGCCGTGGGAAACATGGTGAAATACAGCCCACACCTGCTCCGCCGTATGATCGCCGAGGGCCACGAGATCGGGAACCATACCGTGTCCCACGGCAATCTCGCCCGCATGTCGGACGAATCTTTGCTCAAGGAACTGCGCACCGCCCACGAGCAGATCCTCGCCGAGACGGGAGTCCCCCCGCGGACCATGCGCCCGCCCGGAGGCGCCATCAAAAAAAGCCAGAAAGAACTGATGATGGACGAATTCGGCTACCCCACGGTGTTGTGGTCGGTCGATCCCGAAGATTGGAAACGCCCCGGCCCGTCCGTGGTCACGAGCCGCCTCGTCAACGGCGCGAGCCCCGGCGGCATCCTCCTCGTCCACGACCTCCACAAACCCACCGTAGACGCGATGCCCGCGACGCTCGATCAACTGCTCGCCCAGGGCTACGAGTTCGTCACCGTGACCGAGTTGATCGAACTCGATGAGAAGCCGTCCGAAACACCGTCCGACGAGCGGACGGAGGATAGAAGGTGAAAAGTAAAAGGTAAAAGGTGGCAAAGTGAAAGGTAGGGCGAGCCGTCGGACGGGTTTTAGGGATTTAGGTTTTAGGTTTTAAGAGCGGGGGAAGATTGGCATCCTCTACGGCTAAACAGCAAAAAGGCTAAAAGCTAAACAGCTATCTCGGCATGTTCCGCCACTCGATTCCTGAAAGCCTCAATCCCTGAAACCCTGAAGACCTCAATAGAGACCTCAATAGAGACAGGTTATCCTAAAAAGGAAAATGGGCGTGTTGTGCGAACACCTATGAACGAGGCGATTAATGTGAGGGAGGAGTGAGGCGGGGTGGGTGATTTTCATCCGCTCAGGAGCAGTTGTGCCTCATCTGGTAGGCCGG
>JAAYAT010000168.1 GCA_012719225.1 Verrucomicrobiaceae bacterium
ATCTGGAACAGGCCACGATAGCCGCGATCACCTTGTTTGGCGACGCCAACACCCGGAACGTGGTGCTGGAGAAGAGCTACAAGGAATACATGGAAGGCTTCACAGAAGTGGCCACCGGCGAGGCGAAGCGTGGCTACGTGGAGGTGGTGGCGGAACTCGAAGAACGTTTCCCCGATCCGGCGGCGATTGAGAAAGAGGCGGACAAAAAAGCCTTCGCCAAACTCTTTGGGGAGTATTTGCGCATCGAAAACGCGCTGCAAAACTTCGATGAATTCGTCAGCCTGAAAGCGTGGCAGGCGGTGGATCAGGACAACATCGCGGCCGTCGAAGCCTCCCAGGCGGAGCGCCATGTGGACGACGAGGAGCTTGAGAGGTTGAAAGTGACGGAGGTTCTCTCGGAACGGAAGGTGCAGGATTGCCGGTCCACCTACAACGACATCCGGGATTGGTTGCGCCGGGACGAAAGCGCGAAGCAAAAGCAGGCATCCACGGTGGATTGGGACGATGTCGTGTTTGAGATCGACTTGCTCAAATCACAGGAGATCAACCTGGATTACATCCTCGAACTGATCTTCGAGAAAAATCAGAAGATGATGGACAAGGGTGCCTTGATAGAAGATGTACGCCGGGTGATCCGCGCCAGTTTGGGCAACCGTGCGAAGGAAAGCTTGGTGGTGGATTTTATCAACCAAACCGATTTGGATCAGCTGGGGGACAAAGTCAGTGTGATCGAGGCATTCTTCGCTTTCGCACAGGGCGAACAACAGCGTGAGGCACGGGCGCTCATCGACGAGGAGGCACTCAACGAAGAGCCCGCGAGGCGCTATCTCACCACTTCGCTGAAGCGGGAATTTGCCAGTGAAAACGGCACCGAGCTGAACGCCCTCTTGCCGAAGATGAGCCCGCTGAATCCGGATTACCTCGTCAAGAAGCAAACCGTCTTCCGGAAGATCGCGGATTTTGTGGAGAAATTCAAAGGCGTGGGCGGACAGGTGTGAATGGCTGGGAGGCGGGCAACAATTCTTGACAGTTCTCGATAGCGGGCTGCAATTCTGTCACAAAATGCAGGTCCTCGCGTCCTCGCTGAAGGCAAAACCGTGGAACCCGGTCACAAAATCGAATGCGCTGGAAACCAACGCGTCGCGATTTTTTGCATTTTCTTTGCTGCCTTATTCCGGTGGGACGGGTAGATTCGGGACATGGAAACTCCCGTGCCATTTTCCCGTCGTTCCTTCGTGAGCACCTGCACCACCGCCGCCGCCGTGGTCGCGACATCTCTCCACGACCGTTTCGCGCGCGCCGAAGAAGCCCTCGCCGCCACCGGTGTCGGGGGAAAAATCAATCATTCGGCCTGCAAGTGGTGCTACAAGGGCATCGCCCTAGACGACCTCTGCACGGCGGGCAAATCCTTCGGCCTGCACGCCATCGACCTGCTCGATCCGGCGGATTTCGCGACGATGAAAAAGCACGACATGCATTGTCCCATGGTCAGCTATCCTTCGGCGGAGGTCGAGATCGGCGGGGTGAAAAAGAAAATCGGCTCGATCCCGCACGCCTTCAACCGCATCGAGCACCACGACACCCTCGTGGCGCTCTACGAACCGCTCCTCAAACAAAGCGCGGAAGCGGGTTTCTCCAATGTGATCTGTTTTTCGGGCAACCGCGACGGACTCGATGACGAGGAGGGCCTCGAAAATTGTGCCGTCGGGCTGCTGAAACTGATGCCGCTCTGTGAAAAACTCGGCGTCACCCTGACAATGGAATTGCTCAACTCGAAGGTGAATCACAAGGACTACATGTGCGACCTTTCCACTTGGGGCGCGGCCCTCTGCGACCGGGTCGGGTCGGAGCGTTTCAAGCTGCTCTACGACATCTATCACATGCAGATCATGGAGGGCGACATCATTGCGACGATACGGGAGCGCCACCCCTATTTCAGCCACTACCACACCGGCGGCGTGCCCGGTCGCGGCGAGATCGACGAGACCCAGGAGCTCTACTACCCCGCGATCATGAAGGCCATCGTCGAGACGGGATTCACCGGCTGGGTCGCCCAGGAGTTCGTTCCGAAGCGCGAAGACAAGATCGCCTCGCTGAAGCAGGCCGTGGAGATCTGCACGGTGTGAGCGGAGAGGTCAGAGGCCCCGAGGTCAGAGTGGGCGGTTCCCTCGCGCTCACGGCAGCTTCCAGGCGGCGCGGTAGCGCTCGTATTCGGCCTTGGGCAGGAGCACGTAGACGGGCCGCCTCACCGGATCAATCGTGGCGATGAGGCGCACCAGGTTCTCCTCGGACATGGTGGTGCATCCGAAAGTCGTGGCCTTGCCGCCTTTTCGCCAGATGTGGAAAAAGATCGACGAACCCGCTCCCGGCTGGATCCGGGGATAGGCGTTGTGGGCGATGAAGAGCTTCAGGGAATGTGCGTAATCGCCCTGGTTCATCTGGGCCTTTTTCTCCTCGGGGGTGCGGGGCTCGTGGTCGATCCGGAGGTATTGGTTGTAGAGCGGTGAGTTGACGTCCTCGAACCAGAGGTCGCGCGAGGTCACCTGGACATAGCTGAGCGAGGGGGCTTTCCGGATGGAGGGCGCGTAGCCCCAGGCCCCGCCGAGATCGAAAACGCCCGCCGGAGCACGCCGGTCGCCTTCGACCTTCGTCTTCGCTCCGGCCGGGACGGGATGCAGGCCGCGGCCCCAGACGAGGCCGTTTTTGCCGAGCCGCCCGCTCCATTCGGGTGTGATCGCTTTCCAGGATCCGTCCGACGTCCGCTCGTGCAGGCGCAAGGTGACGTAGGTCGAATCCCAGTTCTCCGCGGTGCCCACGATGACCTGGGTCGACTCGGGCGGGATCTCAAAAGCGAGGACGGGGGAGACAAGAAGTGGCGCGAGGAGAAGGGCGAGGAAACGCTGCATACGAAACGATACCTAAGAATTCTTAGATTTTCCAGAGCAGATTCATGCGGACCTCTCGCAGGTCACTTCCTTCTGCGGGGGAAGAAGGGGAGGGAGAACGGGCTTCCGTGATCCCGTTCTCGACCCGATTGACGCGATCCCCGCGCCGCGCTATACATCGCGGATGCACTATTTCCCAAGGGAACGCTTTTGGGTGGCCGTTCTCGCCCCCGCCGTTTGGATTCTCTTTCTCACGGCCCCTCTGGCCCCTCTGGAGGTATCGGCGGATCCCGCTGACAAGATCACCAGCCTGGAGGAGCTGCGTGCCGCGCGCGCAAAACTCGCCGCGCAACCGCGCCGTTTGATCGCAAACAATGATGGCTGTG
>JAAYAT010000169.1 GCA_012719225.1 Verrucomicrobiaceae bacterium
GAGCAGGTGCTGTAGACGAGGCGTCCCCCCGGCTTCAGGAGCGGAACGACGGCCCGGAGTAGAGCCGCTTGGTGGGCCGCCTGGCGGGGCAGATCGCGCTCCTGGATGCGCCAGCGCACGTCGACGCGGCGGCGCATCACGCCGGTGTTGGAGCAGGGCACGTCGAGGAGGATGGCGTCAAAGGCGGGGAAGTAGGGGACGGTCGCCCCGGTGTCGCTCCAGTCGGCCAGCGTCACCTCGGTGTTGGTGACGGCGAGACGCTGGAGGTTCTCGCGCATTTGCTCCAGTCGGGAAGGGGAGTTGTCGGTGGCGACGATTTGCCCTTCGTTGTTCATCAGCGCGGCGAGCAGGGCGGTCTTGCCTCCCGGCGCGGCGCAGGCGTCGAGGACGGTTTCGCCCGGTTGCGGGTCGAGGAGACGGCAGGCGAGGGAGGTGCTGGGATCCTGCACGTAGAGGAGTCCCTCGCGGATCCAATCGGCGTCGGGGGCGCCGGTGACTTGGAAAAAATCGGGGAAATCGGGTCCGAGCAAAGAGTCTTGTGTCTCTGTTATTACCCTGTCAAGAGCGTCTTTGTTAGGAGAGAGCCGGTTGATGCGGGCGTAGACGGGGGGAGGTTCGTTGTTCCAGCGGCAGAGGGCTTCGACGGTGTCCGCGTCGTAGCGGGCCAGCCAGCGGTCCAGGAGGAAGGCGGGATGGGAAAAGCGATCCTCGAGCGGCCAGGTTTCGATTTCGGCGAGAAGTTCGGGCTTTTGCCGTTGGGCGTTGCGGAGAATGGCGTTGACGAGGGCGCGTTCGTGTTTGCGGGCGAGGTCGACGGTTTCGTTGACGGCGGCGTGCTCGGCGATGCCGGTTTTGAAAAGCTGATAGAGTCCGAGCCGCAACAGATTCCTCGTGAGCGGTTTGATAGAGCCCCGGCGGAAGCGGTCGATCAGTTCGTCGAGGAGGTAGAGATTGCGGATGGTGCCGTAGAGCAGTTCCTGGGCGAGTCCGCGGTCGGGCGGGGAGAGGCGGAAACGGCGGGCGAGATCGTCGAGGATATCGGCGGCGAAGCGGGAGGTGTCTTCCCACTGGGTGAGGGATTCGAGGGCGCAGCGGCGGGCGGACATGTGGGGAGCTGTTTTGCTTTTTAGCTTTTAGCTTTTAGCTTTTTTTCGGGAGAAGGGAGGGGCCAGATGGGTTCCAGGGAGGTGGCCGGGATCCAGCCGCGCAGTTCGCCGGGGATTTCGGCGTAGCACCACGGGCCGCTCTTGCGGAGGACGCGGACTTCGGAGCCGGGCGGCAGCGCGATGACTGCTTTGGCGTCGGGGGCGGGGGCGGTGAGGGCGCTGGCCCCGGAGACAGTGATGGTGGCGAAGTTTTCGACGGCGATACGGGTGGTGCGGTAGTGTCCGACGCGCGCCGCGACAAAGGAGGCCATGACGGAGACGACGGCGAGAGTGATCAGGGCGGAGCGGTTCGGGCGGAGCCGGGCGACGGCGAAGGCGAGGCTCAGGGCGAGGAGGGCGGTCCAGAGAAACAGGGCCACGGCCCATGTGGAAAAGGTCGCGGGGAGGCGGCCGATCCAGCGGGCCAGACCGGTCTCGTTGAATTCGAGATAGGCGATTTTTCCGCTGAGGAAGGCGAGACTTTGGCGCACCTCGGGCATGGCGGGTTCGAGGACGAGGGCGCGCCGCATCCAGAGAACCGCCTCGCCGGTTTTCCCGAGTCGGTAGGTCGCCGCGCCGAGGTTGAAAAAGAGATCCGGGGAGAGATGTCCGGCACGGACGAGGTCGAGGTAGGCGTCGGCGGCTTCGGCGAAGCGGGCTTCTTCGAAATCGCGGTTGGCGGCGGCGAAGGCTTCGTCGGGTCCGGTCGCGGCGGCGAGGGGGGGCACCGCCGCGAAGAGGGCGAGCAGGCACGAAAAGAACGCGGAGCGGACAAATTTTCTCATGGGTTTACCGGCGCGGCAGTTTGTGGAGGATGGCTTGGCATTCGGCGGTTTCCGAGGCGGAAACGGGGCTGTCAGGCTCGTTCATGCCGCTGTAGAGAACGTTGGCGCAGCGTTCCGCGAGGTGATCGACCGCGCGGACGATCTCCGGGGCGGGGCGGGGATGTTCCCGTTTCCATTGGGCGAGTGCCAGGGAGACGGCCTCGTAAAATTCGCGGCGCGGGGCACCGGGGCGGGGGAGTTGTTTGACGGCCCGGGCGTAGGTGGGATGGGTCCGCCGGTGCAAGCGACCGGCTCGCCAGGCTTTGCTCCAGCGCGCCACGCCGAATCCGGCGACGGTGCAGAAAGCGGCGAGGAAGAGCGCCTGCACGAGATAAAAGACGGGTCCGGGGCTGTCTCCGTCGGCCCGGGCGACCCAACGCGGCGTTCCCTTGCGGATGTGGAGGATGTCTTGAAACGCGGGGGTCGGTTTGTCTGCGGCGGGCGATGTCCCCGACTCGGCTTCGGCGGGAGAAAATCGCATCGCGGCCGGACTCTCCGCGCCCTGGTCCCGGGTCACGGTGAGGGGGATGGGATCGGTCCGCAGGGTGACGTATTCGGCCTTCGCCGGATCGAAGTAACTCAGGAGGAAGCTGGGAATCGCATCGACCTTGGCCTCGGGGATGATCACCCGGGAGAATTTGACCTTTCCCTTGTTGAAGCCGTCCGAATCGGTCTCATCGTCGAGTTCCTTGTTGGCCTCGTAGCTTTTCCAAATGCCGGTCTGGGGGATCCCGAATTCAGGAGCACCCATGGTGCGGAGATTGCCGATGCCGGACACGAAAAACTCCATCGAAATGGGGTCGCCGACCGCGACGGTGGTGGTGGAGGCGGTCGCCGCGATCTCGAAAACGCCGACGCCCCCGGTGAAGCTCGTCGGCGCGTTGTCCGGGAGCGGCTTGACGGTGACGTTGACGGTGTTGGTGACCATTTCGCGGAGGGTGGTGCTGCGGAATCGCAGGGGGAGTCCAAAGCCGAGTTCCGGATCGACCGCCCGCACCCCGATTTCCGCAGGACCGAGGCGATATTCGCCGGGCTTGAGGGCGAAGAGAGTCGAGGGGATCACGGCGGAGGAGTAATATACATCGCCCACCTCGGCCCCGTCGGTGCGCACCTCGCGGAAGGATTTGATGACAAAACTCCCGTTCTCCAGCTTGGCCTGGGTCACGTCGCTGATCGCGCCGCGTCCGCGGACGTAGGCGTTGAGGGTGAAGGGAACGATCTCGTTGACGTAGAATTCTTCCTTGGTGAGTTCGAGTTTTCCGAAGTAGGGCTTGGTGGCGTCGAGACCTCCCTCGTTCCGCTCGCGCTCGTAGATCGTGATCTCGACGGGCGAGGTCATGACCGGTTCGTTTTCGATCCGGATTTCAAAGGCAGGGATGATGTAGGTGCCGGGGCTGTTTCCGCGGAAACGGTAAAAGTAATTCGTCTCCGCCGAGCGGACGCCGTTGGTGATCTTGATAGAGGACTGCTCGCCCGAGAAAATGACATCCAGTCCGGGGGCCTCGACGGTGCGGGGCACCTGCGCGTCGGAGTTGACGACCTTGATGATGAGTTGGCCGATTTCTCCGAGGGCGACGCGGTTGCTCAGGACGTTCACCGAAATGCGGGGATCTCCGCCTCCCTGACCGACAACGCGGCCCGATCCCGACAGCACGAGCAGGAGAAGGGCGAGGAGAAAATGACGGGGGAGCATAGCGTGGGGAACTTACCAGTTTTTGTAGGTTTCGCCGCGCGAAGGTTGCACGAAGGGTCGGACCTCGGTCTCGTCGGCGAGGGCTTCGAGGAGCTGGCGGGCCTCGGACGGCGAATACCCCGTCGCCGGATTGATCTGTTGTCCGGCCGCCGCCTCCGCTTGGCCGGGTTGGCCGGAGCTTTCCTGGTTCTTCGGCTGGGCCTGATTCGGATCGGCCTCGAGCTTGCCGTCTTGCGGCGCGTCGGGAGGGGCGGGCGGGTTTTGGCCCGGGTTCTGCGGAGTATTTTCTTTGTCGGGTTGGCCCTCTCCGGGATTGTTTTTGTCGGGAGCGTTTTCCGGGTCGGGCTTTTCGCCGTCTCCATCTTGCGGTTCCTGCGACGAAGGGTCGTTCTTCGGCTCCCCGTCTCCCGGGTTTTGCGGATTTTCTTTGCCGGGCTTCTCCTGAGGATCATCCGGTTGGCCGTCGCCGTCTTTGTCCTCCGGTGGATTCTGGCCCTTTTCTTGAGAATCCTTTTGCTCCTGTTCGCCTTCTTTTTTTCCTTCGTCCTTGTTCTCCCCCTCGTCTTGCTTGCCTTCTTCCTGGTCCTGCTCTTCCTGTTCGTCCTTCTCTTCGGGCTCGTCTTTGGATTCCTCCTCTTTCTTCTGTTCCTCTTCCTCTTTCTTTTGCTCTTCCTCCAACTGCTTTTTCAAGTCCTCGAGGCGTTGTTTCACCAGTTCGAGATTGTGGGCGGCGCGGGGATTGCCGGGTTCGAGGGAAAGGGTGGTTTCAAAATGTTCGATCGAGGCCTCCCAGTCGCGGATGGTGTCCTCGGCGGCACCCGGTCCGGTGAGGCGCTGGGGCTGGTCGGGGTCGGAGGAGGATCGCAGGGCCGTCTCGCCTTGGCGGAAAAGAGTGTTGCCCAAATTGTAGTGGGTCTGGCTGCGGCGGGTTTCGTTGCCCTCGACGAGAGCGCGGCCATAGGCTTCGGCGGCGCGTTCGTAATCGCCGAGGCGGTAGGCCGCCGCCCCGATGCCCATGTGCAAACGGGTGCGGTCGGCGGCGGTGAGGCGTTCGGTCAGGGCACCCTCGTAGGCCTCGATCGCACCGGCGAAATTGTCCTCCTGATAGGCTTCGTAGCCGTGGCGGATGCTGTCGCGGGCGAGGGCCGACCCGGTGGGAAAAAGGAGTGTCCCTAAAAAGACCGTCACCCCCGCCGCGAGACGACGGACCGGGGCGGAAGAGGGGTTTGGCGGCGGCGAGGGTTTCAACCAGAAAAGCGGGAGGAGATGGGCGAGCACGAGCAGGGCTGCGGCGGCTCCGAGCGGCCACATGAAACGCTCGATGGGGCGCAGGCGTGTCTCGCTCTCTTCGCGGGTGCTGGCGAGCCCTTGCGTGATCTGTTCCACGGCCTGGGTCAGGGAGGTGTGGCCGGAGAGAGACACGTAGGCCCCGCCGCCAGAGGAAAGCGACTGGAGCGCATCGGCGACGAGCCGTGTCCGCACGACCTGACCCTGATCGTCTTTGACAAAAAGGCCGGGCACGGGGACGCCGTTCTCATCTACTTCGGGGATGATGGCCCCCTCGACCGAGCCGACCCCGACGGCGAGGATGGACATGCCGACGGCGTTCGCTTCGTCGCGGATGGCGTCGACCTGCTCCATCCCCTCGAGGGCCTCGCCGTCGGAAAAAATCACCAGGGCGCTCTGTTCGAGTCCGGCTTCTTTGAACGTTTCCA
>JAAYAT010000170.1 GCA_012719225.1 Verrucomicrobiaceae bacterium
ATTCGCCCCATCTCCGAAACAGGTGGAACGCGACAAACGAAAACGAAAATCCCCAGTCAGCACAAGGGCTCTCGGCTTAGCTTGATGCGAATGGTAGAGCACCCACTGCAACTCCCGGCGCACCGCCCGCTTCTCTTCCTCCGAAGCCGCCTTCGCCCCCGTCGCCGTCTCACTGTCCGCATAGATCGGCCGCCCAGGTCGCCCGCAGATCCGTCGCCTCCCGCTTTCGGCTGTCCCGAAGGCCACCCCGAAAACTCGGGGCTCGTGTCGGAGCGTTCCGTAGGTCACCCCGAAAATTCGAAATCGAGCGAACGACGGAGAAAAGTAGCATGGGCATCCTGCCCATGCCTTCCGGGTGAACGCCGTTCTTCCTCGACGGTTCCTTTGCGAATTGCGGTTTCCGCCCTCCCCCGTGATCGTTCCGACGACGTTCCGCTCGTTCCTCCGCGTCTTCCCCGTCGAAGGCATGGGCAGGATGCCCATGCTACGTCCTGCCGCCCTCACCAGCCTCGGGTCTTGAGTCAAATCGAGTCGTCACCGCAGATAGGATTCGCGAGTTTTGGTGGCAGCTCGTCACCTGCGTCTGGAGCGCAATCAGGAACCCGTTCCAGAAGGCGATCAAAATCCTTCAGGTTCGCACGCTCGGCGCGCTGTCGGAGGTAATCAACGGTCTCCAATGCGGAAAGCTTCTCCGCCGCTGCTGTAATCAGGAATTGGTTCATGGGTTCGGCTTCTGGAACTGTCCGAAATCACCGCGAACGATTCCGGCGATGGAGAGATCCTCGTCAAGGTCCGGCCAATGAACTCCAAAGGGAGATATGACGATATTTTTACGTTGCCGATCCGTTCCGCGGGCGAGACGAGGGTTTTGGTCTGCGGGAAAGCGATGGTCCGTGCCGCTCTCCATCACGATGGATACATACCCCTCAGAGTATGAGGCAGATTTCGGCTTATCGATTAATGTGCTCATTCCACGCTTCCAATATAATTTCTTGATTCTCTTTCACAAGTTCTTCCGCTCGGGCAAGTTGCCGGACCTTCATTCCCGACGCCTCCCGCAACTCGACCTCCGGATCGATTATGAATACGGCCTCTCCACCGCCTTTCCAGACATGCACGTGCGGCGGCAAATGTTCATTCGAGTAAAAAAAGAATTTGTACCCGTCTCTTTCAAAAATCGTTGGCATCCCCTCTCTAATTAGCAGCCCGCTTTACTCCTGATATCAGAGGCCGCAGACGCCTCACACATACAACCGATTTTCGCCCGTCTGGTCAAGGATGTACGGAGGAGCCGCACGAGAGCATCGACCTGCGAGTGGGCCCACAATCCACCTTCGTCCCCAAGGAGGGGCGCTTTTCTAGCGCCCTGCACATGCCCCGCCGGATGGGCTTCGTCGCGGGTTGGAAAACCCGCGCTCCTTTTGGCTGGCGCTGTCACCACTTCGCCTCCATGGACGGGAGGGCGAATCTCGCTTGACCGGCTTTCCGACCGGGCCTTAGCTGACTTTTTCTCTTTTCTCATGAGCCGCATTTCTCCCTCTTCTCTTGATCTGACAAATCCCCTCCCCCTCTGGATCGGCACGGGGGGAATCGGCTCGGACGGGATCTACCGGACCACGCTGGACCTGGAAAGCGGCGCTCTTTCCGAACCGGTTCTCGCGGCTGCGATCAACAAACCGGGTTTTGTGGCGCTGAACGCGGAGCGCACCCGCCTCTACTCGCTCTCGGGGGAGAAGGGCGGCGGTGTCGCGGCCTTTTCGATCGGGGCGGATCTCTCTCTCGACTTTCTCCATTTCCAGTCCACCGGGGACGGCACCGCCTCGCATCTCTCGCTCGACCGGACGGATCGGCTCCTCTTCTCCGCGCAGTATGGGAGTGGTTCTGTCAGCGTGTATCCGCTGGCGGAGAACGGCGATATCGGGGCGTGCTCTCAAGTGGTCAAACACAGCGGCAGTGGTCCGGACAAGAGCCGGCAGGAGGGTCCCCATCCGCATTTCGCCGGAGCCAGCCCCGACAACCGTTTTCTCCTCGTCCCCGATCTCGGCGCGGATCGGATCGTCATTTACCAGATCGATCACGAGAAGGCGAGCCTCTCTCCCCACGGAGCCGCGATCCTCCCTCCGGGGAGCGGGCCGCGTCATCTCAAGTTCAGTGACGACGGCAGCAAGGTCTACCTGATCAACGAGCTCGGCATGACTGTGACCGTTTTCGATTACGATGCCGCCGCCGGGGAGCTGACATCGATCCAGACGATCCCCTCGCTGCCCGAGGCCATGTGGAAGGTGCCGAACAAGGCGTCTGAGATCCGGATGCATCCGAGCGGGAAGTTCGTCTACGCGGCGAACCGGGGCCACGATTCCATCGCGGTGTTTGCGGTGGAGGAGGGGAGCGGTTCGCTCCGCTTTGTCGAGCACGAGGCGATCCGCGGCGCTTACCCGAGGCATTTCAACATCGACCCGACGGGGCGCTGGCTCATCGCCGCCGGTCGGACCTCGAACACGCTGTCGGTCTTCGCGATCGACCCGGACAGCGGCAGGCTTTATTTCACCACCGGGGTCGTCAACGTGCCCGATCCGATCTGCGTGGAGTGGTGAGAATCGGGGATTCCTGACTTGCCCGACCCGTCGGCGATCCTTATTTTACCGACACCATGGCCGCGCTCCTCGACCAGCTCCTGCGGGATCACGGAGACGAGATCACCCACAGGATCACCCGCACCCTCGGCGTCACCCGCGAGGAGGCCGCTGCGGTTCTCTCGGCCACCGCGCCGGTCCTGCTGGATCGCTTCGCCCCCTCGGGAGTCGCGGAAAGCCCGGGCGCTCCCGCCGATCCGGCCGCGCCCACCGATCCGACACCGGACAGCCTCGACTCCCTCCTCGACGACGCCGGAGAGCAGATCAACGAGCGCCTCCGCGGGGCATCGGGAGTGTCCCCGGAGCTGGCCGCGAGGGTCATTCCCCTGCTGGTCCCCATCGTCCTGAAATTTCTCATGCGCCGGGTTCCCTTGGGCAACGCCGCCGTGCCCTTGCTCGTGTCTCTGGTGGAAAAGCAAGGCTACGGCTCGCTCGACGAACTCGCCCTGCGACTCGCCCGCAAATGCGCTCCTTCGCCAGAGTCGCCGAGTCTCCCCGCCCGTCTCGGTCGCTGGGCGGGCAAGTATTTCCCGAGCGGGGAGTGACGGCGCGGAAACGACGAACTCAGGCCTCGCGTTCCCACGTGTCGAGTGCCGTGACGCCCTGGCGAATCCGCAGGACTTTCTCCCAGGTCGTCTGGGCCACTCTGTCAGGGCACAGGTAGCCCGGCATCTTCCCCTCGTAGCGGGGCAGCGCGGCGAGGGTGAAGGGATGTTCCGCGAGGAAGCGGGAGGCCTCCTCGTCTGTGGCCAGGCTGAAAAGTCCGGCGTAGAACCACGGTTTCGGATCCTCGCCGCTCCCCGACTGATGGGTGAGGTGACGGGCGCGGCGACAGGATCGCATCAGCTTTTCCGGATCGGTCGCGGCGAGATGTTCGAGATAGGCGGCGGAGCTCTCGCGCAGTCCTTGCCGCACGATCCAGCGTGAATTGACACGTTTCACCCAAGCCAGGTCATCGGTGGTATCGGTCATGGGCGCGGCGGAAAAAGGGGAGGACAGGGCATCGGAGGGCAAGAGAGAAGTAGGTCTGTTCGGGGGCCCGGTCAAGTGCCTCCGCAGGGGTCCTTGCAGGGGGGTGCCGGGGTCTCCGCGACGCGCTGCTCGCTCATCCAGGTGAAGAGTATCACCCAGAGGGAAAGGGCGAGCGAAAAGAGGGGGATCTGCAGGAGCGAGGGCAGGGAATAGAGCGCCGCGACGATGGGAATCCAGACCCCCCAGGTGGCGAAAAGCGTAGGGAGCACCGCGCTCCGGTAGAAGCTTGCGGTGAAAAATCTGCGGAGATGCCGTCGGGCGAATCCCAGTTGCTTCCAGTCGTAGAGGAAGGCGGCCTGCGGCGCGGCGAGCAGGGGGCAAAAAAGAAATTGATCCACGAGGACCTTTTTCACCACCGTCGCGAAATCTCCCGCTGTGCCGAACCAGACGCCCTGGAGCCGATACAAAAGATCGACCTGCATCCCGCTGATCCCCCAGTAACAGGCCGCGAAAAGGAAATTGCCGAGATTCCGACGGAGCGGCCGTCCTCTCTGGAAAACCACGATGCGGAGGATCTCGGGAATGACCGCTCCGGCGAGGATCGCGGAAACCGCCGAGTAGGGATATCCCCAGCGTTCCTTCCACGCAGCGAGGGAATCGAACAGTCCGCGCGTCGAGGGAGCGTAGAAGTAGGCCAGCACCGTCGCGATCATGACCGCCTGCACGAGCAAGCCGGGAACCAGGTTCGCCCGCGCGGCCCGCAGCCCGGCCTGCCAGGGCGGTTCCGGGCGGACGATTTCAGAAAGTGACATGGCGGGGAGACCTACGCAATGCCACCGCTCCTGTCGCCAGATTTTTCTCTCGCGCCGCGAAATAATTTTCCACCCTCGACCGCCGGGGCGAAACCGGCTCGTTTCTCCGTGCCATCCCTTCATCATGGGGAATTTCCCTTCGCCCCGAGACGAAAACCGCGACAATTTATCCCGCATGATGAACCCGAAGTCCGCCCTTGTTGTCATCCTCCCGTTTCTCGCCCTCCTCCCGCTTGTCCCCGAGGCCACGGCCGCGCCGGTGGTGACTATCACGGCCGACCGCCCCGAGGCGCTCTACGGGGAAAACGAGAAGGTCACTTTCACGATCCAGGTGCGGGAGGGCGACACCGAACTCGACAGCAGCGCGGTGGACTGGACCCTCAGCCTCGACGGATACAAGGATCTCGCCACCGGCAAGGGCAATCGCCCGAGCGGGTCCCTCGATCATCCCGGTTTTCTCCTCCTCGCCGCGACCTACACCGCCGACGACGGCAAAAAAACGACCGCCTTCGGTGGGGCGGGCGTCGCGGTGGACAAGATCGCCCCGAGCCTGGCGGCGCCGGAGGACTTCGACGCCTTTTGGTCGGCGCAGAAAAAATCCCTCGCCGAAGTACCTCTAACCTTCACCGCCACACCGCATCCCCTCGCCGATGCCGGCGACGCCGACCTGGAAGCCGTCGATCTCACGGTCGCCTGCGAAAAGGACGGGCCTCCCGTCTCGGGCTATTTCGTGAAACCGAAAAACGCCGCCGCCAAGTCCCTCCCCGCCGTCCTCTGGGTCCACGGTGCCGGGGTGCGCAGCGCGAGCCTGCCCGCCGCCCTCGCCGGTGCCCGCGACGGATTCCTCTCCCTCGACATCAACGCCCACGGCCTCGCCAACGGGAAGCCCGGGGACTACTACAAGGCGCTCGCCGACGGAGAACTCAAGACCTACCGCCACGACGGCAACCGCGACCGCGAGAAAATCTATTTTCGCGGAATGTTTGTCAGGCTGGTTCGGGCGCTCGACTTCCTCGCGAGCCGACCGGAATGGGATGGCAAGACCCTCGCGGTGATCGGTCACAGTCAGGGCGGGCTGCAGGCGCTCGTCGCGGGTGGTCTCGACGAGCGGGTCACCTTCATCGGCTCCGGGGTTCCCGCCGGATGCGACCACACCGGGATGAAAGCCGACCGCATCTCCGGCTGGCCCAAGATCGTGCCCCGCCTCGACGACGGCAGCTACGATCCCGTCGCGATCGAGGCGAGCCGCTACATCGACGCGGTGAATTTCGCCGCCCGCTGCCAAGCCGAGGCCATCGTCAGCGTCGGCTTCATCGACCGCACCTGCCCGCCCACCAGCGTCTACGCCGCCTACAACGTCCTGCCGGGGAAAAAATCCATCCTCAACTATCCCGCGATGGGCCACGCCGCGACCACGGAGATCCGGGAGGAATTCCGGGCGGCGCTGCTGCAACACGTCGGCAAAGACGCCGCGCCCCGGCCTTGATTTTCCCCGCTCCCCCACCATGAAATTATCCGGAAAAATCGCTCTCGTCACCGGGGCCGGTCGCGGCATCGGAAAGGGCTGCGCCATCGCCCTCGCCGAAGCCGGGGCCGACATTCTCCTCAACGACCGTCCCGGCAGTCCTGACATTCATTCCTCCGCGGAGGAGATCCGCGCTCTCGGCCGCCGTTGCTGGCCGCTGGAGGCCGACATCTTCGAACGCGGCGGATGCGAATCCCTCGTCACCACCGCCCTCGCCGAAGCGGGCCGCATCGACATCCTCGTCAGCAACCCCGCCTTCAGCCGACGCGACGATTTTCTGGACTTCGATGCGGCGCTCTTCGACCGCACCCTACAGGGAGCTCTCGCCAGCGGTTTCCACATGAGCCAACTCGTCGCCCGCCATTTCGTCGCGCGCGGCGGCGGGGGCAAAATTCTCTTTATATCCTCGGTTCATGGCGAACTCCCCTTCCCCCGGACGGTCGCCTACAACGCGGCCAAGGCCGGGCTCGATCACATGATGCGCAGCATCGCCGGGGAACTCATCGGCCACCGCGTCAATGTCAACTCCATCGCCCCCGGTTGGATCGACACCCCGGGCGAACACGAGACTTTTTCCGACGAAACCATGGCCGGGGCCGGAAAGGAAATCCCCTGGGGTCGGCTCGGGCTTCCCGCCGACATCGGCAAGGCGGCGCTCTTTCTCTGCTCGGACGACGCCGACTACATCACCGGCGAGATTCTCACCGTCGACGGGGGAATCCGCCTGAAAGGCTGCCTCGACCACCAGTCTCCCCCCGCTCCCTGACCGGCCATGGCGACCTCCCTGACATCACGATCTTTTCACGGTCATCGCGACGGCCCCCGCCTCCTCGTGACCGGTGGCGTCCACGGTGATGAGTTCGAGCCCATCCTCGCGATCCGACGACTCATCCGGTTTTTCAGCGACGACGAGGAAAACCCCATTCTCAGTGGCCGCGTCACCCTCGTTCCGGTGGTCAACGAGGCGGCTTTTCTCCGGGGCCACCGCTGTGCCGGAGAGGACGGCCTCGACCTCGCGCGCACCTGCCCCGGACGGGCCGACGGCTCTCCCACCGAGCGGGTCGCCTGCGCCCTCTCCGAAGAAATCCACCGGGCCGACGCCTACATCGATCTCCACACCGGCGGGACGGAACTCTCGGTGTTCCCCCTCACCGGCTATTCCCTCGTGGCCGATCCCGTCGTCCTCGAAACGCAGCGTCACATGGCGCGGGCCTTCAATCTCCCCGTGGTCTGGGGCACCTCGGCGGCGCTCGAAGGCCGTTCCCTCTCCGTCGCACGCGATGCCGGAATCCCCGCCATCTACGCTGAATATCTCGGGTCCGCCGCCGTCAGCGAAGCGGGGGTGGACGCCTACTTCGAAGGCGTCCTAAACGTCATGGCCGCGCTCGAGATGCTGCGTCGGCCCACCCCGGCGAACCGCGTCATCCAGATCGTCGAGGACAACCGCCCCGAATCCGGCCACATGCAGGTGTGCCACCCCGCCCCCATCGACGGCCTTTTTGAAACTCCCTTTGCCCCCGGCGATACGGTGGAAAAGGGCCAGCCCGTCGGCCGCGTCCTCGATCTCACCGGCGAGGACGAAAGGCCCGTCCTCGCGGAGGAAAGCGGTCGCCTCATCGTCCTGCGCACCTTCCCCCGCGTCCGCGCCGGAGATTCCGTCGCGGTGATCCTGCCCGACGAACTGTCCCTGCCCCTCCCCTATCCCGTTCCCGACTGATCCCAACCGCTTTCCGCCTCACGACGCATGTCAACCCCCCGTGGCATCTGGAAATGGGCCGACCGCCTCGGCAACGCGCCCGACGAGTCCCATCGTCTCACCCTCGGGGAAGGCGATACGCCCCTGTTGAGGTCGCGCCGGATCGGTCCGGAGGCCGGCCTTCCCCGGCTTTATTTCAAACTCGAATCGGCCAACCCGACCGGCAGCTACAAGGACCGCTTCGCCGCCGCCGCGGTGTCGCATATTCTGGCCCGAGGCAAAACCAACTGCCTCGCCACCTCCAGCGGCAATACCGGTGCCGCCCTCGCCGCCGCCTGCGCGGTCGCCGGGATTCCCTGTCATCTCGCCATCGTCGAACCGGCCCCCCGGGGAAAACTCAACCAGATGCTGGCCTACGGAGCGACCCTCTACCGCATCCGCGGCTTCGGGATCGACCCGGCGATCACGAGCGCCACCTTCGCCCGGCTCCGCCAGCTCGGCCGGGACCCCGCCCGCTCCCTCGAGGTCAGCGCCTTCACCGTGAGTCCCGACGGAATGCAGGGGGTCGAAACCCTCGCCTACGAACTCGACGCCACGCTCGACTCGCGGATCGATCACGTCTTTCTCCCCGCCGGCGGAGGCGGGCTCTGTCTCGCGGTGGCGCGTGGATTTGAAAAATGCGCCGCCTCGCCCGCCGTCCACTGCGTCCAGCCCGAGGGCAACGACACCATCGCCGGACCGCTCCGCGAGGGACGCGACCACGGCCGTCGGGTCGATCCCTGCACCACCGCCATCAGCGGCCTGCAGGTGCCCAATCTCCTCGATGCCAACGCCGTCATCGCCGCCGCGCGCGCCAGCGGAGGCAACGGACACCTCGTCCCCGACGATTTCATTTTTGAAATCCAACGCCGCCTCGCCCGTGAGGAGGGCATCTACTCCGAACCGGCCGGAGCGGTCGCCCTCGCCGGAGCGCTCCGGGCCGCGGCGGCGGGCGAAGTAGACCGCGACGCGATCATCGTATGCCCCATCACCGGGAGCGGGTTCAAGGACGCCGCCTCGATCGAGGCCATGGTCGGACGCGACGGCTCGCCCCTCGTGGAGCTCGATGACTTGGAAGCGGCCCTTTCCTGAACGCGCTTTTTCCCAGCCCGGAAATTCCCGCATCAAAGGGAAACGAGACAATCGCGCAGCAGTTCCCGCGCCTCCGCCTGACGATCGGTCACGAGGGTGACGAGCGTGTGCGGACCGAGATGTTGGGCGATGCGCAGGCTGCGGATGTTGATCGCGGCACTCTCGAGGCGACGGGCGACCCGGGCCAGCGAGCCCGGCTCGTTGCGCAAGCGCAGGACGAGGGCGTCCTCGGAGATGGCGCGGAACCCGGCCTCCTGCAGAGCCCGCAGGGCGGCGTCATAACGATCCACCATCAGGAGGATGACCCCGTTGTCGACGGCTCCCTCGGCGTCCATTTCCTCGATGTTGATCCCCGCAGCGGCGAGCGTTTCGGAGACATCGGCGACGACGCCGGGACGATGGGGCACCGGAATGACGATCTGTTTCATGGGCCGGGAGGGACGAGGTGTTTCATGTCGGAGACAAACGCGTCTATCATGGCCCGGTCGACACCAGGCACGGTGATGAGATGGCAAATGTCCTCGTAGGGAGCGAGAATCCATTTTTCCAAGATGGCGTGGGGCGGGCGGGGGAAGACCACCGTGATCGAATGGGGATGACGCCAGGCCGCGACCCCGATCGCACGTAGCGAGGAGACGGCGTGATCCGCCAGGGCGAGTGACCGCTCGACCCGCTCCCGCAGGCCCGCGACGCCGTGGGAGCGCAAGGCATACCAGAGCAGGACCGGAGTGATCGCATTGCGCGATCCGCTGATGGTGGTGTCGAGCGCGCCGATGTACTCGACCGAGCGGGCGACCCGGTCGACGTGGTTTTTCCGCGCGAGCGCGACCCCGCAGGGCAGAGGACTCCCGAGCATTTTATGCCCGGAGATGGAAAGACTGTCGATGCCCGCCGCGAAATTCCACGGAGGCGGGTTCTCCACGAAAGGCAGGATCATGCCCGAGAGCGCGGCGTCGACATGGATGTAGTGGTGGGGCAGACAAAGCCGCCGCGCCATGTCGAGAACCCGATCCACCCGATCCACCGCCCCGGTCATCGTCGTGCCGGCGTTGAGAAAGAAAATGGGCGGAGTGTCGCGGTGGATGCGCAGGCTCTCCTCGAGGTCGGCGTAGTCCATCTCCCCGTCCGGCTGCGAGCGTATCATGATGTTGCGGGTGTGCTGCAGCCGCAGGATTTTCGAAACGCTGTAGTGGGTGTCTTCGGAAAAATAGACGACCCCCTCGGGGAAAAGCTCCCGCGCGAGGTAGAGGCCATACATGTTCCCCTCGGTCCCGCCGTGGGTCACGTAGCCCCAGAACGCCCGCCCGTCTCCTTCGATTTCTTCCTCGCGGAACCCGGCCAGGCGGGCGAAATCGGCGAGCACCTCGCGCTCGATCCCGTGGGTGTTGAGCTGGTAGTTGCTCCCCGAAAACGGATCACCCACATTGTTCAGCGAGAAGTCGAGAAAGCGGAACAGCGGACCGTAGTCGAAGTCCCCGCTGCAGGGATACCCGATCGAACGCGGACTCCGCTCGCGGAGATGATCGAACAAGGCGTCCAGTTTCGCCGCATCCTCGCCGGAGAGGCCCGGTGGATTGCCGTCCCCGGAGGGAACCGCATCCGTCGGCAATGGCTTGGTGGGGGCAGGCATGGATCCGTTCTCGCTCGCTCCATTCTACCCGAAGCGGCGAGCGCTTGTCGATCTTCGCCGAGTGAAAAAGCGGAAGAGAAAAACCTGGCGAAACCGGTTCCCGCCTTTCGCGTCCGTCATCCCTGTCCGTAGTAGGCCCCGTCGCCGTGTTTGCGGAGATAGTGCTTGTCGAGAAGGTGGCCGGGCAATCCGTTTTGCTGCGGATCGAGCCGCCAGGTCCCCAGGGCCATTTCGGCGCAGACTTCGAGAGCGACGCTGTTGGAGACCGCATCGAGAGCGTTTTTCCCCCAGGTGAAAGGCGCGTGGAATTTCTGAAAGCATCCCGGCCGGGCCAGCGGATCGATCCCCTGCTCCCGAAAACACTCCGCGATGGCGAGTCCGGTGTTGCCTTCGTAGTCCTCCGCGACCTCCGCCGGAGTCAGCTCGCGCACCACCGGCACGGTGCCGTGAAAATGGTCCGCCTGCGTCGTCCCCTGGCAGGGCAGCGCGACCCCGGCTTGGGAAAACATCGTCGCGTGCTTGGAATGGGTGTGACAGACCCCGCCGATCCCGGGGAACTCCCGGTAGAGGACGCGATGGGTCGGCGCGTCCGACGAAGGCCGCAGCGTTCCCTCGACGACTTTTCCCTCCAGATCGAGCACCACGAGGGAGTCCGCCGTGAGATCCCGGTAGGCCACTCCGCTGGGCTTGATCACGAAAAGCCCCCGCTCGCGATCCAACCCCGAGACATTGCCCCAGGTGAGGCGGACCAAGCCCTCGCGGACCAGCATCCAGTTGGCTTCGAGCACCTCCTCTTTCAATTCCCGCAGCATGAAAAGGAAAGAAACCGCGAACAGCGGGGGTGCAAGGAAAGAATTCCGGCAAGAAAAAGGAGGATTCCTGCGCTACGATGGGTATCCTTTGCAAAGCCCCGACCTTTATGTGGCGTAAGACTCAAAAGACTCTGGCGACTGTAATCCCGTCGATGCTGCTGCTCGTCTACCTGGCCGTGGCGATCTGTATGCTCAATCGCTGGGATGCGATGGTCGCGGTGACCCTCATCCCCATATGGGCTTGGGCGGGGCTCGGGATGCTGCTGTCCCTGCTCTGCGGGATTGTCTGCCGAGGTCTCCCCTCCGTCCTCATCTTCTGCCTCTGCCTCGCCTCGGCGGTTCTTTTTTCCGAGGAAACCCGCGGTCTCGTTCGGGAACTGATCGTCTCAATCCGGGAAAAACAAGAGGTGCCCCCGGCCGCGGAATCGCCCTCCCTGCGGGTCGTCAATGTGAACTGCGCCGGCTCGGAGTCCGTGTTGCGCCGCGCCATGGAGTCCGCGCCGGACATTCTCGTGATCCAGGAGGCCCCTGAAAAGGCCGTCCTCGACGTCGTCGCCGACGAACTCTACGGAGTGGACCGCTGCGTCTCCCACCACCGCACCAATGCCATCCTCGCCCGTGGCGAATTGCTCGGGGTGCTCCCCGATCCTGACAGCGCCACCCTCCACGCCCGCATCAAACAGGCCGACGGATTCATCATCGATGTCACCAACCTCGACCTCGAAGGTTGCGCCCCGACTCTGGAAATGTGGCGGCCCTCCGTCTGGAAAGAACTCATCGAGGCACGCGTCGTCAACCGCCGCCTCGTCCGCACCCATCTCGGGGAAAATGAAATCACCAAGCCGACCATCGGACGCATCCTCAGCGGAGGATTCGGCACCCCGCCGGGCGACGACGTCTACCGCCCGCTCGAAACGAACGGCCTCGTCGACACCTACGCCGCGTCCGGACTCGGATGGGGCAACACCTTTCCCTCGGAGTATCCCATCCTGCGGCTCGACCAGATCTGGGTGTCGCCCAATCTCACCCCGCTCCGCTCCGTGACCCGGCTCGCCCCCGACTCGGATCACCGCATCGTCGTGAGCGACCTGAGAGCCACCCTTCCCGCCGCCGAGACCGAGGATGTTCCCGCGGTGCCGACGCCCTGACAAGTTTCACGTCTAGGAGTCTGTCGGACTTAGAACATTCGTGCGAGGGAAGCGGGATTCGAGTCAAAATTTTCATAAGTTCGAGGAGTTTGTGGGAACACAAATGACGAGAACAAAGGGAAATTTGGGCCGGAGCCCCGTTTTCCACAGCCGGAGAGGATAAGTCCGACGGACTCCCAGATAAAATCCGCGTCACTCCTTCTTCGCGGCCACCTTGTCCCGCACGACTCGGATCCGCGCCGACGGAGTGCCGTGCCCGCCCTCGACCGTGGTGACGAGGTGGAACGAGCGGGTCGTCTCCGGGACGATCTTCGCACTGGTGATAAAAACACGCTGCTCGGATCGCCCCTCCTGGATCCTCAGCCCGCTCAGACCGATATTGTCGACATAGACGCCGTGCGGCAGATTGCGTCCGGCATCCTCTTTGCCGAAGGGGATTTCTCCAGTGAATCCGTTCCGCTCCACCGTCACCAGAGCGGTGATGGTCCCGCCGGGTCGGATCGTGAATTCGAGGACGCCGTCGGCGGCGATACGACCGGAATCTCCGTCGGGTTTCAGCGCCACCCGCAGCTTTTTGTCGGCGAGGACCTCCACCGGCGGGAGCGTCCCGACGGTGCGCGCGACCTCTTTTCCACCGACCTCGCCACGGGCGATGATGGTGACCTCGGCCGCCTCCGCTTCGGTGAGTCCGGCGAATGCCTTCCCAGCGCTCAACAGGGTGTGGGCGCGGCCCTGACCCTCTTCGATGGTGAGTTCTCCGGGAACCGAGAGGGAGTCGGGCAATCCACCGATCTCCAGTGAAACGGGTCCGTCGAATCCATCGATCCGGGTCGCCGTGAAAAGCAACTCCTTCCCGCTGCCGGGCGCGATCTTGAGTTCCTTGGTGTCGAGCGAGACCGAGAAATCCGGCCGCAGATGCCTTGCCACCAGCGTGTAATCGTAGCCCTCGCCACCGAAACCGCGCACGTCGCCGATCCGCACGGAGTAATCGCCGTCGGCGGGCGCGAGGAACCGCAGCACCGAATCCGACCCGAGCCGCCGCTCGGGATCATCGTCATTTTCGTAGTAGAGCCGATACACCGGCAGTCCATTGTCCACCGGTTCCGAACCCGCCGGCAACGCCCTGACAATATAACATGGCTGCCCCAGCGGATGCGACATCGGCGTGGTCTGGAACCAGGTGCGACGGTTTCCAAAACCCGGATACACTTTGAAGCCCGAGTCCGGCCCGCGCGGATAGAGGTGCAGCTTTACGACCTCGCCGTTGACAAAGAGCAGCTCGTTCAGCTCCATCTCCTCCCAGTTGTGTACGCGGAAATCGTTCGATGTTTTCGAGTCTTTTCCCCGGAAAGTGAGCCACGAATCGCGCAGCGCCTGCAGGACGACCTGCTCGACCGGTTCGCCTGCGGCATCGAGGACGGTGAGTTTGGAATCGAGCTTCGACTTCGCCCTCGCCGCGTTCACTTCGAACACCCAGGTCTCGCCGGCTTTCGCGTGGAAGGGATATTCGTCGCGCTCGCCCGGAGCACCGATTTTTCCCTTCACCTCGCTGCGGCGGAGCAAGGCCGAATTTTTCCCCGGCAGCGCTTCGGTCAGCACCCGCGTCTTCACGTCGACCGGAGCGGGTCTCGCCACGGAAACGGGCGAAACCGTCGCCACGGGAGCGATTTTTGTCGCGCCCTCGAGGGAAAAGCGCTCCTGCGATCCGTCGAGACGGGAGGCGAAAACCGTCCCCTCTCCGCCGGTGAAGGCGAGCGCCGCCAGCACGTCGGACTGCTCGCCGAAGTCCTTCAGCGGTTGCAGCTCGGGCAGGCTCCAGAGCTTGAGGGAACGATCCGCCGAGGTCGTCACGAGCCGATCGCCGTCGGGCGAAAGGGCGAAGCCGACGATGGCGTCCTCGTGTCCGAAACGGGTCTGGAGCAGCGGATTGATCCGCGGCTCGGTCTTCGAGACAAAACGCCACAGCCGGATGCGGTTGTCCGCCCCCGCCGCGACGATGTGCCGGGCATCGGGGGTGAAGGCGACGCGATATTGCTCCGCCTCGGGTTGGTTTAGGGTATCGAGCCGCTCGCCCGTCGCCACCTCCCAGATTTTGCAGGTGCCGTCGCCGCTGGCGCTCGCAAGGACGGTGCCATCGGGCGAAAAGGCCAGATCGTAGACGGCTGCGTTGTGGGAGGTGAGGGAGCGCAGAACTTTGCCCGAGGCGAGATCCCAGAGATGGATGTCGCGGTCGTAGCCGGCCGTGGCGAGGAGGGTGCCGTCGGGCGAGAATTCCGCGTCGAAGAGAATATCGCGATGGACATCCCCGCCGAGGGTTCGCACGACTTCGCCGCTCCCGACAGCAAACACGATGGCCGCGCCTTTCAGTCCCGCGATCCCCGTCGCCGCGACGAGCCGCCTGCCGTCGGACGAAAAATGAAGGGCGTTGATCTTTCCTTCGGGGGTTGGCAGGGTCCTAACAGGCTTCTCATCGGGTCCGAGCAGTTCGATACGTCCGTGTTTGGCGAAGGCCTCGAGCGATCCATCGGGCGCGAAAGCCGCCGCGGTGACCACGTCCTTCACCGCCGCAGTCGGTGCGATCCCGGGCACGTTGAGAGTCGAGAGAAGGGAGTGGTCATGCTCCCTCGCCGGACCCTTCGCCCCCTCTTCGATCCAGCGGGTCAGCAGGGCGATCTCGGCGGCGCTCGGCTGCGGTTCCTTCTTTGGCGGCATCGCCGGTTTGGTGGTTTTGCGGATCGTCTGGAGCAAGTAGGAACGATCAGGTTGCCCGGGCACGAGGATGGTCTCGTCCTCCGACTCGCCGCCCTCCATCAGCTCGGCGAAGGTCTCGACGGAAAAGCCGCCCTCGTAGTCGCCCCCGTTGTGACAGCCCGCGCAGTAGTCGCGCAGGAGCGGGGTGATGTCGGTATGATAGTCAACCGGAGCCGCGGTGAGCGGGGTGGCGAGGAAAAAACCGATAGAGAGGAGGCACGAAGCCCATGCGACCGTAGCATGGGCATCCTGCCCATGCACCGTGTGTGGCCGCCGAATGCCTGGTCCGGTCCGTTCGCTCACAGGCTCGCGCCAAGCGCCACGTTGCGAAGCGGACGAAGCTCCATTGGCCTCCGTTCGTGGAAGACCGATGCTCGGGCTGGAAGCCCGTGCTACCGTAGCATGGGCATCCTGCCCATGCACCGTGTGTGGACGCCGAATGCCTGGTCCGGTCCGTTCGCTCACCGGCTCGCGCCAAGCGCCGCGTTGCAAAGCGGACGAAGCTCCACCCGCCTCCGTTCGTGGAAGCCCATGCTACATTTCCGGACAGTGTTCGTTCAAGTGGAGAGAGGGTTTTGTGCATCATCCAATAGGGTTGTGGGAACGGGCGCGGGAGACTGGAAGGCCTTGCTGTAGTAGCCCGAGGGATCGAAGCAGCACACCCGCTTCTTGCCCGCGGCCAGCATCTCACAGGCGTCGTCGATCCGCTTGACCCGGGTCTTCGCCTGTTTGGCCGAAGTCATCCAATGGATCCAGTCCACCCGGGCGATGGTGGTGGTCGCCTCCCACACTCTTCGGGCTTCCGGAGCTGCTTCCAGCGCCTTTTGAAAGTCCGATGGAAGCTCCGGCTCGGGTTCCCGCTTCACCGGCCGGATCTCCACGGTGACCCGTCCGCCGACCGTCGCGCTGGCCGCGCTCCGCAACTCCTCGCTCACCTTCAACCAATGACTCCGCCGACCGTCCGGGTCGAGCGTGGCCACAAAGGGACATCCGTTGATCGTACCCTCGACCGTCGTCCTTCCCCGCCTCGGGAGCGCGTCGCTCACTTCCTTCGGCAGAACCACGAAGGACCATGACGGATCGCCGCCGGGTTCCGCGGGTCGGAACAGCGTTGCCGTGAATTGGTTTTTTCGATCCGGTCGGGACATTTTTCTCACTCAATGCTGAAACAAAAATTCGCGCGAGGTCATCAGCGCCCAGAAGGGATCCTCGACGGCCGATCCTGGCATTTTCAGGAACCCGATTTGCTTTTGTAGCCGGGCGGAAGTTCGTCTCCGGGATCAGGAGCCACGTCGGGAACCGCGGCCAAAGCCTCGAGAAACCGGGTCTTCGAGCCACATTCCGCGCGTCTCGCGATCAGATCGTACGTCTGCAAAGCGGAAATCTTCTCCGCTACGGCGAGGCTGATGAACTGGTTCACCGAAACGCCGTCCGACTCCGCCGCTTGCTTGAGATGGCGGTGGAGGGAATCCGCCAATCGAATGGTCAATGCGCTCATAGCTTCAAAAGGAATTGATCTGGGGTGATGGCCTGAATGCCGTATGGTTCGATGGAGTGGGAATCGGAGAGATTGAAGGTAATGATATGCGACGCACCCGAAGCCAAAGCCGTCTCAAAAACCATGTCATCCTTCGGATCGGTGAGAAACGGCCTCCAAAGGAAATAAATTGGCTGGTTGATGCCAATCTGGCAGATGCGGTCGAGAACCGCGCCGATCCGGGCCGGGGAAAGGCGAATCCCGAGGACAGGTCGAAACAAAACATCTTCGTATTCCGTGACGAGCGGCACGGAAATGACGGGCTGGAAATGTCCTGCATCCATGCGAAGAAGTAGTTCATAACTGGCACCTCGGGACGATTTGAGGGCGGCTACGATCACATTGGTGTCGAGGACTGCCCTGATCATTTTGGTCTATTTGGTATCGTAAGCGCAACCGCATACGGTGTCAATTTGCGGATTTTCCGCGTCCAAGGTTTACTCAATGCTGAAACAAGAATTCGCGCGAGGTCATCAGTGCCCAGAAGAGATCCTCGACGGCGGCGCGGCGCCCGCCTTCTCCGGCGGACCCCAGCATTTTCAGAAAACCGCTCCGCTCGTGCTCCGTGGGCGGGCGCGAGAGGGTCGCGAGACAGGCTTCCTCGACGATGCGGGCGTCGTCGGCTTTCTCCGCGAGCAGCTTCGCGACGATGCCGTCGTCCGAGGCGAGTTTTCCGTTGAGGGTGTCGCCGTTGGCGAGGTGGAGCACCTGGATCATGCTGGGCTGGTTGGAGCGTTCGCATTCGCAGGTGATCTCGCGGTCGTTGCGACCGAAGGTGGTGAGGAAATAGGATTCCACGGCCGAGTCGTAGAGTTCGAGGGCCCGGGTTCCCTCTTCGTAAAAATCGGTTTTCTGGGTGCTGCCGTCGCTGAGGGCGACCTGGTCGAAGACGACGGTCACTCCGGTGACATCGGCGATGGCGTCGTGGAGGACCTCGGCCATGAGCCGGCGCGGCTGGTGTCGGGAGAGGTATTGGGTGTCGTCGCGGTTTTCCGAGAGAACCTCGCCGCCGCGCTGGTAGGTCTCGCTCGTGAGGATGACCCGCATCAGCGCTTTCAGGTCGAAGTCGCTTTTGACGAGGTGGGCGGTGAGGGCGTCGAGGAGCGGCTCGTTGCTCGCGGGATTGGAGGCGCGGAGATCGTCGACCGGTTCGACGAGACCGCGACCGAAATAGGCCGCCCAGATCCGGTTGGTGATGGAGCGGGCGAAATAGGGATTGTCCGGTGCGACGAGCCAATCGGCGAGGGCTTCGCGGCGGTCGCCGGAAGCGTCGGGGTCGAGCGGTTCGCCGTCGAGCGGAGCGGGAATCTGCGGCTTTCCGGTGCGCGGCTGGATGAGGTCTCCGCGCGGCTCGACGTAGAGGGTGCGGATGCCGTCGCCGTTGCGGGCGTCGCCGCCCCAGCCTTTCGCACGGACGCGGGAAAAGAGATTTGCGAAGGCGTAGTACTGGTCGTTGCTCCACTTTTCCAAAGGATGATCGTGGCACTTCGCGCAGCCGATCGAGAGACTCAGGAAGGCCTGGGCGGTGTTCTCCGCGAGCGTCTCGGGATCCTGGTGGACGGCGTAGAAATTGGTCGCTCCGTTCTCGGTGCTGATCCCCTTCGCGGTGACGACCTCGCGCACCATCTCGTCCCAGGGCCGGTTTTCCGCGACCCCGCCGCGAATCCATTCGTAGTAGGCTTTCACCGCGGCGGGACGCAGGATGCCCCCGTTGACGAGAAAAATATCGGAGAAACGATAGCTCCAGTAGTCCACGAATTCCTCGCGTTGCAACAAGGCTTCGATCAGATGGTTGCGTTTGTCAGGGGAAGTGTCGGCGAGAAAAGCGCGGGTCTCGTCGACGGTGGGAAGTTTCCCTATCGTATCCAGAAAGGCGCGCCGGACGAAGTCGCCGTCCGAGCAGCGCCCCGAGGGCTGGAGGTTCAATTGGCGCAACTGGACGAGGACGAGTTCGTCGATGAAGTTCCGGCGCGGCGCGGCGGTGAAGAGTTCGTCGGGAATGGCGTTCGGGAACGGCGAACGCACCCGCGCGATCGCCACCTTGCTGGAGAAAAGGGCGGTCACGGCTCCCTCGCCGTAGCCGATCACCTCGGCGGAACCCGATTCATCGACGATGGCGACGGTCTCATCGGCGGAGGCGAACCTCGCCCAGTCGGTCACGTCGAGTCGGCTGCCGTCGTCGTAGTGGGCGGTGACGAGGAGGCGCTGCCTCGCCCCCTTTTTCAAGATCGAGAGCGGTGGATCGACCGAGATGGAAACCACCGCCGCCTCCCGGGACGACGGTGCCGGAGCACCCCCGGCGATCCATTCCGCGAGGATGCGGTATTCGCGCGAGCGGGGGTCGAGACGCTTGCCGCCCTTGTGCGGCGTGGCCATGGTCGGCTTGGTGAGGAGGAGGCTCCGGGCCGGGGCGAGCGGCTCGACGCGACGGCCTCGCGCCTCGCGGGTCATGCGGTAAAAATCGGCGGGTGGATCGTAGCCGAGCAGACTCAGGCGGAAGCCCCCCTTCCCCGCCACCGCGCCGTGGCAGGCCCCCATGTTGCAGCCCTGGCGGGTGAGCACGGGCATGACGTGGTTCTGGAAGCTCCAGGCAAAAGGGTCGTCGAAGTTCGCAACCGTGATCTCGCGAGTGGTGACGGCATCGCCGACCTTGGCGGTGAGGACGGTCTTCCCGTTGCTGCGGGCGCGGAGAACGCCGTCGCGGAGTTCGGCGACCCCGGCGGGAGCGAGGGAGAGTTCGGCGGAGCTTTCCTCACCGGTGAAAGCCTCGCCCTCGGTCCGCAGCACGAGGACGTGCTGGATCGCTTCGGGTCCGGCGAGATGGATGGTTTCGGGGAGAATTTTCAGGTCCGCCGCCGTAGTCGTGAGGGAGACGAGCGAGCAGAAAATGAGGAACAGGGACTTCATACTAACGAAGCGTTAAAAAGTAGCATGGGCATCCTGCCCATGCATCGTGTGAAGACGCCGACAGCTTCTTTCGCCCTCCGGCTCGCGCCAGACGCCACGTTGCGAAGCGGACGCGGCTTCACCGGCCTCCGTTCGTGCTAGACCAGTGCATGGGCTGGAAGCCCATGCTACATCATGAATCGTGTGAGCACGCCGAAGACTTTGGCCAATCCGTTCGACATTGTATGCTTTCTGGAGATCGGCTAATGCCCTCTCAACAAATGAAGCGCCCAACTTCAACTCCTTGATTAGACTCGTCATGTGCTTGATCGCCTTTGAATATTCGACGTATCGGAAATCCTGAAGCTTCTCTCGATTCACAGGATAGCGCTTGGCGACATCCTCCTCGGACTGATCCCAAAAAACCACGACCTTGATTGGATATTCGCGACCAAGGCCATCTCCATGAGACTCCCACTGCCACCATTCCATTCCGATCAACTCGTATGCCGCGACTTGCGGGCCAAACGCCGGGTATGGAAGGATGACTTCGCCAGCCTGGCCCATCGAAGGGCCAAGAGTCAGGAGGCACACGGTGATAGTCATGATCTTCGTCATTGTCTCATCCGAACAACTCCTTCACCGGTTCATTCCCGAAATCCACGATGGGGAAAGGCCGCCCGGAAGGGCCGGGCAGGTGCGTTTCCAAGTCGAAACCCAAGGCGTGGAAAATGGTCGCGACGATGCTGCCGGGATCGACGGGACGCTCGGCGGGGTATCCGCCGATGGGATCGCTTTTGCCGATGACTTCGCCGCCCTTGACCCCGCCTCCGGCAAAGGAGCAGGTGAAACACTGCGGCCAGTGGTCGCGCCCGCCCGCCGGATTGACCTTCGGGGTGCGCCCGAACTCACTGAGGCCGGCCACCAAGACGTCGCCGAGCATGCCCCGCTGATGGAGATCCTCGAGCAGGGCGGAGTAGGCCTGGTCGTACATCGGCGCGACCAGTTCCTTCATCTGCGTCACCGAGATGAAGGGCTTCGAACCGTGGATGTCCCAGGAGAGTTCGTTGAAGACGGTGAGAAAGGTGTTCACGGTGACAAAACGCACTCCGTGTTCGATGAGGCGGCGCGAGAGGAGGAGACACTGGCCGACCCGGTTCATCCCGTAGCGCTCGCGCACCGACGCCGGTTCCTGCGAGAGATCGAAGGCGGCCCGCGCCTTTTCACTGGTCATGAGCCGGAAGGCGGAGTGGAAATTCTCATCGAGGAGCCGCGCGTCTTCGCTCGCTTCGAAGGCCTTGACCGTGTCGTCGACGAGGTCGCGCATCCGGCGGCGGCGATCCAGCCGGGTCGCTCCGAACTGATCGGGCGGGAGCAGATCGGGCACGCGGAAGTCGGGCTGCGAGGGATCGGCCATGAGGGCAAACGGATCCAGCGCTTTGCCGAGAAATCCGCCGGCCTGGCCGTTCGCCAGATTGCCGCCACCGCGCCCCATCAGCTCGGGCAGGACGACAAAAGGCGGCAGGTCGTTTCTCGCCGGCATCAGATAGCTCGCGACGGCACCGGCGTGCGGCGTCTCGATTCCCCCGGTGAAGCGACGCCCCGTCTGCATGATCTGCCAACCGGCATCGTGGACCGCGGCCCCGTCGTGATGGCAGGATCGGATCAGGGAAAATTTGTCCGCCACTTTCGCGTGTAGCGGGAGAATCTCGGAAATGTCGATGGCCTCGGATTTCGTGCGAATGGGTTGGAAGGGACCCCGGATCTCGCTCGACGCGTCGGGTTTCATGTCCCAGAGGTCGATGTGGCTGGGACCGCCGAGATTGAAAATCATGATGCACGACTTGGTGTCGTCGCCCTTGAGATGTCCCCTCTCTTTCGCCGCGAGATACTGCGGAAGGGAGAGCCCGATGGGCGCGAGAGCGCCGACGCTGAGGAACTCGCGACGGCTGCGTTTCGGACCGCAGAGAGGTCCGGGGGTTTCCGCAAGAAAGTCGAACATGGTTGGCAGGGTTTCCGATGACTGGACCCGAGAATAGAGGAAAACCGATTTGCCGTCTTGTAAGCCCTTGTCCCGATCTGGTAGGATCCGATCATGCCCGATTTTAATCCCCGCCGTTTTCAGGATGAGTTTTTCGCCCTCTGCCCCGGCCTGCGCGAGCCGCTCGAACTGATGGCGGCCATGCCGAACGTGGGACTTTTCATCAAAAATCGGGAAAGCCGCTACGTCTACAACAACGATTTCCACCGGATCCGCTACGACCGTATCCGGGAAGAGGATCTCGTCGGACACCGCGCCCGGGATTTTTTTCCGGCCCTCCTCGGCGATGCCTACGAGGCCAACGACCGGGTCGTTTTCGAAACCGGACGCATCATTTGCAATCAGATCTGGCTGGTCCCGACGATACGTGGCACGCCGGGTTGGTTTCTCTCCAGCAAGGCGCCGCTGCGGGACCGCGACGGGGAGATCATCGGTCTCCTCGGTCTGATGTATCCCATCGAGACCCCCGAGGAGCAGCGGACTCATTTCGGGAACTTGCAGCGGGCCATCGCCCACATCGAGTCCCATTACGTCGACGAGATCACCACCGCCGACCTCGCCCGACTCGCCGGACTCTCGGTGCCGCATTTCAACCGCCTTTTCCGCAAAGTGCTGCGGCTCTCGCCGATGGAGTATATCCTCTCGCTCCGCGTCCAGGAAGCCCAGCGGCTCCTCTCCACCACCCAGCTCCCGCTCGGGGGCATCGCCGCGCGGACGGGATTCTACGACCAAAGCCACTTCACGAAACGCTTTCGCAAAGTCACCGGCCTGACCCCGCTGCAGTACCGCCGCAGCGTCTTCGCCCTGGAATCCCCGGACGTTTGAAGTCTCCGCGGGGGCTCGGGTTTCTCGGGAGCGGTCCCGCGGAGAGGCGGACCCCATGAAGTTAAAGATGGACGCGCCCCGTGCTCTCTGAAAAGATACGATCGTGATGAAAGCGGCCAATCTTTTCGAGTCCATCCCCTCCGCTCTCCCCGAAGAACTGGTCGAGGTGCTCGCCGAGAGCGCCGGTCACACCCGCATCGTTCGTCTCGTTTCGCGCGGCCACGCCTCGCCCGAGGGATTTTGGTATGATCAGCAAGAACACGAATGGGTCGCGCTCCTGAGCGGTTCCGCGGTAATGAGTTTCGAGGATCCCGGCTCCGGCGAGGTCAGGCTCGTCCACCTGAGGCCCGGCGACTGGATCGAAATTCCGGCCCGCACCCGCCACCGTGTCGAGAGCACTTCGACGGAGGAACCCGCCGTCTGGCTCGCGGTACACTGGGGCTGAGGCCGCACCGGGGCGTTGCGACCATCCCTGATGACGTTCCTTTCCGGACTTGCCAAGGAGGCCCTTGTTCCGGTTCCTTATCGACCATGCACCGTCTTCTTTTTGCACTCGTTGTATTCGCCGCTCTCCTTCCTTCCGTCCACGCGGAATCGGGCTGGAAAGCCGGGGCCGCCTCCGTCGTCATCACCCCGGACGATTTTCTCTGGATGGCTGGCTACGGCGCGCGCACCGCTCCCGCCGCGAACAAACGAACCGAACTTTTCGCCAAGGCCCTCGCCCTGGAGGACGCCGAGGGAAATCTCGGGGTCATCCTCACCCTGGACCTCATCGGAATCGACCGCGAATTCGCCGGAAAAGTCACTGCTAAACTCAAGGAATCCTACGGTCTCACCCGACCGCAGATCGCCCTCTGCACCTCGCACACCCACAGCGGACCGGTCGTCGGACGCAATCTCGGACCGCTCCACTACTACAGCGTCGATGAAGAGCAGCAGAAAAAAATCGACGCCTACGCCGAAGTTCTCCTCGGCAAAATTCACTCCGTGACCGGCTTCGCCATCGCCGCCCTCGCCCCGGCCCGCCTCCAGTCCGGCAGCGGGAAATGCACCTTCGCGGTGAACCGGCGCGAGAACACCGAGAAGGAAGTCCCGGCCCTGCGGGGAAAAGGCCTGCTCAAGGGCCCCAGCGATCACGACGTGCCCGTTCTCAGCGTGCGGAGCGAGGACGGCGATCTCCGCGCCGTGCTCTTCGGCTACGCCTGCCACGCCACCGTCCTCGGCGGACAGGAATGGAACGGCGACTACCCCGGCTACGCTCAGGCCGCCCTTGAAAAACAGTATCCCGGCGCCATCGCCCTCTTCTGGGCTGGCTGCGGCGGAGACCAAAATCCCGTGCCGCGCCGCGAAATCACCCTGGCGGAACAGTACGGCGCCGAGTTGGCCGCCCGGGTCGGCGACGTCCTCAAGGCCACCATGCCCGAGCTGAGCCCGCGACTGGAAACCCGCTACCGCGAGATCGCCGCCCCGCTCGACCCGCTCCCGACCCTCTCGCAGTTGCAGGAGAACGCCACCTCGCACAATCGCTTCGAAGTGGCCCGCGCCAAATTTCTCATCCGCAAGCTGGAGAAAAAGGGCGCTCTGGAAGGTTCCTACCCTTATCCCATCGGGGTCTGGAATCTGGGGGACACGATAGACTTCGTCTTTCTCGGCGGAGAAGTGGTGGTCGACTTCGCGCTTCGCTTGAAGAAAGAACGCCGCGGCACCTCCACCTGGGTGGCCGGCTACAGCAACGACGTCATGGCCTACATTCCCTCGCGCCGCGTCCTCGACGAAGGCGGCTACGAAGGCGGCGGCTCCCACGTCTACTACGGACTCCCCTCTCTCTGGGCTCCTTCGATCGAGGAAGACATCGTCAAGGCCGTCCACGAAATCGGAAAAAAATGATGACTCGCCTGTCCCCCCTCCTCTG
>JAAYAT010000171.1 GCA_012719225.1 Verrucomicrobiaceae bacterium
CAACAGCTCGGCAGCGTCTGGGGGCACGGTGCCTACGTGGCACCCGACTGGACCGCCGATTGGCTGCACCGGGAAGCCGTCTTCCTCCTGGATTTCTGGGCTCGGGCGGACGGGGCGGACGACTACGAATCCCTCTCCAACGAACAGCGGGCCGCGTTGCGGGCTCGGCTGCAGGAGGAACTCCGCACCAACACCTACGACCCCGAAACCGGTCGCACCCTCGTGAGCGAGGCGCGCGCCACCGCGATCCGCGCCAATGCCGCGTATTACGGCGGTCTCTTCGGCGGGGACCCCGATCCGGAACTGGCAAAGTTGCGCGAGGCCTACGCCATGGCCGAGTTCACCATCAAGGACCCCGAACGCCTCGCCCCGCTCAACGCGTTTTTCTTTTGGGCGACCTGGGCCTGCGTCACCGAGCGGCCCGGCGGAGACATCACCTACACCAACAACTGGCCACACGAAGAACTGGTCGGCAACACCCCATCCGGTGACCTCATGCTCTGGACCGGCTTCAGCGTGATCATGCTCCTCGTCGGCGTCGCCCTGCTCGCCTTCCACTACGCCCGCAACACCGAGGAGGAACTGCCCGCCGCCGAGTATCTCCCCGAAAGCGATCCCCTCCTCGGACAAGTCGCGACGCCCTCGATGCGGGCGACCCTGAAATATTTCTGGGTGGTCTGCGCCCTCCTCGTCGTCCAGGTCATGCTCGGCGTGGTCACCGCGCACTATGGCGTCGAAGGCCAGCATTTGTACGGCATCCCCCTCTCTGATTGGGCACCCTACGCCGTCACCCGCACCTGGCACGTCCAGTTGGGGATTCTTTGGATCGCGGTCGCCTGGCTCGCCACCGGCCTCTACATCGGACCGGCCGTTTCCAACCACGAACCGAAAGGCCAGAAACTCGGCGTCGACATTCTCTTCGGAGCGGTCGTCTTCGTCCTCGTCGGCTCGATGATCGGCCAGTGGCTCGGCGTCATGCAAAAACTCGGCCTCGCGGAAAACTTCTGGCTGGGACACCAGGGCTACGAATACACCGAGATGGGGCGGCTCTGGCAAATCCTCCTCTTTGTCGGACTGCTCCTCTGGCTCTTCCTCGTGGGGCGCTCGATGTGGCCCGCGCTGCGCCGTCCCGACGAGGGCCGCCACCTGCTCGTCCTCTTTTTCTTGTCCGCGACGGCCATCACCCTCTTCTTCGCCGCCGGACTGATGTGGGAACGCCAGACCCACCTCTCCATCGCCTCCTACTGGCGCTGGTGGGTGGTCCACCTCTGGGTGGAGGGTTTCTTCGAAGTGTTCGCCACCGTCGTCATCGCCTTCCTTTTCGTCCGGATGGGTCTCCTCCGCATCGGCGTCGCCACCGTCTCGGTGCTCTTCGCCACCTCCATCTTCCTCGCCGGAGGCATCCTCGGCACCTTCCACCACTTGTATTTCGCCGGCACCACCATGCCAGTTCTCGCCATCGGGGCCTCCTTCAGCGCGCTGGAAGTCGTCCCCCTCGTCCTGATCGGTTTCGAAGGCTGGCACAACTACAAACTCAGCCAGGCCAAAGAATGGGTCCGCAACTACAAATGGCCGATCTGGTGCATGCTGGCGGTCGCCTTCTGGAACATGCTGGGCGCGGGGATCTTCGGCTTCCTGATCAACCCGCCCATCGCCCTCTACTACATGCAGGGGCTCAACACCACACCGCTCCACGGACACACCGCCCTCTTCGGAGTCTATGGCATGCTCGGGATCGGCCTGATGCTCTTCGTCGCCAAAGGCCTCGCCGCCCCCGGAATCTGGAAGCAGAAACTGATCGGCTTCTCCTTCTGGTCCATCAATCTGGGGCTCCTCCTCATGGCCATGCTGAGCCTGCTCCCCGTCGGACTCCTCCAAACCGTGGCCAGCGTGAACCACGGACTCTGGTATGCCCGCAGCGACGAGTTTCTCGGCACCGGCCTGATGGACACCCTCAAATGGCTGCGCGTCGTCGGCGACACCCTCTTCGCCATCGGCACCCTCACCCTGGGATGGTTCGTCCTCGGCTTGAAATTCGGCTGGTCACTGGTCCCCGAGGAAACGGCGGCCGGTGAAGAACGTCCGCCAAACTGACCCCGCCAGCCAAAGGAGCGCAGGTTTTCCAACCCGCGCAAAGCCTATCCGACGAGGCCTGTGAAGGGCGCTGGAAAAGCGCCCCTCCTTGGGGCCACACCCTCGACATCCACCCCTTGATATACCGGCGGCGGGACTCGAACCCGCACGGTTGCAATAACCAGCGGATTTTAAATCCGCAGCGTCTACCATTCCGCCACGCCGGCTCGACTTCTTTCTCTTACGCGAGCTTGCCCGGAGAATCAAGCCCGCGCGGGATCCCGGAAAACTCTTCTTTTCCAACGCCCTTTCAAATCAACTGCCGCCTCTTCACCCGCAGATACTGGGAGACGGTTTCGGCGCAGAGTTCCTCGTGCTCGGGGACGCCGAGTTCCACCCCGAGATGCCGGAGACGATTGGCCGTTTCGCGGAGTTCCTGCCATTGGAAGTGCCCCCCGAGTTGCTCGTAGACCTGCGAGACACCGGCGGGGAGATGTTTCGG
>JAAYAT010000172.1 GCA_012719225.1 Verrucomicrobiaceae bacterium
AACTCGGTCCCGGAGGAATCGACGCTGTAGTCGTCGGGCACCCATTCGAGATTCGGCCCGAAGTAAAGCCCGCCGGGGTGCTCGTAGCGCAGCTCGGCGCGGTAGTAGTGCCGGGGGATGCCGGGGAGGTGGTTGTCGCCGAAGGTGGTGTCGCCATCAAAGCGGAAGTCGTTCCAGAGGTAATGCTGTCGCAACACGAGCCGGTCCCGCCACGGCGCGAGGGGCGCTTTGGCGGCGGAGCTTTTGCCGCTCGTGACTAGAGCCGCGTCCGAGCTGTCCGCGAAAAGTCCCGAGGCCAACTCCAGTTCCAGCGCGGCCTCGATGCCCTGATGCACGGTGTCGTCGGCGTTGGTGGTCTGGACGAGACCGGGGGCGATCTGATAGGAGAGCAGCTCGTCCTCGACGAGGGCGTGGTACCAGGCAAGATCCCAGGCGAGGCGTTCCGTCCGCCCGCGCGTCCCGATCTCGAAGGTGGTCGCGGTCTGGGCTTCGAGCGGGACGAGACCCGCGCCGCCGAAGTTGGCGTTGACGAGCTCCCCGAAGGAAGGCGGTTCGAAGCTGCGGCTCACGTTGGTGAAAATTTGCGCCTCCGGCGCGATGTCCCAGAGCAGGCCCGCTTTCGGAGAAAAGGCGGTCCAGTCCTGCCGGTCACTGTTGTCGGGACCGAAGGGGAAGCGGTCCTCGTTTTCGCGGACGGCGTGGCTCAGTTGCGCCCCGAGGACCAGAGCGGTTTTCGGAGCGAAATAATGCACGTTCTGCGCGTAGAAATCAGCGTTCAGCGCCGTCTGGCGGCTGTCGGAGAATTTCGCGCCGCGAGTTCCGCGCACGTTGGCGAAACGGGTGTCCTCGATGATTCCGTAAGTGGGGGTGAACCCCGCCACAAAACGGTTCTCGCGACCGAAGAGATCGGCCTCGCTCTCGTAGCGCAAGTCGAGGCCGAAGTCGTCGCTGACCTGATCGATCACGAAGAGGATGGGATGATCGAGGTCCTTGTGAGACCAGAACGTCCCGACACTGAAGCGCCCCTCGTCGAATTCCCAGACGGTGCGGTTGGCGAAGCGGAAGAGTTCGAAGTCGCGCTTCCAATCGCTCGTGACCCGGTCAAAAATGACGACCGCGGGATTGGTTTGGAGGAAATCGGGCACCCTCGCCGCCTGCCTCGGGTCGGCCCGCATTTCCGACCCGGTCAGTTCGCCGGGCAACTCCGAATCGGTCCGCGCGTAGGTCAGGTAAAAGCGGGTCTCCACCCCCGGAGCGAGAACCTGTCCGAAGTTCGCGAAGAGACGCTGGTTGCTTTGCCGGGAATGGTCGCGGAAGCCGTCGCTCTCGGAATGTGTCAGGCTGACGTAGGCATCGCTGTCGCCCGAGACGACACCGCCGCTGACCTGGCCGCGCAGCGAATCGAAGCTGCCGTACTCGATCCGCGACTGGAGACCGGGGGCGGTATGCCCGGTGTGGGTGACGAAATGGATCGCACCGCCGAGCGTGGTGGCACCGTATTCGAGGGCGTTGGCCCCGCGATAGACTTCGACGTACTGCGTCGCGAGCGGTTCGACCGCCTGGAAATCAAATCCTCCGTCGGCGAGATTGAGCGGCACGCCGTCCTGCATCAACTTCAGTCCCCGACCGTGGAAGGTGCGCTGGATGCCCGAGCCGCGGATGGAGAGCCGCGATTCCTCGGACCCGAAGCGGGGTTGCACGAAAACGCCGGGAGCGTAGTCGAGCGCGTCTTTCAGCGTCGTGGCGCGGCCGCGCCGGTAGTCTTCCGCGTCGATCACCGCGACCCCGCCGGGAGCGTAGCGGAGCGATTCCCGGACCTCCTCCATCGTGGCGACGGTGAGAGAACCGGTTTGGGGCAGGGCGTCGTTGATGACAAGGGGAGCGACGGGCGCGGCCGGAGGCACCGGTGCTGACACGGGTACCGGGCGGGGAGCCGGGCGGGGAGCGGGATCGGGTTCGCTTTTGACCACGGTGGGAGTCAACATGTCCGGGGGACCGTCCTCCTGAGAGAAGGCGGAGTGCGGCGACGCGACAAAGCCGAGAGCCGTAAGAATCAGCGGACAGAACCGCCTCGAAAAAGAGATATTCATGGAAAGAGCACAAGAAAAAAGAAGAAGAAAGGGGAGCGAGTTCACGCGCCGCTACGGTCGACGCACGTGAACGACAGGATCGGAGGCGACGGGCCTCCGCCCGCGGAAAGACGACAGGGGGAATTCTCAAGCGCACCACGGAGGCGGCGAGGGTCGCGACAGCCGGATCGAGTAAGGCACATCGCCCCTTTCGAAATAGACATGAGCGGTCGAGGCGAGGGGAGGCAGCTCGACGAGCGGAGCGAGGACCGCGTTGACCTTTGAGGTCAGTTCCACGGGACGTTTCTCGCCTTCGTCCTGCTGGCCCTTTTCAATCGCATGACAGAGCGCGCATGGATGCTGACCGTCGAAAGTTTTCTCCAACGCCTCGACGAGCGAACCGTCGCGTTGGTTTTCGACGAACATCCCGACCCAGGCCACCGTGTTCAACGCCAACCAGTGCCCGCCCACCAGATGCAGGCAGGCGATCAACGCGAGGGAATGGGCGGCGAGAGACTTCACGGCGTGGCAATGTGGAGAACGCCACGAGGAATGCAAGGGAGAATGAGATGCGGGCAGGGTCTGCGGAAAACAGACGACAAAAACGGCCACCCCGTCGGGTGGCCGTTTGAGAAAGCACTCATTCGCATCAAGCTAAGCAATTAACCCGTTAAAAATAA
>JAAYAT010000173.1 GCA_012719225.1 Verrucomicrobiaceae bacterium
GTGGGTCCGGTGGGGTTCGAACCCACGACCAAGGGATTATGAGTCCCCTGCTCTAACCGCTGAGCTACAGACCCGTGGCGGAGTGGAGTCTAGCGTCGGACGGCGCGGGATCAACCGCGATGTGTCGCATTTTGACGAGGGAATCTCCCACACAGAATCACCTCGGGAGCGATTCGAGGTAGCGCAGCAGGGAGGCGAATTCGTCAACCGCGAGGGTGGAGGTGGCATCGCAGACCTGAAGCGGAGCGGTCCGGGGCACCTCTCCGGTCACCTCGCTTCGGGAGAGGGAGAAGAGGTTGCCGACCCGGTCCCGAAGCTGGAGGGTGTCCTCTTCCCGATCCACGACAAACGCGGAAAGACGCCGCCCGCTCTCCATTTCGAAAACGGTGGCTTTGCGATACGGGGCGGCGGATTCCCGGACGAGGAGGGCCTCCATCCGCTCGGAAAGCGAACGCGAACGCAAGGAATTCGCGAGATCGGGTCCGACGGAAGTCTCCGCCCCGGGGACGGGATGGCAGGCGTGGCAGGCGAGACGCTCGAAGAGCAACCGACCCAAAAATGGATCGCCGACGGGAAGCGCGACCCGCGCCGCAAGCGCCTCCGTCTCCCATTCGCCTGCGGTGGTGCCGGGACGATGGTTTTCCCGCTCCGCGTCAGCGAAAGCTTGGTTTCCCCGGTTTTCGCGATTTTTCGAGGCGGAAAGAAGTGCGCGCGCCCGAGAGCGCAGAGCGGGATCGCGAGGAGGGCTGTCGGCGAGTTTTTCCAGCCACGGAATCGCGCTCTCGGGAAGGTCCGGACCGTCCGATCCGGAAGCCGGAGAAAGGGCGTCGATCACGAAGGCTTCCAGCGGGATCGAGTCTTCCGCGAGCGCCAGGAGGACGGGAGGCGGCGGCAGGGGGATTCCGGCGGCGCTCATGCGGCGAAGGAGCGCGGCGCGATCCACGCGGTGGTTGCCGAGGGCGGTCTCCAGATACGACTTCACCAGGGCGGTGCCTTCCCAGGGCCGGCGGGTGGACGCGTCGTCGTGGTAGAGCGCCACGAGGGCTTCGTGACCGAGGACCCGTTTGCGGGCGGAGCGGGTGTGTTCGAGACGCCGGACGATGCCCTCGACGACGCTAGTCCGACGGATCCCCGAGAGCACCGCGAAGGCCACCGGCCAGGCCTCTTCCCGACTGTCGTCGTCGAGGGCGGCGAAGCAGACGTCCTCCGACGCGCGCGCTTGCAGATAGGCCCGCGCAGTGGCCGCGAGGAGGGCGTCGGGATGTCCGGCGAAACTAAGAACGAGTTCGTCGAGGCCCGGCGTGGTGGTTCCGCTGCGGTCCATCGCGGAGAGGATTCCGGCGGTGAGAGCCGGAACCGTGGCGCGGCCGATCTCGGCATAGACCGGGTGATTTTCCGTGCCGGGATGATCCCCGAGATGCCGGAACGCGATCGCCTGCCTCACCGGATCGGAGCCGGTCGCCGCTGCGAGGAGAAGAGGCGGGGCGGGTTCTCCGCCTATGGCCGAGAGAGCCGCAAAGACTCCTTCGACCTGTTCGGGGGCGGCGTCGGAAGCGAGGAGTTGTTCCCACTGGCGGAGCGGGCGGCGTTTTCTCCGGAGGACTTCAAAAACGCCCTCGGTCCTGACCGCAGGATCGGGCGAGGCGAAGTGGGAAAGCAGATCTTCCGTCGCGATCTCATCCCAGATAACGGGATCGCTCCAGGCTCCGTCCCGAGGCGTCAGGAAAAAAATTTCGTTTCCTTCCCCCGCGGCGCGAGTTCCCCAGAGTCCGCCCCCGCCCGCCGTCACGAAACGGAGTTTTTCGACTTCGGACAGAAGTGTGAAAAGACCCTCTTGCCCCTTGGAGTAAATACGGTTGCGATCAGAAATCACAGCGGGGAAATCCTCCTCTCCCGAGGAAGCGGCCGTAGGGGGCCAGTGCAGCGGAGGCAGGGCCTTCCAATCCGTTCCCGCGAGGGGGGTGAGCGGCCGGATGTCCGGTTTCCCGGGTTCGCCTCCGTCACCCTCGTCGCTGCTATCGGTCTCGAGACGCACGAAAATCGCTCCCGCTTTGCCAAAGAAAAAATCGCGCGGAGCGGTTGCGCCAGTCGCGCGGACATGGAGTCCGTGGCCCGATGGGCGGAAACGGAGCAACGCGTGCCGGGGCGGGCGAACGGAATCGCGGCGGGAGTCTTCTCCGGACATTTTTCCGTGGCTGGTGACGAGGGCGTAGAACCAGCCGTCGGGTCCGGCGCGGAAGCGGAGCACTTCGACCGCTTCGGTCTCCGACGGACGAGACGGGAAACGGATCTTCCCGAGACGCCACCGTTCGTCGGCCGCGCCGTCTCCGTCGGTGTCGCGGTAGGCGGTCCGCTCCCCTCCGTCGAGGGTGTGGAACCACTCTCCGTCCCAGGCGACGGCGGTGGTGGCGGAGAGCCCGGGGAGAAATTCGCGGAGGACGAGCGCTCCGTCGTGCAGTGTCGCGAGATGGACGACACGACCTCCCGATTCCTCGTTTTGGCCCAGAACAAAGGCCCCGCCCGAAGCGGTCGGGATCACCTCGACGACCTCCTCTCCGGCGGGCAGGCGCGCCCGCGCCGCGACGCGCCAGTCGGGCGAGAGACGCATCGTCCCCTCCCCTGCCCTCGCGTCGACGGTTGCGAGTCTGGCGCGGGACCTCCCGTTGATATGGACGAAGTCGGGAAACGCCGCCGGCAGATCCTCCCGGCGCTCGTAGACGGCGATTTCGCGAATGCCGGGGACGAAGCCGGGTGCGGTTTCGGAAACGGAGACCCGCAGGTAGCGGATCGGACGGGGATCGAACCCCGTCGTCAGCACGGGATCGCCCGAGTCCGCTTCGGTGAGGAGGGCGCGCCAGTCCAAGCCATCCCGCGAGCTTTCCATTTCAAATCTCCGGGGAGACGTACCTTTCCACGAGAGCAGGACAGCGCTGGCGCGATGTTCCCTTCCCAAGTCCACTTGCCAGGCACACGGTCCGGGGGCGGCCGCTTCCCAGTAGCTGTCGGGATCGCCATCGATGGCTTTTTCAGGAGCGAAGAGCGGTGAAGCGGCGTTCGTGAGGGCCGAAGCGCGTCCGTCGGTGGTCAGGCTGGGGCCGGGACGGAGCCGCTGCTCGGGCGACGCCTCCGTCGGGACTAAAGTAGTATTTTCTTTTTCTTCTCCCCCCAACCAGCCGGAACAGAAAAAAACCAACAGTGCTGCGATCCGTCCTCCCAGTGGTGGTTTGCTTGGTGTTTTGTTCATCGGGCAACGGCATCGCGGCGTCCGAATCATCGGGAGAGGACAGTGGTCAACGACCGGAGGGATGCTGCACCCAGGTCTCGGATTCATTGCTCCGCGGCAGGATTTCGACAATGTCGGCGAAGACGATCCCCTCGCGGTCGAGCAACTGGTTGCAGCGTCCGTAGAGGACTTCTCCGGGGCGCTGGCCGAGAGCTTTGGCGATCCGCTCGTCGGCGGGCACCGAGAAATAGGCCGCGGGACTGCCGTAATGTTCCACTCCGAACTCCCCAAGGAGCGCGCCGAGCGGTTTGCCTCCGGCGATGACTTCGCTCTGCATTTCCTCCGGCAATCCGCTGAGCTGGATCGCGATCGCCCCGAACTCCACCGGGACATCCGAGGCGGCAGCGTGCAGGGTGACGAGACGCATCACAAAGGCGTCGCTCGACTCGTGCTCGTGGACCTCGAGGTAGAGCTTGGAATGGTGGAAAGCCGCCAGGGTCGGGGTCATGTCGTTCGAATGCACCAGCATGGAACGGTAGGGATAGAGCACCTCCTCTCCCGGCAGAAAGCGGAAGTCCGGCAGGTCCAGCCCCGCTTTTTCGTAGAAAAAATGGAAGGGGAGGAGCCAATTGAGAGCTTCCGCGAGATCGCGGCCCGCCGCCCTTCGTTCCGCCGCTTCGCGATCAGGTGTAGCGTGCATCCCGGTGTTGCTCGAGGAAGAAATCATGGAGGAGGCGGTCGATCTGCAGCAGCCCTTCCCGGCTGACGAGGACCTCGTCGCCTTCGAGGGAAAAATAACCGCGGCGCTGCAAATCGCCGAGGGTCCCGGAAAAACGCTCCGTCGGGTCGACGCCGTATTTTTCGCGGAAATAGGCGAGGTTGGTGTGGCCCAGCTTCAGTTGCAGGATGAATTCGCGGATGAAACGCTCCTCGTGACTGGTGCGGTAGGAGCGGAAAATCGGCAACCCGCCGGCGTCCACCTCGGTCATGTACGGTGCCACGTCGGCCTGGTTCTGGTAGTGGACGCCGCCGAAGTGTCCGAAGGAGGCGACCCCGGCGGAAAGGAGATCGGCCCCTTCCCAGAGGCTGTCGCGGTAGATGAATTTGGTCGTTTCGGGATTTTTCACCACGGTGTAGGCGCTGCTCACGGTGTAGCCGGCCGACTCGAATTCGTTGAAGGCCCAGTCGACCCAGTGGCGCTTGGTTTTCCAATCCGCGACCGGAGCACTGATCCGGCCGGATTCTTTCATCTCCTTGAAAATGGTCGTGTTGTAGGGGATCTCCATCTGGTAGATCGTGACGCAGTCCGGCGACTGTTCGATGGCGGTGCGGACGTTGCGTTCCCAATTCTCCGGCGTCTCATCCATCATCCCGGCGATGAGGTCGATGTTGACCTGGTCGAAACCGAGCGTCTTGGCAAAACCGAGCGCACGGAAGGCCTCCTTGGAACGGTGCGCCCGTCCGTTCACCTCGAGGATGTGATCGTCGAAGTTCTCGATTCCCAAGCTGAGCCGGGTCACTCCGATCTCCCGGAGGGCTTCCAACTTTTTCTCCGTGAGAGTGCCCGGTTCCGCCTCGAAGGCCACCTCCTCGGTCTCGTCCCAGGGGAAGAGATCCTTCATCCGGTCGGTCAGCCGGGTGAGTTGCTCGATCGAGAGATAGCTCGGCGTCCCCCCGCCGAAGTAGACGAACTGCGGCTTGCGCCCGGCCAGGTAGGAGGTGCGGGAGTAGCGCTCGAATTCCTTGATCCCCGCATCGAGGTAGGCGTTGATCTCCGACGCGTTTTTGTCGGTGTAGACCCGGAAATAGCAGAAATGGCAGCGTTTCCGGCAGAAAGGGATGTGGAAATACACCCCGAGATTGGTGTCGGTCGGGCGGGGCGAGTTGAGGATTTCGTGGACCTCACCGGTGTATTCGGGCTTCCAGAAGGAGAAGGGCGGGTAGTTCGCCACGAAATAGTTACCGGCCTCGGTCTGCTCGTCCGAAGCGGCGTCGAGCGGGACCGTGAGCTTGTCGATGACTCCGGTGGAGCCTTGGGATGGGGAAGGTGCGGGCATACGGAAAATGAGTCGGATACTGGGGAAATGGGGCGGTCACCTCGTAAAACCATACACCACCCCGTCCTCCCCGCAAACCACGAGGGTCCCGCGCGATGCCGCCGGAGAAGCTTTGATCTGCGTACCCAGTTCGAAATTCCACATTTCCTCCCCGGTCGCCCGGTCGACGGCGTAGAGGCGTCCGTCCATGCCCCCCTGCCACACGACATCCTCGCTCACCAGCGGCGAACTGGCCAGGGCGCGCGTCGCGAGGAAGGCCCATTTCTCGGCGCCATCGGTGCGGTCGTAGGCCACGAGGCGCTTGTCGGGACCGGCCACGTAGAGGAGCGATTCATCCACCGCCGGGGACGCGGTGTATTCGATCCCGGTTTGGGTTTTCCACAGCGCCTCCCCTGAGGCGATCTCCACCGCGACGACCTCGCCGCCGTTGTGCGCGATGTAGCTGATCCCGTCGCGCACCGCCGAGGTGTTGGCGATATAGGCCCCGATTTCGATTTCCCGCTTCTCCCCTTCCCCGTCCGCGGGGATCACGTGGAGGAGACCGTCGCACCCGCCGAAGGCCAGGGCCGGCACTCCGTCAGCGCGGATCATCGACGGGGTCGAAACCACATAATTTCCCGTCTCGTGCTTCCAGAGCACCTCGCCGGTCTCGGCGTTGAGCGCGTAGAGGAAATAATCGTGACTCCCCACAAAAACCCGCGCCGGACCCGACTCCGGAGAGAGGGTGTTCACCCCGCCCTCGATTTTTCCTCCTGTTTCGA
>JAAYAT010000015.1 GCA_012719225.1 Verrucomicrobiaceae bacterium
GAGATCGCCTGGTCTGGTCTCGGAGACAGCGACGTGCGGGGGATTTTCGACGAGATCCTCGATCAGATTCAGCGGGGAAAACTGAAAAAATCCGTTCCCGTCCTCACCGAGCGGGGCATCCTTCACCGCGGGGAACCCGCCGCCCTCGTCAAAGCCATCATCGCCGCGCCGGAGTCGCTCCGGGGCTACGGCTTCCGCGAAGGCGGCACCGGAGTCATCGGGGCGACGCCCGAACAGCTTTTCACCGTGCGCGACGGACTCCTCGAGACGATGGCCCTGGCGGGAACGGCACCGCGTCACGAGATCCACGACTTTCCCCACGACCCCAAAGAGATCCGCGAACACGAATTTGTCGCCGATTACATCGAGGAATTGCTCGCCCCCTTCGGAAAAGTGGAGCGCGAGCCGCGCACCCTGCTCGATCTCGGCTCGATGATCCATTTCCTCACGCGGATGCAAGTGCGGCTGAGCGATCCCGCCGCCGACCTCAATGAACTGGTGCGCTGCCTCCATCCGACGCCTGCGCTGGGGGCCTGTCCCCGGGGGGAAGGCGCTCTCCGCCAGCTCCTCGACTACCGGGAACGTCTCGGCGTGCCCGCGCATTTCGGTGCGCCCTTCGGAGCGATCCACGAGGGCTTTTTCCAAGCGCTCGTCGCGATCCGCAACCTCTCCTGGGACGGCTGCGACGTCTACCTGCCCAGCGGCGTCGGGCTCGTCGAAGGGAGCCGCTTCGACCGCGAATGGCGCGAGCTCGCCCTGAAACGGAACTCGGTCAAATCACTGCTCGGAGTATGAGTCCCAACGCCCGACTCGCCGGAGCCGCCCTCGGACATCTCGCCGGACTCGGGGTATGCGACTTCGTCGTCTGCGCGGGAGCCCGCAACGCTCCCCTGACAGGTTCGCTGCTGGCGAGCTGTCGGGAAAAAAAATGGACCGTGCGCCACCATTTCGACGAACGCACCGCCGCTTTTTTCGCACTGGGCCTGGCGAAAAAAACCGCCCGTCCCGTGGCCGTGGTGACGACGTCCGGCACCGCCGTGGCGGAGCTGTTTCCCGCCGTGATCGAGGCCTACTATTCCGGGATCCCGCTCATCCTCGTGACGGCGGATCGCCCGGCCCGGTTTCGCGGAAGCGGCGCCCCCCAGGCCATCGAACAGCCGGGGATCTTCGGTCCCTACGCGCCGCTCTCGCTCGATGTCTCGGCGGAAACCGATCTCGCCGCCGTCGCCGACTGGACCGGCAGAAGCCCGCTGCATCTCAATCTCTGCTTCGACGAACCGGCCCCCGGCGATGTCTGCGGGGAGTGGGACGAACCGACGTTTCCTCCCGCACCGTCCCCGGAGGATGTCCGCAGGGATCTCGCCCTCTTCTGCGAAAAGGCCGATCGTCTCCTCGTCTTGCTCGGAGAGCTCCCCCCTGACTGGCAGCCGGCGGTGGAGACCTTCCTCCGCACCCTCGGGGTTCCCGTCTGGGCCGAAGCCGCCAGCGGCTTGCGCGAAAGCCCCGCCCTGGCAAAACTGCAAATCCGCTCCGAGCGGCTCATCCCGACGCTGAAGCCCCGCCACATCCTGCGTCTCGGCGGAGTCCCCAGCCTGCGGTTCTGGCGCGATCTCGAGGACAGTCCCGAGGTGGCGGTGTGCTCGCTCAGTCCCCGGCCCTTTTCCGGGCTCGCGCGGGAGAGTCAACTGCTCGTCCCTGCCCGCTTTCCCGAAATCCACCCGATCTCCCGAGAGGGTTGGGTCGACGATCCAACCCTCTTGGCAGACGCGGAGCCGGACCAATCCCTGGCAAAACATCCTTTTTCCGAGCCGGGGATGGTTCGTGAACTCTCCCGGCGGATTCCAGGCGAGGCGCTCGTTTTTCTCGGCAACAGCCTGCCCATCCGCCAATGGAACCTCGCCGCAGCGCGGGACCGTCCGCATCCCCGCGTCTTCGCGAGCCGCGGGGCCAACGGGATCGACGGACAGATCGCGACCTGGCTGGGCCTCTCCGAAGGCGAAGAGGAATCGTGGGGAATCTTCGGCGACCTCACCGCCCTCTGCGATCTCAACTCCCCCGCTCTGCTGGAGCAATTGAGCGCGGGACGGCGGCGGCTCGTCATCCTCAACAACGCGGGAGGACGCCTCTTTTCCCGACTTCCCTCTCTCGCCGCCCTGCCCGAGGAACACAAAAAAATCACCGAAAACCGGCACACCCGGCACTTCGCGCGGTGGGCGGAAATGTGGGGGCTCGACTACCGACGCTGGACCGCCGGCGAGCCGTTCCCCGAGATCTCCGGAGAATCGCTCGTCCTCGAAGTCGTCCCCGACTCCGCCGCCACCGAAGCCTTCTGGGAGGAGCGCCCATGAACGGAGCCGACACGGCCATCCTCGCCCTGCACGGCAATCTCGGTTCGGCGGAGGATTGGAATATCTTATCTTTGTCAGGAATTCGAGCAGTCGATCTCTGGGAGCACAGCGCCTTGTCGTATCGCGAGTTCGCCGATGAATTGGCGGGTTCCCTGAGCGTCGGCTTGGAGCGTCCCGTCCTCGCCGGTTATTCTCTCGGAGGTCGGCTCGCCCTCTCCGCGATGGCGATGCATCCGGAGCGCTGGGGCGGAGCGGTCCTCCTCTCGGCCCATCCGGGGCTCCGCCGCGCCGAGGACAGACTCGCCCGCCGCGTCTCCGACGAAGAATGGGCACAGCGCGCCCGGGAGATGCCGTGGTCGGATTTTCTCCTGACATGGAATCAACAAACGGTCTTCGGCGACGGTCCGGCCGCTCCGACCTCAGGACAAATCGCCCTCGAACCCCGCCACGAGGCCATCGCTCTCGCCTTTGAAAACTGGAGCCTGGGGCGACAAGACGACCTGCGCCCGGCCCTCCGCTCCTTCCGCGCGCCGGTTCTCTGGATCACCGGGGAAAAGGATGAGAAATTCACCCGCCTCGCTGCGGAAATGGCGGAGGTTTTCCCGGATTTTCAACACGTTATCCTGCCCGGTTGCGGGCACCGCGTCCTCGCGGAACAACCCGACCCGGTGGTTCGCGGGATCGCGGAACGCTTCGGTGGCGGATGAGAGGAGCCTCCCTTCCCTCACTCGGTGAACCGGAAGGAGAAAATATCCGCGTCTTTCATGAAAAACCGCAGGCGCACCACTTGGCCGGCCAGGGCACTGACATCGCTGCCGGATTTCCAAGTCACCCGGCGGTCGAGCTCGTTCCCGATCTGCATCACACAATCCTCCACCGAAAAGCCGGGGATGGCGCTCCCGTCCGCCGTTTCTATCCCCACTTTCACCCCGCCGGCGGCGGAGGTGGAGAAGTTCAGCGAGAGTTCCTTTCCGGCGAAGATGACGGGTTTGGTGATGGCGTGTCCTCCCGCGTAGCCACAATGCAGCGAGGCGAACCCATCGGTCCGCAGGGAGTAGCGACGCATGTGGGCGGTGGGCTGGGCGTAGTCCTGGTTCACGTAGATGGACATTTCGTTCGGCCCGGTCGGCACGACATTGAGCGCGGGATAGTTGGTCCGCGAGACCCAATTCTGCGCGCCGATCCCGCCGCGGATGTATCCCTCGAGAAAGGTGCGGTCATAGACGCCGGCGTGCTCCGAGCCCTCGACCGGACGGGTCGTCATGAAAACGGCGTCCGAGGTGTCTTTGAAATACTTGGGATTGACCTCGATGGCCTTTGCTTGTGCTTCGGTGAGGACCTGTCGCCCCGGCATGAATCGCGCCGCGATCGCGACGTAGAGATGCGGCGCCCGGAAGTAGGGACTCGTCTGATTGGTGTAGAGATGTTCGATCGGCGCTTCCTTCCCGGGATGGCGGTAGCCGAGCAAAACCGGTGCCGACCAGATCAAGAAATCATCGCTCTCGCTCCGGACGATGCGGCGGATCTTGTCCTCGAAAACGCGGTAGTAACAGAGATACTTGCCCTCGGCCTCGGACCAGAAGGGCACGTTCTGCGAGTCAAACATGTAGGGATAGGGCACCATCTCCTTCGTGATGACGGCCTCGGCGGCCATCTTTTCCCAACGATAGCCGTCGGCCGATTTCCACGCGGTGAGGCCCCCGCCCTTCATCGTGCCACCGAGAGCCTTGAACCGTTCGCCCGCGGGCACGCCGGGGCGCGGGTCGCGGAAGGGGCTGAAATTGTGGCAGGAGGTGTCGGCGTGCATCAGCACCACATTGTTCTTCTTCGTGCCCATGACCTCGTAGATCCCGAGCTTCGGCTTGGTCCAGGTGCGTCCGTCGTTGGATTCCGCGCAGCAGGTCACCTCCTCTTCACTGCCGTCGGCGTTGGCCACCGCCTTGCCGCGGTAGTAGGCGCGGAAGCGTCCGTCCTCCAGAGTCACGATGGTGGCGTAGCCGCTGAAAAGGCCCTCCCACGGTTCGTCGAAGGCGAAAGTCTCCCCTTCGTCGCGCGGGGCGTGCCACTGCAAGCGGGTTCCGTTGAGTTGGTCGAGGAGGAAATGATCGACAAACAACTCGCGTCGGTCTCCGATGTTCACCGGATCGATGGATTTCGCGGCTTCGGCAGCCTCGGCGGATGTGGCGGGAGGCACCGCTCCGACCAGGCACACGGAGGAAAGGAGGAGGGAAAAAAGCGGGGACGGGATTTTCATGGGTGGATGGGGGTTGCCGCACGGGACAGGAGGAGGGCGCAGCGATATTCTTCGGGAACGAGAGTTTGCAAAAGGGCGAGGTCGGCACCCGTCGCGCCCGCTTCGGAGGGCTCGCCGTTGAGGAGAGTGTTTTTCCAGGTGGCCTCGCCGGAAACCTGGATCTCCAAACCTTCCACGTTACAGCGGTCCGCCTCCAGCACCGCCCGCGGCGCGACGAGGCCCGTGCCCGTTTCGACGAGGCGACGGAGGAGCACGTTCTCCATTTTCAGACGGCAATCCCCTGCCGTGCGGCCGGTGACGGTGAACGGATTCTGCGCCGAGGAGAGAACCACGGCGTTGTGGATCGAGTAGCTCCCCTCGTCGAGAAAGTAGAGGTCGTAGCCGACGCAGTCCGCGATGAAGACATTGCGGTAGCTCGTCCGCGCCGTGCCCGTGTCACAGATGCCGGTGCTGTTGCCAATGCTGACGAAACCATCGACCCGGTACTGCGCCGATTCGTGGGCGCTGATCCCGTCGTCGCCGCATTCGATCGCTCGGATGTTTTCGAAGAGGATGTCGCGGCAGTCGCCGTGGATGTTGAACCCGTCGTTGTAGGGATGGGTCGCCGTGAGATTGCGGATCACGAGATGGGCGTTGTCCCCGCTGAACTGGACACCGGCGCTGCGGACGGGAACGGCGATGTTGGTATCGGCCAGAGAAAGGCCGGGGGCGATCCTGAGATAGAAGGTGCCGTGGATCCGCCGGGAGGACGGAGTGTCCCGCGAGGGATCTTTGACAAACGTCCACTCGCCGGGCTGGAGGTCGCCGGGAGCCTTGAGGGCCGCGCTTTTTCCCTTCGAAGTGCGGCCCATCAACTGCATTTTGCCGTCGAAGAGAAAAAACCAGCGTCCGATCACCGCATTGCTGAGAGCGAGCGGCAATTCCTCCGCCGCGAACAGCCCCGGCGAAACCTCGCGCCACCGCGCCGGATCGAGCGGGTCCGAACCCTCCAGAGTCGCGCCGTGACCATCGAGCGTGATGGGTTTTCCCGGTGCCCCCTTTTTCCCGTGGAACCCCGCGTAGTCGCGATAGACCTTGCCCGCTTCCAAGTGAATGGTGTCTCCGGGCGCGGCCAACTTGATGGCATGGGCGATCGTGGGCGTGTCGGGGTCAATGCCGACCCGGAGATCGCGGGCCGGGAGGGAGAGCGGCAAGGCCAGAAGGCCCAGGAGCACACACCAACCCGCCCGCCAGCGCGGCCTGGGAAAAAACCGGCGGACGCCGGGGAGACTTCCGGTGCTCCAGAAAAAATGCATGGCGCATCTTCTCAGCAGCGGAATTTTCTGGTAAGCGACGTATTCGCGTCCGCGAACCTCCCTCCGGGACGGCGGAGCGAGGACTTCGCGCGGAACCGCACTGATGGCGCACACCGGCGCATTTTACATTGTGATCTCATCGGAACGCCCCTCTCTTTGCCTGTCGGCGAAACGAGTCCGCGAGGATGGGCCGAACACCGTCCCGGCGGATTCGCCGCCACAAGACCCCAGATTTTTTCGTATCCATGAGTTCCCCCGATACCTCTGAAACCGACCGGCTGCGGTCCCATCTCGCCGCCGGACAAGTGATCCCGGCGATGCCTCTGGCCCTCCATGACGACCGCACTTGGTCGGAGCGGCATCAGCGGGCTCTGGTGCGCTACTACCTCGATGCGGGCGCGGGCGGACTCGCGGTCGGGGTCCACACCACGCAGTTCGAAATCCGCGACAAAAAACACGATCTTTTCGAAACGGTCCTCCGCTCCTGTGCCGACGAGATCGCCGGCTACCGCCGCAGCGACGATCCCTTCGCCCGGATCGCCGGGGTCTGCGGCACCACCGAGCAGGCCCGGCGCGAAGTGGAACTGGCCCGCTCCCTCGGCTACGACGCCGCTCTCCTCAGCCTCAGCGCGATGCGCCGGACGGACGACGATACCCTCCTCGCCCACTGCCGCGACGTCGCGGAAATCCTGCCGCTGATCGGCTTTTACCTGCAACCCTCCATCGGCGGGCGCACCTACGGCTACCGCTTCTGGCGTGACTTCGCCGAGATACCGAATGTCGTGGCCATCAAAATCGCGCCTTTCAACCGCTACGCCACCCTCGAAGTGGTGCGGGCGGTGGCGGAGAGCGGACGCCGCGACATCGCCCTCTACACCGGCAACGACGACAACATCATCCACGACCTGCTCACGCCCTTCCCCTGGGGAGAGCCTTCCCTGCGCATCGTCGGCGGCCTGCTCGGGCAATGGGCGGTGGGGACGCGGCGCGCCGTCCGCCTCCTCGAAGAAGTCCGCTCGGGAGAAAACAGCGCCACGGACAGCGCCACGGACAGCGCCACGGATTGGGCCGCCCGCAACGCCGCCCTGACCGACTTCAACAGCGCTCTTTTTGACCCGGCGCACGACTTCGCCGGCTGCATCACCGGGATCAACGAGGTGCTGCGCCGCTCCGGCCTGCTCCCCTCTCGGAAATGCCTGGAACCGGACGAAGTTCTCTCGCCGGGACAGTCCGAGGAGATCGACCGCGTCCTGCGGCGCTATCCCGAATGGCACGACGCCGCCTTTATCGAGGAGCATCTCCCGCGCTGGCTGGGACACAAATGACGGAAAGGAAGGGCGAATTGGAGCCGGACCCCCGTTTTCCACAGCCGGAGAGGATGCGTCCGAAAGGCTGCTGGCGTAAAAAGGTCCCGGAATTGTCTGAAGAGGACTCGACAAAGGCAAACCCGGTGCCACTCTACTGGCCATCATGAACCTCTCCCTGATCGAAGATCTGAAATCGCTGTATTCGGCCGTCGTCGCCGATGTTCTGGACGTCAACGGCTACCCCAACCAGTTCCTCACCCCGGCGGTGAAAGCGCTCACTCCGGCGACCCGGGTGGCGGGCCGGGTTTTCACGGTCAAGGCCGAAGTCGTCGATGCCGTCCCCGAACGTCCCTACGAACTGGAAATGGAGGCGATCGACACGGCCGAGCGCGGCGACGTCCTCGTCGTCGATGCGAACCACGACCAGAGCTGCGCCTTCTGGGGCGAGCTGCTCAGTACCGCCTGTATCGCCAAAGGCGTCGGTGGAGTCGTCATGACCGGATGCACCCGCGACCTCTGGGCGCTCAACCAGTTGGACTTCCCCGTCTTCGGGATCGGAGCCTCCCCCGCCGACAGCAAGGGACGCCTCGATGTCACCGAAATCCGCGAATCCATCCTCATCGACGGAGTCATCGCCAAACACGGCGACTACATCCTCGGGGACGTCGACGGCGTGGTCATCATTCCCCAGGCGATCGCGGCCAAGGTCATCGCCGCCGCCAAGGAAAAAGTCGCGGGGGAGAACACCTGCCGCGACGAGCTCGCCGCCGGCACACCCGTAGCCGAGGTCTTCCGCAAGCACGGGATTTTGTAGCGCTCTCCGTTTTTCGGACCATCCCCACGGGGGCGGGGAAAACTCTCGTCCGTTCAGCCACCTCACCACAAGGTGCGGAATCCGGCGCTCCTGAAGAAAGGATCATCCTCGGGCAACGGGTCAAAGAACGCATCCGTCACCTTCAGCGAACCGGCAAAAACGCCCCGGTCGGCGAATCGGCGACCGGCGTCAAGCGCACCTTCGGGGTGCCAGCCTTGGCGATGACGATCTCCTCGCCCTGCTCCGCCCGCTCGATGAGCCGCGAAAGATGGGTCTTGGCCTCGTGGATGTTGACGGTCGTGGTGGCCATGAGATCAATCCAGCTAAGTCTCCGGACTAAATCAATCTACATCCATTTTCCCGCTCTCCGGTCATGATTCGTCTGAAATCGCATCGAAGTAGGCTTCGGAAACGGATCGCAGCCCCTCATGATTTTTCTCAAGGACTTAGTATGGGTGGAATTCCTCCTCGGGAAAGGATTCGCTCGCGTCAAGGACGAGGTGGCGGCCGTCACCAGGGGTAGAGTTCGGGCGCTTGCTACGGGGAAAAGTGGGCGCTCGACAACTTTCTTCATAACTCACCCTCCGCCTCCGCATTCAGACATCCTTCGAATGATCATTGCAGGTATCCACCACCTCGATTATCATGATTACCACCAACCTCGCCGGTTGACCTTCGACTCCACTACGATGCAACCCTCCCTCCAGAAGCGCTTGCTCCGTAGGGTTGGGTTTACGTTGCTTCCTCTCTTTTGCCTCACCTGTCTCCTCACTTGCAGTGTTGTCAGCCCGATTGGCCTCGGCTTTCTGACTTCATTCGAGATTGTGAATGCCACCGACGAGGATTTGATCGTCACCCCGATAGGCGC
>JAAYAT010000174.1 GCA_012719225.1 Verrucomicrobiaceae bacterium
TCGTGTCAGGTCCGACCGGGTCCGGTAAATCGACCACCCTCAACGCGATGTTGCGCGAGCTGAACCGGCCCGAGGACAACATCCTCACCCTCGAGAACCCGGTCGAGGACGAGATCATGGGCGTGCTCCACTGCGACATCCGTCCCTCGGAGTTCAAGCCGATGATCGCCAGTTTCATGCGGAGCGATCCCGACATCATCCTCATGGGCGAGGTGCGCGACCTCGACTCGGCTGAGCTCGCGATCGAGGCGGCGATCACCGGGCACAAGGTCCTCACCACGATCCACACCCCGCGCGCCTCGCAGATCATCGAGCGCTTCGAGCAACTCGGCATCGAGCGTTGGAAGATCGCCCAGACCCTCAAGGCGGCTTGCGCCCAGCGCCTTTTGAAACTGCTCTGCCCCTACTGCAAAATCAAAAAATCGGGCCTCGCCGAACGCGAAATCCGAAAATTCAACCTCGGGGAGGAATGGCGCGAGACGCCAATCTACCAGCGGGCCGCCGAAGGCTGTCCCGAATGCCACGGGCGGGGCTACTACGGACGGGCCGCCATCCTTGAGATCATCCCCATCACCCCCGAGTGGTCCGACGCCCTCTCCAAAGGCACCCTCAGCCCCTACGAACTGGAACTGGCCGTGCGAGAGCAGGGCATCCTCCCCTCATTGCGCAAGAGTGGACTCCAATTCGTCCGCGAGGGCCGCACCGACCTCGAGGCTCTCCGCAAAGTCATCGACATGTCCAGCGCCGACTGACCCGGCGGCCGCCCACCTTTTCCCCGCTCTCCCCTCTATGGAAACCACCAAAAAAGCCGCCAAAGTCTCCGCCGCCCAAGCCGCCCTGGCCGCGAGGATAGAGGAAAAGAATCGCGCGCTTTCCGGGCATCACGCCCCGGCCAAAAAAGCTCTTTTCAGCAAATCGGAAAAGACCGGAAAATTTCCGCCGAAGGAGTTGATCAAATTCTCCCGGGGCATGGCTTCCATGCTCAAGGCGAACATCAACACCTCGGATGCGATCAAATACTACATGTCGGGCCATCCCTCGCCCCTGGTGCGGGCCACCCTCGAGGCCGCCCGCGAACAAATCGAGGAGGGCGTCCCCACCGCCTCGGCTTTCAAAAAAACCGGCAAATTCGACGACAAGTTCATCTCACTGGTCCGCGCCGGGAGCGACTCTGGTCAGCTCGACCGCGCCTTCGCCTCGATCGCCAAGACCCTCAAAAAGGAAGCCGAATTCAAGGCCAAGATGCGCAAAGCGACCCTGATGCCCTGCATCATCATCTTCGCCCTGATTCTCATCTTCATCGCATCTCAACTGCGGATCATCCCCGAGATCGAGAAGATCCTCAAAGACATGAAGCAGACGCCCGACGGACTCACCGGGATTCTCTTCAAGGTGAGCCATTTCACCCAGAAGGTCTGGGTCCTCATCGTCGGCGGAATCGTCGGGGCCGCCTTCACCTTCCTCAGAGTGGCCAAGGTCCGCAACGCGGTGACCTTCTTCATGATGGCGCGCTGGACTCTCCTGAAAAAGCTCATCCTCGGGATGCGGCAACTCCTTTTCCTCAGCAGCCTCGAGATGCTGCACTCCAACGGTATCAACCTCTCCCGATCCGTCGAGATATCGGCCGAATCCCTCAAGGGCACGCCCATGTACGACGAACTCATCACCGCCGGACAACGCTACATCGAGACCGGCCTGCCCTTTTCCGAAGCGATTCGCAAATTCACCTCCTGCGATCCCCAGGTCGCCCACCTCATCTCCATCGGGGAGCGCTCCTCCACCCTCAGCGAACAGTTGCAGCTCCTCACCGGGATGTATGAAGAAGACGTCGAGAACACCATCCAGCAATTCGCCACCACCGTGAACCTCTTCGTGATGATGGCCGCCGCCTTCCTCATCATCATGGTGTTTGTCGGCGCCTTCCTCCCGATCTTCCTGATGGGTCCCAAAATGATGAACGGCAGCGGGCTTTGAGGGGGAAAGTTTTTCAGTTTTCAGGCATTCAGGTTTTAAGGTTTTAAGGTTTTAAGGTTTTAAGGTTTTACAAAAAGACGCCACTCACACTCCCCCTCAACCCCTGAAAAGCTAAACCGCAAAAAAGCTAACAGCTAAACCGCTACCCCCCCATGCAACAGACGAAACTAGATCGAGCCCTGCAGCGTAGATTTGTCCAGCGCACCCAGGTTTTTTGCAACACCCTTCCCTACCACATCCCCCACGGAGTACAGGTGGACGAGACGAACGAGGAAAGCGGCAGCCGCTACCTCTATCGCCTCACCGCGCCCAATGACGCCGCCCTCAACGAACTCACCGCCCACCTCGAGGTCGCCAATATCACCTACACCGCACGCATCAAGGACGGAGGCGGTCTCTCCGCCAAGCTCTTCAACAACCCAAATAAGAGCTTTACAATGCGGGTCGCATGGGTCATTTTCACAATTGTGATACTTTCCATAATGTTTAGCGGTTTGCCGCTGCGCATTTGGAACGATCTCACGGCGGACGCGGAATACACCGTCGAGCCGCCCAAGAAGATCAAAACGAAGCCCTGACCATTCGGTCTTTTCCCCCACCCCTTCTCTCTCATGATCGCTCGCCATCACTCCCCCCATCGTCTTGAGAAAGGTCTCTCCCTCGTCGAAATGTCGCTGGTCATCGGCGTGATGCTGGGGCTCGCCACCATCGTCACCTACTCCATCTCGGGAATCCTGGACTGGAAAACGGGACGCGACGCCACCGAGAAACTGCGCGCGGTCTACATCGCGCAGAAGGGTTACCTCGCCGACCGCCCTTCCAAAAACGTCGCGACTTTCACTTCGGAGGATCTCATCCCCTACCTCCCCGGCAACCCCGGGGCGATGCCCAGCGCTACCACCACCGACGGGCAGGCGCTCACGCTCAACCTCACGGTGATGCCGCCGCATTTCACGCTCGGCGAAGCCCGCTACGATCCATCGGATTCCCAAAGCGACGGCCTCTGGGACGTGGGCACGCTGTGATCGCTCCGTCGCACAACCGTAGAACGGGTCTCCCGGCCCGTTCCCGCAGGCGCACGGCAAAAGAAAACGGGCCGGGAGACCCGTTCTACATCCAAAACCCGCCAAAGGCCTCACGATCGAAACTGTCACCAGTTTCGCTACCCCGACCAAGCAGCCGTAAAGAAATTCATGAGAATTTCTCATCGCTCCGACCCGCCGACGACCGCTACCCCAGCCGTTCCTCCATCCTCGCGATCTCCCCGGCGATCCAGGCCTCGTCCCGCCCCAGCATTTCCGCCATTTTCGCGGCGACCGCGGGGGCACAGCGCCGCGCCGCCGCCTCGTCGAGAAAGGTGGCACGGGTGCGGCGACTGAGAACATCGTCGAGGGTCAGGGCCATTTCCTCCCGCACCGCTCGCTCCACATCCGAGAAACGATAGGGCAAGGCCTCGTCGAGAAGTCCGCTTTCTCCCGCCGCCTCCACCGCATCCGCAGAAGACTCGTCCAAGAGGGTCAGATCGGCCGTTTGACAGGGTCTCTTCGGGAGATCGCCGAGGGACGCGGCGCGGTCCACCGCCTCCTCAGCCATCTGTCGGCAGGTCGTCCACTTGCCCCCCGTGATCGTGAGCAACCCCCCGTCGCTGAGGAAAATGCTGTGACTGCGGGACAGCTTCGCGCTGCTCGCCCCTCCCGATTCCGGCGGACTCACGAGAGGACGCAAACCGGCGAAAATCGCCCGGACATCCCCGCGCTCCGGTGCCTCCCGCAGATAACGGCCCGCATGGCGGAGGAGATATTCGATCTCCTCTTCCCGCGCCCGCGGATGGAGTTCCACCGGGACGGGTTCGGTGTCGGTCGTCCCGAGAAGGACGCGGTTCTTCCAGGGAATCGCGAACAGCACCCTCCCGTCCTCGGTTTTCGGAATCATCACCGCGGTGTCTCCTCCGAGAAAGCGACGGTCCAGGACGAGGTGGATGCCCTGGCTCGGTCGGATCACCCCCTCCGCCCCGGGTTCATCCATCCGCCGGACCGAATCGGTGAACACGCCGGTGGCGTTGACAATGACCTTGCCTTCAAGGCGATGGTCCCTCCCCGTCACCCCGTCCCGCACGACCACTCCGGTGAGGCGACCGTTTTCTTTGACCAACTCCTCGACCCGGCAATGATTTACCACCGCCGCGCCCCGGGCCGCCGCCGTCCGCGCCATCGCCACGGCGAGGCGGGCGTCGTCGAACTGCCCGTCCTGGTAAAGGGTGCCTCCACGCAGCCCCTCGATCCGCAGGTTCGGAACCCGCTCCGCCACCCCCGCCGCTCCCGGATGGCCCGTCGCCCCCAAACCCTCCCGCCCCGCGAGTAGATCGTAGAGTGTCAGGCCCGCTCCATAGTAAAATCGTTCGTGCCAACGGTAGGCCGGCACCACAAAATCGAGCGGCTTGACGAGGCGAGGCGCGTTGCGGAGGAGCCGTCCCCGCTCGCGGAGGGACTCGCGCACCAGACCAATTTCGCCGCTGCGGAGGTAGCGCACCCCGCCATGGATCAGCTTGGTGCTTTTGGAGGAGGTGCTCTCCGAAAAATCGGCCTGCTCCAGCAGGGCGGTGCGGTAGCCGCGCGAGGCCGCGTCCACCGCGACGGCGAGACCCGTGGCACCGCCTCCGATGATGAGGATATCCCATTTTTCCGAGGAATCGGCGAGTCGGGCGAGTTGGTCGGGGCGATGCATCGCCGCCAGTATCGGGAGCGCCGGGAAAAATGTCAACGCGCGTCGTGCGAGATCCCTCGGGTTCACAAGCGACTCTCATCCGCAGCCATAAAAGTAGAACGGGTCTCCAGGCCCGTTTCGGCGATCATCGGCAGAAGGGAACGGGCCTGGAGACCCGTTCTACCCGGCGAAGCCCATCCAGGGCAGAGCCGCTAAACAGCAAAACAGCTACCCGCTAAAAAGCTAAAAAGTGCTTTCTCCCCCGCCCCTCTTCCTCCTACAATCCGCTGCCGGGGAATCTCCCAAGCTCTTTCGCATGACCTCACTCCCGCCGTCCTTCATTTTCGAATATGCCCCGCACCACCGGCAGGGCGCGGGCAAAGGCGTCGCGAAACTCGACGCCGTCGGGCATGCGCACGGTCGCAAAGGCGGGTTCCATCCTTTCCCGCGTGATGCCGTCGTGCCGAACGAGAAAAGCGACGTCGTCCATATCTTGAGGATCGTCACCTCGCATCATCTTGGTGAGGATGAGATCCACGGTGTGCGGACGGAACAGCTTCAAACAACGCGTCGGTGGGCGCGAAACCGAAACGATGTGCCGCCCCCAGTCAGGACGGAGGAAGACCGAAGCCTCGGGAAACAAATGGGTGATATAAAGTCCCCGAAGCTCAAGACGACAATTGGTCCGCTCGATGGCATACCAAAATTCCTTGTCGGCTTCGAACTCCTCGAGTTGTCCGCATCTCAGGATGGCATCGACATCCTGGGTAGCCTGATGCTCTGGCCCCGCCCCGTCGAACCCCAGGCAGATCGCCGCTCTTCCATAAAGAACAAGCGGCACAGGACAAGTAAGCTCGCTATTCAGTGTTGCCAAAATCTCCGAAGGATTGTCGGGGGCGACATTGTTCATGCGACAACCGAAGCTTGTGGGCGGATCCACTGCATGACAGTTTCGCTTCCTCGCCGCGTGTACCCCGTCATCGCCACAAATCGGGTCACATGTGGGAGCAGATCGGGTTCGGGTGGATCGAACTCAGGCAAATGCGCCAGGATTTCACTCCAGAATGGATTCGCGGGTTCCACTTGTTCGCCCAACCTCGCAAGATAATGAACCACTCTTTCGTTTCTCTCCCGCCCTGCCAACCTCGCAATGTCCGCAGGCGAGTTTCCCTCTGCCGCCAGCATCGCCGCCCCCATCCGAATCCTCTGCTGCGAGTAGGGCAGGCAGATGGAAAGAAGGGCGAGCGCAAGCTCTTCGTTGGAAAAATCTTCCACCCCATGGAGGGCCGGGCTCTCTCTCACCATCGCCACTTCCGACGGGCTGCTGTAATAGCGCAGGCCCCGCGCGGTCGCGAGCCATTCGAGATCCTCGGGCACCCTCAATCCGAGGCCTTCGGCCTTCGTCAGCAAGGCCGAGACGTGGGGGGCCATGCCCAGCCGCTGCGCCAAAGTTTCCCGCTCCATACCGTTCAGTCTAACGCCATCCCGTAAACGACGCAACCGACACCTCCCCCGCTCGTCCATGAAAACCCTCCCCACCCTCGCCGCGGTCTTTGCCGTGACCTTCGTTCTCCCGCTCCCGGCGGAGGAAGCCGACTGGAAACTGAAGCCGCTTCCCTACAACCATCCGGGCCTCGAAGTCGATCTCGGCGTGGGCCTCTGGGCCTGGCCCATGCCGATGGACTACAACGGCGACGGCAAAACCGATCTCCTCGTCGCTTGTCCTGACAAACCTTCAAACGGAGTCTGGTATTTTGAAAACGCGGGCGAACCGGGCGACAAACTGCCCCTCTTCCGACCCGGCGTCCGCCTCGGACCGGCCACCCACAACATGCAGGTCTCCTATCTCGCGGGCGAACCCCGCATCCTCGCGCCCGGTGTCGAGCATGTCGACTTCCGCGAATCGAAGTTCGAAAAACCGACGAAGATTTATCGCAAAAGCAATGTCCACGAGAGAGGCGTCCGGGGAAACATGTGGCGCTACGTGGACTACGACGGCGACGGCGTCCACGATCTCGTCATCGGCGTCGGGGACTGGAGCGATCTCGTCTGGGACCAGGCCCACGACGCACGGGGACACTGGCGCAACGGTCCCCTTCACGGCTACCTCTACCTCCTTGAGAACCACGGCACCGACGAGGCACCGAAATACGCCGAAAAGCCTGTCAAACTCACCACCGCAGACGGCAGTCTCATCGACGTGTTCGGGTGGCCCTCGCCCAACTTCAACGACTTCGACGGCGACGGCGACCTCGACCTGCTCTGCGGCGAGTTCCTCGATGGCTTCACCTATTTTGAGAACATCGGCACCCGCACCGAGCCGAGCTACGGCGTGGGCCGTCGCCTCGTCGGATCCGACGGCCAACCGCTCGTCATGCACGTGCAGATGGTCACCCCGACCGCCTACGACTGGACCGGCGACGGGCACATCGATCTCATCGTCGGAGACGAGGACGGCCGGGTCGCCCTGATCGAACACAGCGGCGAGATCCGGGACGGGCTTCCCGTTTTCCACCAACCGGTATTCTTTCAGCAGCAGGCCGACACCCTCAAGTTCGGTGCCCTCGCGACCCCCTACGTGATCGACTGGGACGGCGACGGTCTCGACGACATCCTCTGCGGCAACACCGCCGGCAACATCGCCTTTTTCAAAAATCTCGGTAAAGGGGAGAACGGCCTCCCCAAATGGGCCGCCCCCGTCCTCCTCGAAACGACCGAGGGCGAGCCGTTTCGCGTTCTGGCAGGGCCGAGCGGTTCCATCCAGGGACCCTGTGAGGCCAAGTGGGGCTACACCACCCTCTCCGCCGCCGACTGGGACGGCGACGGCAAGCCTGACATTCTCTACAACTCCATCCTCGGGCGCATCGGACTCCTCCGCGGCACAGACGATCCGCTCCGGGTGGAAGCGAGCGTCTTCGACAGCGGACAACGCGAACTCCCCCCGAAATGGCAGTGGTGGCAGACGCCCTCCAGCGACACCCTGACCCAGTGGCGCACCACCCCGCTCGCCCTCGACTTCGACGGAGACGGCACGCTCGATCTCGTCCTGATGGATCAAGAGGGCTACCTCACCCTGCGGCGCGGGGGAGGAAAAGCCGAACGCATTTTTGTCGACGAAGACAACGAGCCCATCCGGCTCAACGCCCGCAGCGCCGGACGCAGCGGACGCACCAAACTCGCCATGGTCGATTGGGACGGCGACGGCCGCCTCGATCTCTTCCTCAATTCGGAGAACGCCACCTGGTACCGCAACTGCGAAGACCGCGACGGCCTTGTCGTCCTGAAAAAAATTGGTAACGTGACCGAGCGCAATGTCTCCGGACACACCTGCAGCCCCGCCGTGGCCGACTTCGACGGCGACGGCAAACCCGAGCTGCTCGTCGGGGCCGAAGACGGACGCCTCTACCACATCCGTTCGCAGGACTGTATCGCCTTCCCCGCCGCTCAGCTCCAGGCCCGCGCCGCGAAGGAAAAATCCAGCCCCCGTTTTCCCGGTCTGATGAAAGAGGAATTTATTTTCGACAAAGCGCCCTTTCCCCAATGCCACGCCAGCTCTCTCGCCGCGACGGACCGCGGTCTCGTTGCCGCTTGGTTCGGGGGAACCAAAGAAAAAGATCCCGATGTCGGCATCTGGAGCAGCTACTTCGACGGCGGGGAATGGTCCCGCCCCGTCGAACAGGCCAACGGCGTCCAGCACCAGGGCAAACGCCATCCCTGCTGGAACCCGGTGCTTTGGCAAGCGCCCGGCGACGGCCTTACCTACCTCTTTTTCAAAGTCGGTCCCACCCCGCAAAACTGGTGGGGAGAAGTCATGGTCAGCTACGACGACGGACGCTCCTTCCGCGACCGCCGCCGCCTCCCCGAAGGCATAGCCGGCCCCGTCCGCGGAAAACCCCTCCCGCTCGCCGACGGCACCCTGCTCTGCCCCTCCTCGACCGAACACGGCAATGACTGGCTTTTTCATTTCGAAATCCTGACAAATCTCTCGAAACCCGAACTCGGTGCCTCGTGGCAGCGTTTTGAACCCGAAATCCAACCCTATCAAGTCATCCAACCAACCCTCTTGACTCTCGACGACGGCAGCCTGCGCGCCCTCTACCGGTCCAAGAGTGAAAAGATCATCGCCAATCGTTCCACCGACGGCGGCAGGACCTGGAGCGAACTCGAAGAAACCAACCTGCCGAACAACAACTCCGGCATCGAAGCGCTCACCCTCGCCGACGGACGTCACCTGCTCCTCTACAATCACATCGGCGGCGACCGCAAGGACGGCTGGGGCAAACGCAACCTCCTCAACCTGGCCGTGAGCGAGGACGGCATCGCATGGAAAGCGGTCGCTTTTATCGAGCGGGAGGAAACCGGCGAATTCTCCTATCCCGCGATGATCCAGGCCGACAACGGTCTCGTCCACATGACCTACACGTGGAACCGCAAAAAAATCAAACACGTGGTGGTGGATCCCGCGCGAATGGAGATCCAACCGATCACCTTCTTTGAACAAGCGGATCTTTGATCAGCCCTCGTCATCCGCACCGGAAAGCGAAGCTTCGGGCGGAGCAGAGCTCGTCCCGTTAAATGCCGGAGCGGAGGGAATTTCCAATCGTTCAGTTGGTTCGGTTGGAGTCCCGGGCGACGAAGTGTCCGGCACAGGAGCGGCCGCTTCCAGAGAGGGCTGCCCCGCACCGGGATCCAACGGGGCCGGGACGGTCACCGGCGGCGGAGTGTCCTTTTTTCCGATCCCCAAAAGGCGGCGGAGAAAACCGGGATTTTCGTCGGACGATCCGTCCGAGACGGTGGCGGTGGCAATCGCCTCCCCGACCTCGGTCTCCCCCGATTCTGTTGCGGCGCCCACCACCGGAGCAGTGGCTGGCGTGGGGTAGTCGGACGGCGGAGGCCGGGAACCGGGGTCCGAATCCGTCTCCTCCGAGCGATTTCTTTTGGGTCGCAAGAAGGAAAAGAGTCCTCGTTTTTCTTCCGCAAGATCGGCGGCGACAGCGGTGGGAGTCCCCGCCCCGGAACCGGCTGCGCTCGACGCGGCGGAGGAGTTCACTCCACTCGCCGTCGTCTCGAAGCGGGGCACGTAGGTCGAGGTTTTCACCGGCGAGGTCTCCGCATCGCCCTCGCGCGGAGGCGATGCCGGAGGCCGGTTCGCCGAGAGAAACTGCTCCGCGGTGGTGATGTCGGTCGGCTTTCTCGCGTAGCCCGCCATGGCTTCCTTGAGCGCCTTGCGCTCCCGCGCGGTCCGCACGGCGCTTTCCATCTCCGCCTCGTGCCGGGCTTGGTTCATCTCGACATTGCCCTGCGCCGCGTATCCCATCGCCGCAGGCACGGACACGGGCGCGGCGTCATCCTGTGCGTTGCCAAGCAAAGTGAAAAATGGTATGGCCAATATCGGACGGAGTATCTTTCTCATTGGTATCGCAGGTTTCCGGGATACTCTGACTCCATTTTTACCTCATTTCCAGCTCCCAACCATGAATTTGATCTTCGACGTTCACCTCGACCTCAGCCTCAACGCTCTCGAATGGAATCGCGACCTCACCCTGCCGGTCGCCAAAATCCGCGAGGTCGAGTCGGGCATGACCGACCTCAAGGGCCGCGCTCTCAACACCGTCGCCCTACCCGACATGCGCCGGGGCGGCATCGGTCTCTGCGTCGCCACCCAGATCGGCGGCTGCATGAAACCCCGCGCCTCGGTGGCCTGCTGGGAATCGCCCGCCCAGGCCTGGGCCATGACCCAGGGCCAACTCGCCTACTACCGCGCCCTCTGCGACGACGGGGAAATGGTCCAGATCACCAATCTCGCGGAACTCGACGCCCATCTCGCCCTCTGGTCGGATCCGGTCGCGGCGGCGGAAGCCAAGGCCCCGATCGGATTTGTCCTCAGTCTCGAGGGGGCCGACTCCATCGTCACGGTGGACTACCTCGAGCGCGCCTACGCCTCGGGCCTGCGGGCGATGGGGCCCTCGCACTACGGCATCGGGCGGTATGCGATGGGGCATGACCAGGTCGGGGGACTGCGCCCCGGCGGGGCCGATCTGATTCGCAAAATGGACGAACTCGGCATCATTCTCGATGTCACCCACCTCAGCGACGACTCCTTTTTCGAAGCGCTCGAGCTGCACAACGGCACGGTCTGGGCGAGCCACTCGAACTGCCGCAGCCTCGTCGACGATCCGCGCCAGTTCAGCGACGAGCAAATCCGTCTGCTGATCGAGCGCGACGCCGTCCTCGGTGCCGTCTTCGACGCCTGGATGATGATTCCCGGTTGGGACCGCGGCACCTCGACGCCGGAATCGACCGGAGTCAAAATCGCCCACATCGTCGACCACATCGATCACATCTGCCAACTCGCCGGCAACACGCGACACGTCGGAATCGGAAGCGATCTCGACGGGGGTTTCGGCAAGGAGCAAAGCCCCTCCGACCTCGACACCATCGCCGACCTCCAGAGCATCGAAGGTCTGCTCAAAGGCCGCGGGTATTCCGATGCCGACGTCGCCGCGATCTTCCACGGGAATTTCCTGCGGGTGCTGCGCCGGGCCTGGTCGTGAGTGGCCGGACCCGGAAAATCCCGGTCAGGATAGCGCGATGGCGGTGTTTTCCCTTATGGTGTTTCGGGATGATGTCGGCACCATAAGAGTATGACGGTATCCCGCGCCTCCCAGACATCCTCGCTTCGCCCCCTTCCACCGCGTCCCGCCCGCCGCCGGACGCGGCCGGGCATCGCATCCGCCCTCGTCCTGTCCCTAGCCCTCGCCGGAACCACGCTGTTGTCCGCCCAGGAGGGAGATTCCGGCAAGACTCCGCCGCTCGAAGCCGGGGCCGCCGCCGTCGACATCACCCCGCAGGCCTTCCCGGTGCTGCCCCGCGGCAGCTTCTCCCCGCGTCCAGTCGATTCCGTCCACGATCCCCTTCACGCCCGCGCCCTGGCCTTGCGCAGCGGCAAGGATCGGGTGGTCATCTGTGTCGTCGACGTGATCTACATCGTGGAACCGACCAATTCACGCATCCGCGAGGAAGCCGCCGCCGCGACCGGGTGGCCCGTGGAAAACATCCTCCTCGCCGGAACCCACACCCACAGCGCGCCGTCCCCCTACCCGAGACACGCCGCCCTGCTCCGCTGGTGGGACAACGGCGAGGACAACCCCGACGCCCCCAAAGCCAAGTCGGAAGACCCCGCCCCCGAAACCGCCTTTCAAAAGCGCACCCGCGAGGGCACCGTCGCCGCCATCGTCCAAGCGGTGGAAAATCTGGAACCGGCCAGCATCGCCTTCGGCACCCACGATGTCCCCGACGAAGTGCGGAACCGGCGCTGGTACCTGGAGGAAGGCACCATGCCGCCCAACCCCTTCGGCGGAATCGACACGGTGAAAATGAACCCCAACCGGAGCACCATCACCAAGCCCGCTGGTCCGGTCGATCCCGAAGTGGCCACCGTCTCCGTCAAGACCGCCAAAGGCAAGGCCCTCGCGGTGCTTTCCAACTACTCCCTGCACTACGTGGGCGGCACCGGAGGGCAGATTTCCGCCGATTATTTCGGGGAATTCGCCCGTCTCGTCGCCTACCGCGTCGGCGGACGCAAACCCCCGGAGAATTTCGTCGGCATTCTCAGCAACGGCACCAGCGGCGACATCAACAATTCCGTCTTTTCGGGGACCCGTCCCCCGCGGGCACCCTACGAGCAGATCACCCAGGTCGCCACCAAGGTCGCCGACGCCGCCTATCTCGGGGTGAAAGAAGCCGAGTATGTGAAGAGTGCCCCCCTCGCGATGCGTCAGCGCACCGTCACCCTGCGCTGCCGCCGTCCGGATGCGGAACGCATCGCCTGGGCCGAAAAGGTCCTCACCATGGAACCGAAAGAGGTCAAGGAAGCGGGCATGAACAGCCTCGCTCCGCACTACGCCGCCCGCATTCTCCAGATGGCCGACTATCCCGAGACCGTCGACGTGACGATCCAGGCGATCCGCATCGGAGAGCAGGCCATCGTCTCGATTCCCTTCGAAGTGCTCGTGGAGATCGGCCTGGAATTGAAGGAGAAAAGCCCCTTCCCCAATACCTTCACCATCGAACTGGCCAACGGTGCCTACGGCTACCTGCCCCCGCCAAACCAGCACGATCTGGGCGGCTACGAAACCTGGATGGGCACCAACTACGTCACCCCCGATTCCTCGGGAATCCTCGTGAAAGAACTGCTCGAAATGCTCGGTGAACTACGGGAGTAGCCGGGCTTTACCAATAACGCCGGGCCGCAGGGAAAATGAAGGTCCCCACAATCAGCGGAATCATCCGGCGGCGTATCTTGCTCAATTATCGGGTGGCACCTGAGATAATTCAGGCGATTCTTCCTCCCCGGTTCCGCCCAAAACAGATCGCTGGTCATGCCATCGCGGGCATTTGCCTGATTCGTTTGGAGAGGATCCGCCCGAAAGGAGTCCCCGGCGTAATTGGCATATCCAGCGAGAATTCCGCACACCGCATCGCGGTCGAATGGGAGGCTGAACCCGGACACTGGAAGGAAGGCGTTTTTATCTCCCGCCGCGACACCAGTTCCCGATTGAATGCACTTGCGGGGGGACGGGTCTTTTCAGGTGTCCACCATCTCTCACAGTTCTCGGTGATTGACAGGACTGGTGAAATCTCGATCCGTGTCCTTGCCGATGATCTGGAGCAAGCTCTCGTGGACATCCAGGTCCATGAAACGGACGAATTTCCCAAGGCCTCTTTATTTAAAACGCTTGAAGAATCCTCCAAATTCTTCGAGGCGGGCTGCGTTGGCTACTCCTCTCGCCCCGACTCATGCGTCTTGGACGGTCTCCGGCTAGAGGTACCCGATTGGCGGGTAGCGCCGCTGCAGGTGGATCGCGTCCGGTCACGCTACCATGACGACAGATCAATCTTCCCTACCGGCAGCATTGCCTTCGATCACGCCTTGCTGATGCGCGACATTCCCCACGAGTGGCATTCCGAACCCGAGATGTCTACCGAGCAGGCCATCTGACGACACCTGGAGAATATTCGTAAATAATTGACCCACAATGAGATTTCACAAGATCTTCGGAAGTCGATTCTCGAGTATTCGAAATACATCACCTACCCTACGCCCGTTGCGCCAATAAAATGGGAGACCCGTTTTCCGGCAACCGCCCACCCTTCCCCTGCTAAAAAGCTAAACAGCTACCTGCTAAACAGCTACCTCCCCATCCGTCCGCTCCGGCAGAGGTGTCGCCAGCACTTTGTCGACGCGATTGGAATCCATGTCGAGGATCTCGAAGCTCCAGCCGGATTCCTCCATCACCTCCCCTTCCTCGGGGATGCGGGTGAGCGCTTGGAGAAACCAGCCGGCCACGGTTTGGAACTCGGTGCCGGCCCCTTCGGGTGGTTGGAATCCCTCGAGATGACGTTCCAGCTTTTCGATTTCAAAAAAGCCGTCGATGAGACACGAACCATCGGAACGAAATCGCACGCCCAGGACCAGTTGCTCCTGCTTCGAAGGCACGTCGCCGACGATGGATTCCATCAGGTCGATGAGGGTGACCATCCCGCTGACGCCGCCGAACTCATCGAGGACGAAGGCGGCCCGCTGCCCGGAGGTGCGGAAGGTCTCGAGGAGGGTGCTGGCTTTCTGCGTTTCCGGCACCAGCAGGGGCGGTGACATGAGATGCCGGAACGAGATCTCCGCGCCCGCCGCGAGCTGGGCGTAAATTTCTTTCACGCTGATGGCGCCGACGAGGTTGTCGCGATGCCCCTCGTAAATGGGGAAGACCTCCTGGGTGCTGCGGATGATGTGTGGCCACATCTCCGCGTGCGTCGCGTCCTGCGCGATCCAGACCATTTTCGGACGGGGAATCATGATGTCGTAGACGTCGAGTTCGCCGAACTCGAAGACTCCTTCTATCATGTGGGATTCGGCGTGGTGGGTGGAGCCGGTGACCAGACCCTCCCGCACCAGGACGGTGAACTCGTTGCGCGACATGCGCTCCTCCCGGTTTTCCTCTTTGACCCCGAAGAGCCTGAGAAGCAGGCCGGTGGAAACGGACAGGAGGCTCACCACAGGGGCGGTCATTTTGGAAACCCGCATCATCGTCCCGGCCATCGCCACGGCGATGGGTTCGGGATACCGCAGGGCGAGGCGCTTGGGCACCAACTCGCCCAGGACGAGCGAAAGATAGGTGATGAGCCCGATGACCACGGCAAAGGAAATTTCCTCGGCATAGGGTCCCACCCCGGGGAGGCGGGCGATCTCCGGCGAGAGTTTCTGCACCAGTCGGGCGCCTCCGAAGGCACCGGCGAGGATCCCCACGAGGGTGATCCCGATCTGGACGGTGGAGAGAAACCGGTTGGGGTCATCGGCCAGTTCGAGCGCCCGGGCCGCTCCGGCACTGCCTTTCTCGGCGAGAGATTCGAGAATCCCCCGACGGGAGGAAACGATCGCGATCTCGGTCATCGCGAAGACTCCATTCAGCAGCAGTAACAGCAGGATCAGCAGAGATTCGGCGACAGGGTGGTTCATCGCTCCGTATCGTGGTCACTGTTGCGGTCGTCCGACCTCCCGACGAGGATAGAGGTGATGATCCCGGTGGCGAGGATGGCCAGTATCACCACGAGGACGGCGAGGTTGAAGGCGTCGCCGAGCCAAATTTTGAGCCATTTCGCCGCCAGCATTTTCACTCCGACAAGAATGAGGATGAGGGAGAGGGCGGGTTTCAGGTAACGGAATTTCGAGATCAGTCCGGCGAGGGCGAAATAGAGGGAACGCAGCCCGAGGATGGCGAAGACGTTGCTGGTGAAAACGAGGAAGGGATCCGCCGTGATGGCAAAGACCGCTGGGATGGAGTCCACCGCAAAGATCAGGTCGGTCACTTCGACGAGAACGAGGGCCACCGCCAGCGGGGTGAGGAGCAATTTCCCGGCGGGGGCGTTTTCCAACAACGGATCGGGCAGCAGTTCCCGTCCCGGTTCGGCGGCTTCGTGGACCCATCTCCCGCCCGCTTTGACGAGGAAATGCTGCCCGTGGAAATCGCGCGTAACGGGAAAAAATTTCCGGATCCAGCGCACCACCGCATTGTTCTCGGGCGCTTCCTCTTTTTCGGCGAAGAAGAGCATTTTGAGCCCGGTGAACATGAGGAAGGCACCGAAGATGTAGAGGATCCAGTGGAAATTCTGCACCAACATCGCTCCCATTCCTATCATCGTTCCGCGCATCACGAGGGCACCGAGAATCCCCCAGAAGAGGACGCGGTGCTGGTAGCGGGCCGGGACCGAGAGGGAGCTGAAGACCATCGCGATCACGAAGATATTGTCCACGCTGAGGGATTTCTCGACCACGTAGGCGGTCAGGTATTTGGTCGCGGCGAGCCTGCCGTTGTTGGGTATGCCGTCGACCGCATCCACCGCGAGACCGAGCCGGAACCAATGCTGCTCGTAGGCGTAGTAGACGAGAACGGCAAAGGAGACGCCCAAGGTGATCCACATGGCGGACCAGCCCATCGCCTCCTTGAATCCGACGACGTGGGAATGGCGGTGGAAGACCCCGAGGTCGAGCGCCAGCATCGCCAGGACAAAGGCGAGAAAAATCAGCCAGGCCCAGACGATGCTGGTGGTTTGCAGGCTGGCGAGAAGATCGAGGGAAAAACTCATGGGAAGGAGGGGCGGGCATGTCCCGACAAAGCGATTCTCTCACTGAAAGTGGCACAGCCGACCGGGCCTCGCCATTCGCCGGACCGATCGACCGACCGGGGGCTGGGAAAACGTCCCCGACTCGTGCGGGAAATCTCAATACTGACAGGCATATATCCAAGTCCTTCTCTCAAAGCGTCACGAAGGAACACGGAAACCAGTCCGCGAAGGTCGTTTTCTTGTCAAATCTCATTCGCAGGAAGTTCTCCGCAAAACGCGCCGTCCCTCCCGGCTGGCCCTTCCGGGTCACCCCTACGAGCGGCGGCGGATGCGCCATCGCGCGAAAATCGCATTCGACACCGGAGCCGCCACCGGCGTAAGATCGCCCCATCGTTCGGGGACCGGCGTCCCCGCCTCTTTTCACCTCATTCTCACGGCTCATCATTATGGCGGAAACGGCAACCCAATCCCAGGCAGAACTCGGATCTTCAGACAAGACGGTCATCGAGGAACTGCGCAGCGCCTACGCCGCCATGCGCGAACAACTCGGAGGGGTCATCGTGGGGCAGGACGAAGTGATCGAGCAACTCCTCATCTCCATTTTTTGCCGCTCCCACGCTCTCCTCGTGGGCGTCCCCGGCCTCGCCAAGACTCTCCTCATCTCGACTCTTTCCGAGGTCCTCGACCTCAGCTTCAAACGCATCCAGTTCA
>JAAYAT010000175.1 GCA_012719225.1 Verrucomicrobiaceae bacterium
CGACGAGGAGGGGAGCGTTCTTCCGGATCCAGGCCTGAAGCCCTGCGATCCGGAACTGCAGGGCCAGACAGAGCAGCCCGAGCCCGAGAATGCCTCCGAGAAAAATCGAGTAGGTCCGCGTTTCGTCGGGCGGTTCTCCCCCCGAGATTCCCAGATGCAAACCCAGGGCAAGCGCCGCCGCGAGCGGAACGGCCGCCGCCTTCCGCCAGGAGCGGGAGGTCGCGGGTGCCGGAGCCCCGGGAACCACCGACGCGGCAAGGTCCGCGGATCTTGTCGTCCCGGGCGAGACGTCGGAAGGGGCTGGGCTGGCGATTTCCCTCGCCGGAGCGCTGGGGGACGGGGAACTCATCTCACGATAGGGGAAGGTGCGGAACAACAGCTTTTCGCAAACAGAGGAGCGCCCTCCACGACAAGTTCGCGCGCCACCCGTTGCCACTGGTCGTCCGGGAGCTGCCCGTCGGCGAGGCTGGGGACTTCGACGGTCGCCAGCCATTCGTCGGTCACCCCTTCAAATTCCACATAGATGCGCTCGGTCACCTCGGCGATGTCCATTGCAGGACTGAGAATGCCGATTTCCTTCATGTCCTCGGCCGCGGCGCGGATCGCATCTCGGCCCCCGCTGATGCTCGGGACAAAAGGCAGGTCGCCGAGGGCCTGGGCGTTCAGTTCGGGATGCGAGGCGAGGTAGCCCTTTTCAATCGAGAGTCGCGCCGCCGCGCGCGGATTGGCCTCCACCCACTTCGCGCCCTTCAGAATGGCCCGGGTCGCCGCCGCGCAGGCCGCGCGATTGGTCTCGACGAATTTCCCGTTCATCATGATGCTGCAACAATACTCCTCCGCATAGGGCATATCGACGCCGAGGTCGGCGATATTTTTCACCTTGCCCTCGGCGAGCAGCAGGGAGCCGATCGGTTCCGACGTGGCGACCGCATCGACCTCGCCCTTGTCCAGGGCCAGGCCCAGTTCTCCCGAGGGGAAAACCCGCCACTCGATTTCGGTCCTCGGGTCGATCTTGTTTCGTCCGAGGACGCGGTTGGCGAAAATGAACGGAGGCGTCCCCATGCCCGGCACTCCGATCCGTTTGCCGCGCAGATCTTCCACCGTCGAGATGGGCCCGTCCGGCGACGCCTGAATACGCAGGCAACCTTTATGCACCCCGGCGGTCATTTTCACGTCCAAGCCCTCTTCGATCGGCTTGAGAAACATCATCACCGGCTGCTGTCCGAGGTGGAATCCTCCCAGCCCGAGGACATCCTTGAACTGCGTCCACTCCACCTTCACCTTTTCGGCCGCGATCCCTTCCTCGGCGAAGAAACCTTTCTCCATCGCCACGAAAATCGGCGCTTCGCAGGTGATGCCCATGTAGCCCACCTTGATTTTCGTGAGGCCTTCCGGCGTGATCTCGGCGACCTCCGTCCCCCTTTCGCATCCTTGCGGGAGCAGGGAGGCAAAGGGCAGGCTCAACAGGAATTGTTTGCGGGAAATGCGGATCGCCATGGTGACGCCAACTCAAACCCTCGCCGTTGTATGCCACAAATACATTTTGCGCATAAATCCGATACCCGCTCGGCATGAGAAAAGCCCGCTCGTCGGGCTACGTGTTGTCGTCGTCGTCCGTGTTGCGGCGGCGAAATTCCTCGTCAGGAATCCGCCAGCAGAGAATCATCCCGAGGCCATCGGACCACGCGGTTCCTTCGGCGGTTCGGTGGGGAAAGGGAACGAGATTCAAAATCGCTCCGAAAAGAGCCGCCACAGAGAAACTCTGGGCCGCGATCATTCCGATTTCGGGGGAGCGACGGAGCATCGCCTCGGGACCCAGCAAAGCGGCGAGCAGGCCCACCGCGACCAACTCGATTCCGGGCCCGGCCGCGTAGATGAGAAATTGTTTTAGTCGTGGCGCGACCAGATCGGCGGGGAGGGGGAGGACAAAACCCGAAAGCGGCAGAGTGCGGAACTCGACCGGCGTCCCCCGCACCGTCATCCGCGCCCGGACCACGCCGTGCCCGATCGAGACGAGGAGGATGCGCCAACCGAGCGCCCTCGCCATGAGGGCGTGTCCGCATTCGTGCAGGACCAGGAGAAACACCCACGAGAGGAGAAAAAACGGTACGCTCAGTTTCGCCGGAGTGAAATCCTGCGCCAGATCCAGGCAGAGAAAGAGGGCGAAGAAAAACGAGAAAATCACCAGCACACCCCACTCGTTCGGCGTCTGCGGGGAGCGGTCGGGAGCGATGAAAGGACCGTTCCCGTCTTGGTTTTGATCGTTCATGCAAGAGGGTTGCCTGTGCTGTCCGACCCTCTTCACATCCCGTTAGGAATAGATCTCCGCCCCTTTCTCCGCGAATTCCTTGGCTTTTTCGGCCATGCCTTGCTCCAAGGCCTCGCTTTCCTCGAGACCGAGTTTTTCGGCGTACTCGCGCACTTCTTCGGTGATTTTCATGGAACAGAAGGTGGGGCCGCACATGGAGCAGAAATGCGCGGTTTTGGCGCCGTCCTGCGGCAGGGTCTTGTCGTGGAAGGAGCGCGCCTTGGTCGGGTCGAGGGACAGGTTGAACTGGTCTTCCCAGCGAAACTCGAAGCGGGCCTTGCTGAGGGCGTTGTCGCGGATCTGGGCCGCCGGATGTCCCTTGGCGAGATCGGCGGCGTGGGCGGCGATCTTGTAGGTTACGACACCGTCACGCACGTCCTCGCGATTGGGCAGGCCGAGGTGTTCCTTGGGAGTGACGTAGCAGAGCATGGCGCAGCCGTACCAGCCTATCATGGCGGCACCGATGCCGCTGGTGATGTGATCGTAGCCGGGGGCGACGTCGGTGGTGAGGGGACCGAGGGTGTAGAAGGGGGCTTCGTGGCACCACTCGATTTGCTTTTGCATGTTCTCCTCGATGAGGTGCATGGGAACGTGGCCGGGGCCTTCGTTCATGACTTGGACGCCTTTTTCCCAGGCGGTGGTGTTGAGTTCGCCCTGCACCTCGAGTTCTCCGAACTGGGCGGCGTCGTTGGCGTCGGCGATGGAACCGGGCCGGAGTCCGTCGCCGATGGAAAAGCTGACGTCATACTGGGCCATGATGTCACAGATGTCGGACCAGTGCGTGTAGAGGAAATTTTCCTTGTGGTGGGAGAGGCACCACTTCGCCATGATGGACCCGCCGCGGGAGACGATTCCGGTCATGCGGGTCGCGGTGAGGGGCACGAAACGCAGCAGCACTCCGGCGTGGATGGTGAAATAATCGACGCCCTGCTCGGCTTGTTCGATGAGGGTGTCGCGGAACACCTCCCAGCAGAGATCCTCGACCCGGCCGTTCACTTTTTCGAGGGCTTGGTAGATCGGGACGGTGCCAATGGGAACGGGTGAGTTGCGAATAATCCATTCGCGGGTGGCGTGGATGTTTTTCCCGGTGGAGAGGTCCATCACGGTGTCGGCACCCCAGAGGGTGGACCACTGCAATTTTTCGACCTCTTCGTCTATGGTTGAGGCGACCGCAGAGTTCCCGATATTGGCGTTGATTTTCACGAGGAAATTCCGCCCGATGATCATGGGCTCGCTCTCGGGATGGTTCACGTTCGCGGGGATGATGGCGCGGCCGCGGGCGACCTCGTCCCGGACGAATTCAGGAGTGATGTAATCGGGGATTTTCGCGCCGAACGGCTGACCGGGATGTTGGTGATGGAGGAGGTTGCGGGGACCCTCGCGGTCGGTCGCGGCTTGGAAGGCGGCCTCGCGTCCGAGATTTTCGCGGATCGCGATGTATTCCATTTCCGGGGTGATGATGCCCTGTTTGGCATACCACATCTGGGTCACGGGATGTCCGGCCGAGGCGCGGAGAGGCTTGCGGGTGAGGCCGGGGTATTCCTTGAGCCGGTTGTGCCGCGCTTTTTTCTCGTTGTAGCGCGAGGCGTGTTCCTCGGAGATGTAGCCGTTGTCTTCGGGTTTGACGGCGCGGCCTTCGTATTCGGCCACATCGCCGCGGGCGAGGATCCAGTCGCGGCGCAGCGCAGGGAGGCCCTGGGTGACATCGCCGGAGAAAGCGGGATCCCCCCAGGGACCGCTCGTGTCGTAGATGCGGACGGGTTCGTTGACCTCGATGCGACCGTTGGGATGTTTGGTCTCGGCGAGGTCCACTTCGCGCAAGGGGACCCGCAGGTTCGGGTGGAGTGTGCCGGAGACGTAGACCCGGCGACTCCCCGGAAATACGTCGGCGACACTGCGGGGTTCACTGGCGGCGGTGGCATCGTTCGGGCTGATCATGGGATAGAAAGAGGGTGGGGAGTGGTGGAAAAGAGGGTGGGGCGGGGGAGACTCTGAAGCTCCTCCGATCCGATGGGATGCCGCCCTCGCAAGCACCGGGGGCTCCGGCGTGTACTCGTGGCGGTCTGGGGATGGAAGAGGAAACTCATAGGGTGACTCCCTGCGGCAGCATTACCTGCATCAGGTTCGAAGGGTCTTGCCGTGAGGCGATCTCAGCGAAAAAACTCGCTCCCCTGTCAGAACAGGTTTCAGGATACCGGATCGGGGAGGAAGGTCAAGGCCGGGGACCGCGCCGACGGTTTTTTCAGGCTTGCTGATATTCGCGGAATGATGAAGGTTGCCCCGCTTCGTCCCAAGAAAAGCCGCGTCGGGACGTTACCTATTTGTCCATGCGCTTGCTCGACCGCTACATCGCCCGCCAGGTTTTTGTCTCCGCTCTCTACGCGGTGGCGGTCATCCTCATCATTCTGGTGTTGGGGAATGTATTCAAACAGATCCTTCGCGAGCTCGACAAACGGCCCGAAATCGGTCTGGGATTTGTCCTGAAATTCATCGTTCTGGTGATTCCCATTTCCATGAGCCTGGCGATCCCGTTTTCCTTTCTCACCGCGATCCTGCTGACCTTCGGCCGACTCTCGGCGGACAGCGAATTCGTCTCCATGCGCATGGCGGGACTCAGCATGTGGCGAATCTGCCTGCCCGTCGCGGTGGTGGCGCTTTTTTTCACCGGAGTCTGCGCCTGGGTGAACCTCTCGGTCACGCCGGCGGCCAAGACGGCGATGGAAGGGATGAAGGATTCCCTCCTCAACCGGATGCAACTCGAACCCATGCTCCTTTTTCCGGATCAACAGGTCATGAGCGATCTGCCCGATCATCTTGTCTTCGCCAAAAAAGAGGACGGCATGCTCAAGGGGCTGCAGCTCATCAAGATGGAGAACAACATCCCCATGGCCATCGCCGTCGCCCGCGAAGCGCGGGTCCGCGTCGAGATGGACAAGGAAAACCCCGAACTGGTCCTCGACATGACGGATGTGAATCTGATGGTCAAGGGCGACGAGGGCACCTTCATGGATTCCTCCCAGCCGATGTTCATGACCTCCGGTGCGGCAGGAGTGTCGATAGGGGATTTCACGGCTCAGGGCGAACAGGCCATCGCAAAGCCGGACAATGTCCCCCTGGTCACTCTCATGCAATTGGCCCGCGACCCCGAACTCGATTCGGAGATCCGCGCCAGCTACCGCACCGAACTGAGCATGCGCTTCGCTTTTTCGGTTTCGTGTCTCACCTTCGGTTTCATCGGGGTGCCGCTCGGGATCACCGCGCAGCGACGAGAGAGCACCGCCGGATTCATTCTCAGTATGGTCATCGCGGTGACCTATTACGTGATGCTGTCGATAGCGGAGATCGTGCAGACCCGCGAGGAACTCTATCCGCACCTCCTCGTCTGGGTGCCGAACATTCTCTTTCTCACCCTCGGGATTGTCATGTTTGTGAAGCTGGCGAAGAAATAAGGATCTCCCGGGCCGCCCGCGTCGTCCGGTCTCAAAGAGTCGTGCCGGAGATCGCTTCGAACCCTTTCATCAGGAGAGTGAAGAAGAGAAACCAGGAGAGGAGATTCAGGACGAGTACCGCGAGGACCGTGCCGACGATGAGGAGGACGGGCCACCAGCCTCCGGGTTCCTCGCTGCCGTCCTCGCTCTCGAGATAGGCGTTGAGGAGACGGTAGTTGCGCGAGTTCGACTTGAACCAAAAGGAGAAAAGATCTCCGACGACGGGGATGGCACCGATCCCGGCGTTGCAGAGCATGTTGCCGCCCATGCGAACGAGCGTTTTCACCGGCATGCCTTTTTTTCCGGCCTCGCCGAGGATGAGTGTCCCGATGATCGTCGCGACGGTCTCGCCGCCGTAGGGAAAAAGTCCGAGGAGGGGGTCGATGCCGAAACGCAGGTTCGTTCCGGGAATGCGGATGCATTCATCGAGGAGCCACGACACCTTGCGGGACGTGCGCGCTTTTTTGACGAGAGCCTCGCGCAGTTCGGCGGCGGAGAGGTCGCCCCCCGACGGGTTGCCTTGCGGGCTTGGAGGTTTTGTCGCCATGACTTCGGTATCTCCAGCCCCACCGGAACGCCGCTTCGCGGCAGGCGCGGTCTCAGGAGAGCGCCGTGGTTTTGATGTCCATCAGCATCTGCGCGTTGGAGGGATAGCGCTGCATGCATTTGAGGATCCATTCCATCGCGTCGACCTGTTTGTAGCCGCTGAGACCGCGTCGGATCACGTAGATTTTTTCGAGGACGTGCGGGGGCAGCAGCAACTCTTCCCGGCGGGTGCCCGACTTGTTGATGTCCACGGCGGGGTAGACGTAGTTCTGGGCGATCTGCCGGTCGAGGACCAGTTCCATGTTGCCGGTGCCTTTGAACTCCTGGAAAATCGCTTCGTCGGCCTTGCTGTTGGTCTGCACCAGCGCGGTCGCGATGATGGTGAGGGAACCGGCCTCGCGGGTGTTGCGGGCGGCCGCGAAAATTCGACGGGGCACTTCGAGAGCGCCCACGGTCAGGCCACCGCTGGCGGTGCCGCGTTTCCCGCCGCGCATCTGACTGTTGAAGGCGCGGGCGAGGCGGGTGATGGAGTCCATCAGCATGACGACGTGACGCCCGCCCTCGACGAGGCGTTTGGCTCGCTCGGTCGCGAGCAGGGCGATGCGGGTGTGGTCCTTCGCTTCGCTGTCATTCGAACTCGAAAAGACCTCGACGTCGGGGAAAGATCGCTCGAAGTCGGTCACTTCCTCGGGGCGTTCGTCGACGAGCAGGACCATGAGGTGGATCTCGTCGTCGTAATTGTGGAGAATGCCCTCGGCGATGTGGTGCAGCAGGGTCGTCTTCCCGGTGCGGGGCGGGGCGACGATGAGTCCGCGCTGGCCGCGTCCGATCGGAGCCATGAGATCGATGACCCGGGTCGTGGCGCGATTGGACTCGGTCTCCAGGGTGAGCTTCTTGTTCGGATTGATCGCGGTGAGCTCTTCGAAATAGGGGAGGCGGGCGCTTTCCTCCGGTGGACGATCGTTGATCGTGAGCAATTCCATGAGCTGCGGACCGCGCACGCCCTGCTTGGAGACGCAGCGCACCATGAGTCCGTCGCGCAGCCCATACTGCCGAACCACCTCCGGCGTGATGAAGACATCCTTGGGAGACTGCTGGAATCCGCGGATCTTCTCGCGAAGAAATCCGAAACCCTTGGGCGAAATCTCAACGATGCCCTCGGATTCGACCGCCGGGGACGCTTCGAGCGCGGCGGCTTCGCGGGCACGCTCCTTCTCCTTGCGTTCGAGGTAACGCTGTTTGAGGGTTTTGCCCTGGGGACGAGTTCCGTCTCCGTCCGCGCGATCTTGGTCGCGATCCTCCGAGTCATCCGGACCATCCCCGGCGCTACTCTCGCGGGGATCGCCCGAATCGTCGCGATTGTCGCGGTGGTCTCTATCCTCCTCGGAACGGGCACCGTCCGGCCCGTTTCCTTTTGCCTGAAAATGCTTGTCCCGCCCTTTGCGGCGGCGCTGTCGGGGACCCCGGTTGCGGCGCGGACGCCCTTCGTTGGTTTCGTTGCCCTCGCTTTTTGGTTCGTCCGGGGATTCGCCCTTGTCGGGTTCGTCCCGCTGCCCGTGATCCGGGCGGTCCGGGCTGTCGGGGCGGGCCTCTTTCCGGGAAGGGGCTTCCGCCGCCGTGGCGTCGGAGGATCCCGAGGGGGAAAAGGAGTCGGCGAAATGGGGGAGTTCGGGAGCGTTCCCTTCCGATACGGGCGGTGTGTCGGCCGTCCCGGCTGGCTGAGCGGTCTCGGTCACTGCGGGCTCTTCGGACTTCGATGGCTTCCCGGCGCCGGGCTTGCGCGGGGTTCTCGGGGCTCGGGTGGCCCGGGGACGAGTGTCTTCGTCGTGGGCTTCGGTGCCTTCTGTGGCGGCCGGTTTTTTCCTGCCGGTTTTCTTGGCGGCGGGAGCGGGGGGAGGGTCGGCCGGAACCGCTTCCGTCCCGGCGGGGGCGGTGCGGTGGTCGTCTGAGGGGGCGGAATCGCTCATGTAAATACAAAAAGGGTCCTGTCGGAAATTCTGAATCGACGAAAGAAAGGGGCGGGCCGCAATCTCCTCATCCGGAGGAAACGCAGGCAAGAGAGAAAATTTGGGTTTGTCGAAAACTCGCAAAATCGAATTTTCGGGGGCGATTCCGGGTAGTCAGCCTGACGTCCGCGAATCACCGTCCCTTAATCTGAACGGGAGTCGTCTCGCGCCGGGCCGGTGGGAAAGAGTGGCGCGAAACTCCCGATCGGGAAGCGTTCAGGGACAGGGAAAGTGTGGCCTGCCATGGTCTTGCTTGCAAGTGTTTTTTTGGAGCCCCCGAAAACGCGAGTACGCCGTGCGCTCGCTCAAGGACGGCTGATTTCGTCGAGATAGGCGGCGAGGGAACGGCGCATCTCTCCGGCCACGTCGCCGTGAACCCGGGCGAAAGGCGGGACAAACCAGGGATAGGCCCCCGTGACATCGTGCAGCACACGGATCTGTCCCGAGCAATCCCATCCCGACCCGATTCCCAGCGTCGGGATCGAGAGCGAGCGGGTGATCTCCGCCGCGACCTCGGGAACGACGCTTTCCAGGACGATGGCGAACGCGCCGGCTTCCTCCAGGGCGAGGGCGGCTGCGACGAGGGTACGGGCCTCTTCCTCGGATTTTCCCTTCTTTTTGTAGCCACCCTCCTCGCGCACCCGCTGGGGCAACATGCCGAGGTGCGCACAAAAGGAGATCCCCGCCGAGGTGATCGCCCGGACCTTGTCGATCTGGCCGAAACCTCCTTCAAGTTTGACCGCGTCGGCTCCCGCCTCGATGAGTCGGCGACTGTTCGCGACCGCTTCTTCGGGATCCTCATAGGAGTGGATCGGCAGATCGGAGACGAGCACGGCCGACTTCACCCCGCGCCGGACCATGCGGGTGTGGTAGAGGATCTCATCGAGAGTAACCCCGGTGGTGTCCTCGCCGCCGGCCATCACCATGCCGACCGAATCCCCGACGAGAAGGAGCTGCACGCCCGCTCCATCGCAGAGACGGGCCGAAGGATAATCATAGGCGGTGATCGCCGAAATCGGCTCCCGGAGGCGGGCGAGAAGGGGATCGGAGGAAGGGGAACTCATGGGTCAATCGGTCGCGCAAGGGCGGGGGAGCTTTCAAAATCCGGCAGTTCTCAGGTAAAACAATGCGATTTCCGGCGAATTAAATTATAAAAACATTGCTTAATTATGGTTATTATAATAATATCTCTACGACACAAAACCGCTTTCCTTTTTTGGAAGCAGCTCCCGCCTCTAGCGAGGAAGGACGGATTCCCATCAGCCGCCTGAGAAACGGAAGAGGGGAGTTGCCAGTCCGGGAGAACTGCGAAACGAGAAAGGCGGGCCACAACCGCAAACACACACAGATGGCTACACACGCGGAACGCAACCGCACGACGATGGCAGTTCGGGAGATCCTCTTTGCCGACCGCTCTCCCGCGAGGGACGGGCTGGGTTTCGAGGGATTCCTGCTTCAGCAACGCTACGACAAGAGCAAACGCCGCGAGAACGGCAAGGTGCCCGCGCACCGCCGCAATCAGAGCTACGGGATTCCCCAGCGGTCCATCGCTCCATCGAGTCTGCCGAAACAGGAGTTGTCCGATGCGTCCGTCGGAGCGGTCGCGAGCTTCGCGTAGAGAACTTTTGTCCGCGAGGACATTGGTGAAGAGATGGATATGGAGGCGGAGTCGAAAGGCTCCGCCTCTCATGTTTCACGCGTCACTCGTCCGTCCCGGGTGTCCGATCGCGGTCCCGCCGGACTTTCGGCTCGCGTCGTTTTCCCGTCCCTCGGATCAGCAGGGTGATTTCCCCTTTGCCCGGATGGGCGGTGAAATATTCGAGCAAGGAGGCGGCGGTACCGCGGTGGTAGGATTCGAATTTTTTGGTCAATTCGCGGGCCACACAGATCTCCCGCTCCGGATCGAGCGCGGCGATGGCGGCGATCGTTTTGGTGAGACGATGGGGGGATTCGAAGAAAATCGAGGTTTCCCGGCGGGCCAGGGCTTCCTCGATCTCGCGGGTTTTGCGACCGGATTTCACGGCGAGGAATCCGCCGAAATAAAAGGCGTCGGTCGGCAGTCCCGAGCCGGCCAGGGCGGTGATCACCGCCGAGGGACCGGGGATCACCTCGACCCGCACCCCGGCGTCGTGGCAGGCGTTGACGAGGCGATAGCCTGGGTCCGATATGGTGGGAGTGCCGGCGTCGGACAAAAATACGATCCGTTCGCCCCGGAGCGCCCGTTCCACGAGAGCGGGGGCGCGCTGTTGTTCGTTGTGCTCATGCAGTGCGAGCAGTTCCTTCCCGGAAATCCCGTGGTGGGCGAGGAGTCGTTGGGAATGCCGCGTGTCCTCGCAGGCGACGGCGTGGGCCGCCTGAATCGCTTCGACGGCGCGGTAGGTGATGTCGCCGAGATTGCCGATCGGGGTTCCGATCAACTGGACCACTCCGTGGGGCCCGTGGTTGGGGAGCGAATTCAAAGGGGGAAGTTCCTCTTACCAGCCGTTGGCCAATTGGGAGACGAGCTTATCCGCGAGGTCTTCGGCGACGACGGCAAGGGCGTTGCGCTCTCCAATCTGAAAGCTGGGATCGACAAATTGGATCGTGTCGCCGATGACCCGTCCCTGTCGGGCGCCAATGATCTCCTCGGGGGCGGACATTTTGTCGTCCGTGGGCACCGCGATATCTCCGCTGGCGGCGCGTTCCTCGATGCGGGCACCGGTCCGGGGATCCTCGAGATGGAAATCGGCGAGGAGGTAGAGGCTGAGTTCGCGGGATTTGAGAGTGTCGTTGCGGACCGACCGCAATTGGTATTTGTCCACGTGGGAAATCTGGCCGACGAGGACCGCATCACAATTCGCCCGGCTCGCCACCTCGTAGGTCCCGTCGGCCTGCATTTCGGCGAGCACGGCATTGGTCACGAGACTGGACAGGCGGGGCTCCAGCGTCAGGTTCTTGAAGGGCGGGACGTGGATTTTCTTGATGTCCCGATAGATGCCGGGTTTCACTTCACCCAGTTGATATCCGGCGCAGCCCGTGAAAAGCAGGATGCTGAGGCCGGAGACGAGAGAGAGAAAAATCGAGGGCTTCATGGGGAAGGGATCTGGGTGGGCGGCGAACCACAGGGCACCCTCGGAAAAAGGGCTGCGTTTTTCGAAAGTAGTCGGGTCGAGAAAAAAAACAAGCGGTAAGCGGTCCCACCGGCCACGAGAAGCCAGCATCCACACCCGAACGCACCCTTAATTGGTCGCGGGTGCCGGAGCGGCCGAAGCCGGCGCGGGCAGGGGAACCACTTCATCGGCGGAGGTCCGCATTTCCACCTTGTCTTTTTTCAAGGGATTGAGTCCGAAGAATCCGGCCTTTTTCTCAACCGCCCCCTCCTGAGGAAGGTTGTCGAGAGCGTTGAGGCGCTGCTGGGCTTTCGCCGCCCACGGAGTGGAGGGATTTTTCACCACCTCGCGGAAATACACCCGCGCGGAATCCGGCTTGTCGCTTTTCTCGTAGAACAGCCCCGTGTTGTAGAGCTTCTCCATGGAGCGTTCTTCGATGCGCTGGAGATTCGACTTGATCTCGTCGGCGCGCTGGTCCTCTGGATTGCGATTGACAAAGTCGAGGCCCGCTTCCACCTGGGCGCGATCCTCGACCGGGCTGTTGGATTTTTCCGCCTTCACTCCGCGCAGTTTGAAAATGCGGTACTGCGCGTCACTGGCGTATTCCGTATCGGGAAATTTGTCGACGACGGACTGGTAGGCCTGGATCGCCTCGGCCGTTTCCCCGACTTCGGTGCGCACGTGGCCGACATTGAGGAGCGATTTCGGCGCGTATTCGGTGAAGGGGGCGCTCACGCTGATTTTTTCAAACATCTCGATCAGCTTGGAGGGCTGGATCGCCGCGCCCACTCCGAGAAATCCTTTTTTGTCCGTCGTCCGGAGCGCTTCCGCGATGTCGAACTGGCGCTTCACCGCCTCGGAGAAATTCGGTGTGTTGCGGAAGTTTGTGATGAGGGACTGGTATTCGTCAAAGGCGTCCCGCTGTTTGCCCGAGGCCTCCAGCATGCGTCCGTAATCGAATTTCGCCTGACCGCCCGCCTCGGTTCGGGAATAGTTGCGGCTGATCGATTTGTAGGCGTCGCGGGCCTGCCGGATCTTGCCGCTGTTTTCCTCAGCCCGGGCCTGGGCCAACTCGGCCGCGGCGCGGCTTTCTTGGGAGGAAAGCTCTTCGGCGCTCAGCACCTTCTTGTCGTCGCCGCGCTTGAGGAGTCCGCCGAGGAACGCCTGCGAGGTGCCGGTGCCCAGAGAGAGAAAAAGGACCGCAAGGCCGGGGAGGAGGTAACGCGTGTCACGAATCATGGGAATGTTGAGGCGATAAGGTTTGTTCAAAATAAGCGAAGCTCCCGCGCGGGCAAATGTATTTCCCGGATTCGGTGAGAGCGTCTGTCGGAAACTAAGATTCGCGGCACCCTGAATATCCGCAGTTCTGTAAATCCCTGTGATGGGAACATTCCATGTGGAACATGGGAACATCCCCGGAACCGTCGAGAGCCGCCGAGCGCGGGGCCACGACTCCCGTAACGAATCGGCGGCGGAATTCCTTAGCCTGGATTTTCTCCTGCTTTTGTCGTGGCGCAGCGGGCAAAGCTCACTCCGCTTTCACCTTCATTTCTTTCGGCCACAGGAAATAAGAACTGAATCGGGGTGAACTTCGCCATGAGGCTGGGGCATAGCATGAGGAGTCCGAGCGGTCAAGGCCGGTCCCAGAATGGATGGCAGAATGGATCGCGGGAGCCATCATTAATAACTTCCTACAATATATGTAATGTAAAATTTAAATGAGTGACCGGCGGTATCCCCGTCCCCTTTGCCGGACCACAGCCCGAAAACGGGCCTGGCCTGGAGCCCCCCGTTCAGACCCGTTCTACGGAAAAGCGGTGCTTCTTCCATTCGCATCGCTTCTTCGACGATTTTCTCTGGCCAATTTCACCTGTCATTGTATCATAACGGCTTACTTTTCGGTCGCGGAGAGATCTGCATAAAAGGTGCTCCGATCGACCGGTTCCTGGTGAACCCTGAATGACGACCCTTCCATTTCCGCCGGTAGCGGCTGACGTATCGAGCATCGACCTGCTGGGCAGGATTGAGCTCGCCCCGAACAATCCCGCTGTCGGGGTGATTTTTCTGGCACTTCTCGTCCTCCTCAACGCCCTCTTCGTCGCGGCGGAGTTCGCTCTGGTGAAAGTCCACCTGAGCCAGTTGGAAGACGCGGTCGCGGCAAAACGGCGCGGATCCCGGCTGGCGCTCTATATCGCCAAGAACATCGACACCTATCTCTCGGTCTGCCAACTCGGATTCACCGCCTCGACCATCCTCCTCGGCGCGCTCGGTATTCCCTTCCTCTCCGACTGGCTCCACCCCCTCTTCTCCCATCTGCCGATCTCCGAAGCTGTCGCCTGCGGTCTCCTCTTCGCGCTGGCTCTCGCCCTTCTCACGGCGGCGCACATTGTCATCGGAGAGAAAATTCCACGCGCCCTCGGACTACGCAAATCGGTCGGCACGACGATATTCTGCAGCCGCCCTCTGCGGCTTTTCCATTTTTTCGTGGCGGGTCCGGTGTGGGTCATCAACCGGATTTCCGATGCGATCTTGCGCCGCGTCTTCGGGATGGAGCCGGTCAACAACCGCCACAGCAGTCACACCGTGGACGAGTTGAGGCTGCTCGTGGAGGAGACCGGGCGCGCCCACGAAGTGACCCAAACGGAGCAGGAAATACTCATCAATGCCTTGAGTTTGAGCGAGTTAACCGTCAGGGACATTCTCACTCCGCGGAGCGACGTGGTCGCTCTCGACGTCCACCGCACCTTTCACGAAAATCTCGAGGTCGCGATGGAGTCCAAGCACACTCGTTTCCCCCTCGTCGACCTTCACCTCGACAAGACGCTCGGCCTGATCCACATCAAGGATCTCCTGCACGAAATGCAGAAGGAGGCCCCCAACCTCTTCGCCGTGAAACGCGAACTCGCCGGGGTTTCCGAGAATCTCCCTCTCGATCAGTTGCTCCAGCTTTTCCTCGCCCGGCGCGCCCACATGGCGCTGGTGGTCGATGAGTTCGGCGGATCCATCGGTCTCGTCATGCTCGACGACGTCCTCGACCAGGTCGTCGGTGAGATTCTCGATGAATTCGACGTCGAGGAGAACGGCTTCGAGCAGATCAGTGAAAACGAATTTGTCGTCGAGGGCTGGCTCCCGCTCCACGAATTGGCCGGTCAGGTGAACGACCTCGACCTCGAAGACCCCGCCGTCAGCACGGTGGGCGGCTATGTGACGAGCCGACTCGGTCACATCCCCGAGGCGGGAGAAAACCTGGTCATCGAAGGATTCCTCGCCGAAGTCACCAAGGCCGACGACCGCATCGTCCAGCAGATCCGCTTTACCCGCATCCCCGAGGAAAGCGAGGAGGAAAACGACGGGAAAGCGGTGGAGCGGACGCCCGATCCCGAAGCCCCGGGGTCCGACGACTGAACGGCGGACCCCTTTTCAGGGCATTTCAGGGCAACCTCGGATTGCGCTCAGGATTTCCCCTTGGGGGTGTCGGGACCGTCGGCGGGAAGCTCGGGCTCGCGGATGTATTCCTCGTCCACCCTTCCCTTGAGAGCGCCGAGGAAGGTCACGATGGCATCGACATCTTCGTCCGAGAGAATCCGACCGAGTTGATGCTCCGCCATCTTCGAGACGATGTCCGGCAGCGTTTCCACGGAACCGTCATGCAGGTACGGCGCCGTTTCCGTGATGTTGCGGAGACTGGGCACTTTGAAAAAATACTTGTCCGTCTCCACTCCGGTCGCTTCGTAACGCCCCAAATCCTCGGTGGGCCATTCCTTGACGAGACCGAGTTTCTGATAGAGATGGCCGCCCACCCCCATGCCGTTGTGACATACCGTGCAACCGGTCGTGATGAAGAGATTGAGACCGTGTTTCTCGGCATCGGTGAGCGCCGCGTCGTCCCCCTTGAGGAAGTCGTCGAACGGTGCCGGAGTCATCAGCTTGCGCTCGAAAGCACCGATCGCCTTGCCGACGTTGACGAAGGTGAGCGGTTCCTCCTCATCCGGGAAAGCGGTTTGGAAGGCTTCGACATATCCGGGGATGGACTTCAGCACCTTCAACACATAGGCGGGATCCGGCATCCCCATCTCGATGGGGTTGGTGACCGGGCCTATCGCCTGTTCCTCGACATCCTTGGCCCGGCCGTCCCAGAACTGGGAAATGTGGATCGCGGCGTTGTAGACCGTCGGAGCCGAACGCCCTCCCACCTGATCGTCTATCCCCTTCGATGTTTTCAATCCATCGTCGCCATAGCTGGCGAGATCGTGGCAGGTGTTGCAGGACAAGGACCGGTCTTCCGAGAGACGGGTTTCGTAGTAGAGCATGCGGCCCAGATTCACCGCCTCGTCGGTAACCGGATTCTCCGGATTATCGGCAACCTCGATGAGCGGTTGGAACATTCCCAGAGCGGCTCGGTTGACGACGGTCTCGGCATGAGAACCGGAGGCTCCGAGCAAAGACAAGGCAGCGAGAAACAGGATTTTTCGAATCATGATGGTAGGGATAGAGCAAAAAAACAAAAGAACAAGGCGGGTGTCACACTCTCTTCGACACCGGTTCCCCGATCTTTTGGCATTTTTCCGTAGAATACGATGCATCCCTCTGAAAAGATAGGGTTCCCTCTCTTCACGGGATCGCGCCAGCATCCCCCAGCCACCGGAGCGGGTCGGACCGGGAGAAACCGCCGTGACGACGCCTTTCCCGGCTACCGGCCGGTATCTCCGGTGATTTCAACCCTCTTCAGCCGAGAGGCAGACCCTGTTTTGATTTTCACGTCCCCTCGCCGCACGGAAAATTGTTTGGCGACGAGGGCGATCAGCTCCGCGTTCGCCTTGCCGTCGACCGGAGGCGATTTGAGACGGGCCACCCATGTGCCGCCCTCTACTTGCGAAAGGACGGATTCCCGGGCGTTCGGTTTCACTTTGACCTCGATCCACGCCATCACGAAGTCTCCCCGTCCCCTTCCGACTCCCAGCGGCGGAAGGCCTCGATCGCCTCGTATTCCGCCATTCCCAGGGCATCGTAGATCTTCGCGGTCTCCTGGTTGCGCGAGGCGGCGGTGAGGTCGGTCTCGTTGATGGACATGAATTTGCGGGTGGCCTCGACCTTCTGATCGAGTTGATCGGGGCTCATCGGCACCGCCATGTCGATCTCGTGGGCGGCAAAGGGCCGGTCGCGCCCCCGGTAGAGCCACACCTTGCAATCCGGCGTTTTTTCCCCAGCCCGCACCGCCCAGGCTCCGGCGAAGGCGCGGAACGCGATCGCCTGCGGAGAACTGGGATCGCTCGCATCGCCCGTGACGAAAACGCTGTGAGGCTGAAAATCCTCCAAAACCGCTCCCAAGGCGGCCGTATCGGCTTTTTTCAGTCGAAATCTCCGGTATCTCCCCAATTCGTAAAAAGGCATGTCGAGAAATTGACAGTCTTCTGGTTGCAATCGACACATCCTTGCGGCATCGCGCGCTTCCCCGCGCAGGATGAGTCCTTTCAGTTTCCGAACCGAATCGGGGTCGATCCCGAACTCCCCTTTGGCCTCGATCGCGTCGAGGATGGACCTCGCGTAGGTCGTCTGGCCCTCCCATTCGAGGGAGGCGGAGGTCTCCACCATTTCCAAGACCACCCGGGCGAAGTTCAGCGCCGCGACATCGGCGACCCGCAGATTGCCCGAGGTCTGGAAGACGAGCTTCACTTCGTGCCCCTGTTCCTTGAGCCGTTCCATCGTGCCCCCCATCCCGATGAAGGCATCCGCCGGTTCCGGGCTGAGCACGAGAACTCGTTTGGGAAAAGGGCTGGAACGCTCGGGTCGGTGGGAGTCATCAGCATCCGGTTTGCCGCCCGGCCAGCCCGTGATGGTATGCTGGACGCGGTTGAAAATGTCGATATTCACCTCGTAGGCCGCTTCCGAAGTCGAGGCGAGCAACTCCCCCGCCCCGCTTTCGTTGTAATCCTCGTCGACGAGTTTGAGAATGGGCTTCTCCAGCTTGCGGGAGA